>CAZGVW010000217.1:0-42419 GCA_964529265.1 uncultured Phycisphaeraceae bacterium
TCGTCGTCGCTGATGAGCAGTTCCCAGTCGTCCAATGACTGGGCGAGGACACTCTCCACCGCTTCGCGCAGCATCGCCGGTCTGCCGCACGTGGGCGTGAGCACACTGACCATCGGGCGCTGAACGAATGGCGCGGACATGCCCTCCCTCTCATCTCAACCGCGGCAACAGCCGCGCGAGCGCCCTTATACGCCGCCCCCCGGAACGCCGCCACCGAACATGTCCCGGCTCAGCGGGGTTCGATCGCGGTGATTGCCTCTTTCATGGCCTGTTCAAGATCGCTCCGGCCGATCATGACCGGCAGGTCGTTCCGGCCGCTCTTCGCCGAGGCGTCGTGCAGGGCGATCTGACGCGGGGAGAGGAACGGAGCGGGTGAGCGGCCTCCGGCGACGGCCGCGTTGACGCGGGCGGCCTGCATGGGCGTCATCGGGACGAAGCGCCAGGGGGTGGAGCGCAGGGCGTGCTTGTCGTCGCCGGGTGTCGGGCGGAGCGAGCCGCGGTCCTTCGCGGCTTCTTTCCCGAGCGATTTCTCGACGATTCGGCGCTGCGCAGGCGTGGTTGTGTGCACGTGGTGGGCGCACTGCATGCCCGCGGCGCGCGTGACGAGCGAGCCGAACTCGACGACCGAGGGATCGAACTGAACTTCGACGACTTCCGAGTCTTCGATCCAGCCGGTGCGCGTGGCGACGACGCCGTCGAACCCGCCGAGCAGGGCTTCGCCCTCCCAGAAGCAGTGCATCGCGAAGGAAGCGGTTTCGGGCGTTCGACCGTGCGACTGCTCCTCCGCGGCAAGCAGCGCGAGGTACCCGGGCCGCGAAACGCCCGACGCTTCAAGCGCGGTCACCATGGAGGATGCGAGCGCGACGACGGAATAGTCTTCCGCAAGGCGCGGCGCGAGCGGAGCGCGATCGGCGCTCATGAACCGGACGACCGGGTTGTTCCACGTGGGCTCCTGAAACGAAGTCAAGACGTCGCGATCCGCGCCCTCAACGTTGTTGTACACAGCCACGGGCACGAAGAGCGTCTCCGCCGCCTCGACGATGAGCGGATGCGAGAGCGTGGTGCGGCCGTAACCGACGCACGTGGCGCAGCCGGGGACTTCGTCGAAGAGAACGAGCAGTGGGCGTTTCGCGCGGTGCGCTTCTTCAGTCGCCGCGGCAAAGTCGCGCCGCCATTCGATATCGCCGAGTTCAACCGGAGTTGCGCGGGTCGAAGCGACCGGGGCGGCCAGCAGCCCCGAGGACACAGCGAACGCAATGAAAAGGCCGGGGAACAGCGCGCACGACACGCTCGACATTGGCTCGTCTCCTTCCGGCGGGCGATCCGCCGCGGAAAAGGTTACGGCGCCGCCGTCCAGTTCCCAAGCAGCATGCCGAGATCTGAGGAGTTCACCACGCCGTCACCGTTGGCGTCGGCAAAGAAGAAGTCCGATCCCCACGAGCCGAGCAGCATGCCGAGATCGGTGGAGTTCACCACGCCGTCGGCGTTCACATCCCCCGCCGGGCGGGAGGCCCGCGCCAGCGTCATCGACGGCCCGCGGCCGAAGGCGTCCTCGCCCGAGTAGATCTGGAGTGTGCCGGTGAGGTCAGGAGGGCCGCCGCCGCCGCTCGGGGGCGGTGGCGCGTTGTCGGCGGTGATGGCGAGGTAGATCTGGCCGGAGAGCACCCACGGCTGCCAGATCGAGGGATCGAGGTCGGCCGGGAGCGAGATGATCACGTTGGTATCGGCGCCGATCGTGCTCGAATCATCGCCCGCGACCACGCCGAGCGCTGGGACCGGGATGGGCGTGTTCGAGGAGATGTTCCAGTCGGATTCGTCAAAGCCGCGGTCGAGGAAGCGGACATAGACATCCCCTTCCATGTTCTGCCAGGTATCGCTCGCGAGCGTGAGGACGATCATTCCGCCACCCCAGGCGAAATCGGGGTCGAGCGGGGGGAGTTCCCAGCCCACGAAGGCGTGCGACCAGAAGTTCCGCGTGGCGGGGCCGCCGGGGAAGCCCTCCGGGTTGAGATCGACGTCGCTGGAGCCCCAGGCGCTGAGGACGATGTTTGAAGCGGGGTCGGTGGCGGAGATGTAGGCCCAGACATCGTCCTGGGCGATGCCGAGGTCGATGGGCTTGGATTCGCCGGAGAGGGCGGGGGTCGCCGCGAGCGCGGCTGAGGCAGCCGCGACGGTGAGATTCCGAAGCATTCTGTGGCTCCTGGTGGCGGACCGGGCGAGCCGGGAGTCCTGCCGGTCGGGGTCCGCCTAGTTGCGAATCAGTCTCAACTGTGTACCATAGCGGAGTGTTCTCGGGCGTCAAGATTCCTATCCCACAGAATTCATTCTCATTTGACAGGCGACTAGGCTTCCGGATGCCGAACGGCGGGTCCATCTCGATCCTTGGTCACGAGGGCGTGTCCCTGCGGGCCGGGTTCACGCTGATCGAACTGCTGGTGGTGGTGGCGATCATCGCGCTGCTGATCGGGATCCTGACGCCGGTGCTGGGGCGGGCGCGTGAGAGCGCGGCTTCGGCGCGAGACCTCGCCTCGGCGCAGCAGTTGATGGTGGCGTATCACCTGTACGCCGATGAGCACGCGGGGATGGTGCTGCCGGGGTACAGGGATGGGCTGGCGGCCATGGACGAGCGGGGCGATCGGGTGACGGGGCTGCCGGCGCTGCGGTGGCCGTGGCGGCTGCTGCCCTACTTTGACTGGAACTTTGAGGCGATTCATCACGACGCGGAGGCGATCAACAGCCTGCGCGATCGCGGGCCGGAGTGGCATCACTACGCGGTGTCGCTGTACCCGAAGTTCGGGCTGAACGCGACGTTCATGGGCGGCGATCAGAACGAATACGGGCCGCGGGCCGATGGGACGCTGGCGCCGGCGGTGGAGCGATTGCTCGGAAACGGGTGGTTTGTGCGGCGGATGGCGGATGCGCCGCAGCCGACGCGGCTGGTGGTGTTTGGAGCGGCCGGGCGCGGGCCGGCGCCGGACTACTTCGAATCGCAGTTTGGCGTGCTATTTGACGGAAATTTCGTCGTTCGGTCGCCTTTTCTCACCGGGCGGCGGTGGAGCGGCGAGAAACCGGGGGCGGACCCCGATCCCACGCGATTCGGCAACCTCAGGCCGACACGGGATGGCCGGGTGATCAGCGGTCTGCTCGATGGGCACGCCGAGGCGCTGGCGTGGGAGCGCGCGGACGACATGCGGTCGTGGGCGCCGACTGCGGATCGGCGGGATTGGCTGCTCGTTTCGCGGCCGTGAACGGCGGGGGCGGGGGCGGGGCCTCAGGCGCGCTGGCGGGACCACGTCGCGAGCAGGATGTTCATGTCGAGGTAGTTGACCACGCCGTCCTTGTTGAAGTCGGCGCGGGGGTCCGTTCCTCCCAGCAGCGTGAGCATGATGCTGAGATCGCTGGAGGTGATGACGCCGTCGCGGTTGAGATCGCCGGGGAGGGGCGGGCTGAGGGTCACGTCGAATCGCACGGCGGAGGGGCGGCCGAAGAGCGAAGAACCGTCGAGAATCATAACGTTGCCGGCGAGTTCGTTTTCGTCGTTGATGGCGACGATTTCGACGAGATCGACGCGGGCGCGGGACGCGATGAAGGGATCGACGTTCACCATGCCGTCGCCGTGGGTCCAGAGGAAGCCGCGGACGGCGTCGTCGGTGATGTGGGACCAGCCGACGATGACGTTGGAATCGTTGACGTCGAGCGCGCAGGAGCCGGGTCCGCCGAGGGAGCCGAGTTCGCGCATGCCGGTGGCCTGCGTCCAGCGAAAGGCGCGGTAGAGGCCATCGGCGCGTCGGGACCAACCGACGACGACGCCGTTGTTGTTGAGCGCCATGGCCTGCGCAAAGCCGCCGCCCAGGTCTCCGAGGTCGATCATGCCGGTCTGGGTCGTGTGCAGGAAGGCGCGGGTCTGGCCGTATTTGTCGTAGGACCAGCCGACGACGTCGCCATCATCGTTGATGTCGTGCGCGAAGCTCCAGTCGAGACATTGCGGCGAGAGGACGCCGAGGTTGTGCGTGGCGTGGTCGGGGGTGTGGCTCAGTGCGCGGACGACGCCGGCGAAGGAACTCCAACCCGCCGCGGCGCCGGTGCGGTTTACGGCCGCGCCGACGCTGACGGCGCCATCGAGGGAGGGAATGCCTGTGGAGATGCCCGAGGGAAATCTCACGAATCCGGAGGCGCGATCGAACCCATCCTCGAAGGACCAGCCGGTGATGTGGCCGAGGTCGGAAACGCCGGTGGCTTCACACCAGCCGGGCGGCAGGCCGGGCACCGGGCGCGGCGCTTCGTCGCGCTCCAGGATGAACGGTCGCGCCACGGGCCTGCCGTTCTGCGTATCCGCGTAGGCGCCGACGACCTTTCCGCCCGCGCCGATATCCGCGGCGCGAGCGGCGGGAAGATCAATCATCGTGATTTCGTTGACGGTCACACCACCGTGCGCGAGTGACGCCACTGCGGCCAGCGACGTCAGCGCAAGCGCGGACCCCCCAAGTTTCTGATAGCGCATCCGTGAAGGCTCTCCTGCCGACCGGCCAATCAAGGCCGGACGATGGCTCCCGACGGCGTCCGATCCATCGGTGCACGTCTCGCTCTCGTCTCTCGCGATCGGGGACAAGCCTCGCGCCGGTCTTCGAGGCGGTGAACCCCGCTGCCGCTCCAGCGCCGCGAACTGCCGTGCGGCGCCGTGTCCGGCTCGTCCGAAAATACAGACACCTCCACCACTTCGCACGAGAATCTCGGAAGTTCCCGCGAAGTTGGATGTCCCCCGGTTATGGGGCCTTGGGCGCGCGGCGAAGCAGATCGAGGAGGAGCGCGGCGTGGCGCTCGGTCGAGCCCTGCTTCGCGCGCACGCACTCGCGCGCGCGAGCGCTCTGCGCGCGTCGCTCGTCTTCGTTTGCGAGGAGTGAGCGGAGCACGGAGGGGAGTTCGTCCCGGTCGGTTTGGATGATCGCGCGGCGGGCGAGCATTTCGGACACGATGGTGCGGAAATCAGCGACGGCGGGGCCGATGACCACGGGCTTGCCGAGCGCGGCGGGCTCCATGGGGTCTGAGCCGTAGAGATCGGCGAAGGAGCGGCCGACCACGACGACGTCGGCCAGGGCGTAGGCCTTGCGGAGTTCGCCGATGGTGTCGAGGAGGAAGCGGTCGGAGGTGGAGGGTTGCGGCGAGGCGCCGGTCGATCGCCTGATACAGCCGGGGAGATCGCGCGCGGCGTCTTCGAACCACTCGGGGCGGCGCGGGGCGCAGAGGAGTTGAACGCCGGGGGGCGTTGCCCGGTGGAGGAGGTTGTGCTCATCCGGCGCCGTGCTGCCGGCGACGATGAGGGGCTTCGAGCGATCAATGCCCATTTCACGCGCGAGTTCGTCGGCGCCGGGCACGGAATCTGCGATTTCGGCGCTGTCCCACTTCATCGAGCCGGCGATGAGCGTGCGGTCGGGCGAGGCGCCGGCGGCGACGAAGCGATCGCGGTAGCCGTCGTCCTGTGCGGCGACGAGGGCAAGTGAGCGGAAGAATCGGCCCATGAGGGGGCGGGCGCGGGCGTAGCGCGGGGCGGAGCGGTCGCTGAGGCGGCCGTTGATGATGGCGACGGGAATGCCGCGGCGGGAGCAGGCGCGGAGGAAATTCGGCCAGAGTTCGAGTTCGACGAGGGCCGCGGCGTCGGGCTGGACGGCGTTGAGGAAGCGGGTCACGGCGCGCGAGAAATCGACCGGGTAGCGGACGATGAAGATGCGGCCGGGGCCGGGTTGTCGGTCAGCGAAGGCTTGCTGCGCGCGGGCGATGCCGGTGTCGGTCGAGACCGAAACGACGACTTCAACGTCCTCCGAGAGGCGCGCGACGAGGCGCCGGATGAGGTTCACCTCCCCCACTGACACGGCGTGGATGAGGATCCTCGGGCGCTGCTTGGCGGGGAGGGCCTCGATGCGTCCGAAGCGCTCGGGCCAGCCGCCGCGGGTCTTCCGCATCCACCACGGCGCTGCGACGATGGCGAGGAGGGCGTAGACGAGATCGAGCGCGATGGACATGGGTGGCGTTGGGTCGAAGGGCGTGGCAGGCCCTGAATGGGCGGAGTGGGAGTCGAACCCACGACCACTCGCGTGTAAGGCGAGCGCTCTGGCCACTGAGCTATCCGCCCGCAGCGGCTGGTCGCCGCGGGGACGATTCACGATACGTTCGCCGCGCGTGGGGAGCGGCGTGGTCAGAGCGCCCGGGACTTCCCGGCGGGCGGTCTGATCATGAAGTCGGGCTGGCGGCGTTCGCCGGCGCGGCCGGGGAGCCGCCAATCCACGTCGCGGTTCTTGGGCGTCTTGATGAGTTCGTGAAACTCCTCGATGGTCATTGGAGCGACAAATCCATCGTCGTAGAGGACGTTGACGAGCCGGGCGGCGGCGTAACCGGCGCGGCTGTACCCCGTGACATGTTCGGAGTCAAAGGTGGAGCGGCCGGGCAGGCGCAGGAAGTAATCACCCTGGCCGTCATCGACGGCGCCGATCGGGCTTTCAAGGAGGACGGGGTCAAGGAATCCGCCTTCGACGAGTTCATCCACGCTATCCGGATAGCGGTCGCGGTGCTCGGTTGCATACATGACCATCGCGGTGTGAATCTGGCGCAGTTGTGTGGAATCCTTCAGCACCTGCGCGTTGCTGCGGGCGCGGCCTAGAGCGGGCAGGAGGATGCCGGCGCTCAGCGCGGGCCACGCGAGGAATGCGCCCGGGCTGTAGGCGCCGACCGCGCCTGTCATGTTGACGAGGGCCGATCGATCGAGGCGCCAGTGGATGACCAGATCGTCGCCCTCGATCGTCGCCACCTGCAGCATCGGCTTGGCGTCCGCGGCGAGGGCGCGGAACGGGGGGAGGATGCTCGCGGGCGACTCGCCGCCTGATCCAGGGATGCGAACCCCGTTGTTGATCGCGGACATGAGCAAAGAGGTGAGTCCGTATCCGGCGCGCAGCTGGCGGGGCGAATCGATGAACTCGAGGGCGCTCACGCGATCGAGGGGGATCGGCAGGGCGCGCGTGAATGCCGGATTCGCGGAGATTCCGGCGTCGCCCCGGCCCGCGGCCTGGTCGATGGCGGCGGCGACGGCCTGCGGAGTGAAGCCCGCGATGAGCCATCGATCAGTGATGGCGCCTGTGAGTTCAATGGGAATGGGCAGGCCGTCGAAGCGCAGGCCGATGTAATCGATTCCGCCCATGGTCCAGCGGCGCAAACGGACGTAGTCCCCGGGCCCATCCTCCACGTCGTCGATGGCCTGGTTGGCCGTCGCGCAGAGGCGGTCGCACGCTGTGACGAGGCGCGAGCGGTCTTTGACCGAGACAAGTCCGACGGCGGACAGCATTCCGCCGCCGCCGCTGGACTCCGACGTGTAGGCGCCCGTGACCGTGCCGAGGGCGCCAACGACATCACGGCCGAGGTCAACTCCCGTTCGCTCGGTGAACATCGCGAGCATTTCCGCGCCTTCGGGCGACACCTCGATCAGAGACACGAGCCATTCCCACGTCTTGCTCCAGTCGTGGCGACCGAGAAGAGCCGCGGTCGCATCGGCCGGGATGGCGCGGAGATCGGAATCGGCGAGGGGCGATTGCATGGAGGCCAGGGACGCGGACTTGGTCACAGCGTCTTTCGCCACACCTCTACCGATCAACCATCCATCGCCGTGGCCGAGCGAGAACTCGAGCGTCATGGCGTCGGGCCCGATGAACCCCTCGGCTTCAAGGCTCTTGAAGATGGCGCCGGCGGCGGGCTCCTGGGCCGCGGCCATCATGCCGAGCATGCCGGTGAGGGGTGCGAAGGCGCCGAGGTCGATCAATCCGCGCGCCAGCGGTGAGGCGCCCTGTGGCGGCGCCGGCAGGGCAGCGAACAGGGGCGCCGTTTCGCCGAGGTGGGCGAGGCGAAGTTCATAGCGCCATGCGCCGTTCTCGGCGCGCTGGGGGCCGAGCGCGACAACGCCCATCGGGGCATCGATCTCCATCATGCCGGGGAACCGCTCGCTGTCGCGCAGTTCCGGCTGGACGGGCGCCATCTCCGCGAGGGACTTCATGGTTTCGTGAAGCCGCGCCGCATGCTGCTCGTCCCGGGCAGCGAACTGGATGACGGCGCCGAAGCCTGGCGCGCCCGTCTCAGGGTCGGGGCCGCGATCGATCACGGCGATGCGCACGGGAAGGCTCAGAAAGCCGACGAGCGCATCGATCACCTGTGGCGGAGCATCTTCGAGGTCAGGGATCTCGGTCCGCAGATGGGCAAGCCTCGCCGGGAGCATCTCGAACGCTCGGCGGAGGGATGCATCCTTGTGGTCGCCGAAGAAATCGAGGGGCCGAGCGTGCTCCCACACGAGGAGCGTCTTCGGCGCCTGTTGCGGCTCCTCCGCCCTGGCGGTTGACGCCACGGCAGGCAGGACGCCGAGGGCGGCGGCGCACGCCACGGCGTGCCACAGAGCGACCTGGCCGGCGCACCTGGTTCGTGAAGAAAATCGAGCGATTGCCGATGTGTAAACGCGCATGATTGACCTCCCCGGGCTGTTTCAACGAGCCCTCTGAGTCCCCTCTCATGGGCCTCTCACCTTACAGTGACTCGGTTGTCGGAGCCCACTCGAATCCTGATCATCCGGCCGAGCGCACTGGGCGATGTCTGCCGGACCGTGCCTGTGCTCGTCAGCCTGCGCCGGGCGTGGCCGGACGCCCACATCGACTGGCTTGTGCAGGAGGAGTTTGCGCCGGCGGTTGCGTCGCACCCCGACCTGAGCGGAGTGGTCGCGTTTCCGAGGCGGAGGTTCGGCGCCCTGTGGCGGCCGGCCGTATCTGGCGAGGTGGTTCGGTGGCTGCGGGGGCTTCGAGCGCGACGATACGACCTTGTGCTCGATTGCCAGGGGCTCCTGCGGAGCGGACTCTTCGCCTGGGCGACAGGCGCGCCGCGGCGTGTGGGCTACGCGGACGCGGCGGAGCTCGGCTGGCTGGGGTGCAACAGACGCCATCGCGTTTCGCGCGAGATGCACACCGTTGATCGGATGCTGGCCCTGGTTGAGGCCGAGGGTGTGGCGCCGGTTCGAGACATGCGGCTCTACACGAGCGAGAAGGACCGCACCGGAATCGATGAGCGCCTGGCGGGCGCCAGGTACGCCCTGGTGGCGCCGACGGCCCGCTGGCCGGGCAAGCGGTGGCCGGCGGATCGGTATGCCGCGGTGTGCCGCGGGCTGCTTCAGGAAGGCGCGGTGGAGCGGATCGCGGTGGTCGGCGGGGCGGGAGAGCGGGGGCAATGCGAGCCGGTGCTCGCTCTTGCAAGCCTCGATGAGCGGGTGATTGACCTGGTGGGGAAGACGGACGTCGGCGGGCTCATGGCGCTGGTGGAGGCCTCGTCGCTGGCGCTGGCGAATGACTCGGCGGCGCTGCACATGGCGGTCGGCTTCGCGAGACCCATGGTCGGGCTGTTCGGGCCGACGCGTCTTGACCGGGTGGGCCCCTATTGGCGTGAGGCGGATGTGATTCAGCGCCTTCGCCCGGGGGACCGTCTGGACCACAAAGACGAGGCTTCGGGTCGCGCGGTTATGGAGCGAATCACCGTGGAGGAGACGCTCCAGAGGGCCCTCGTTGCCCTCTCGCGGCCGGTCGAGCCGCCCGCCGCGGCGCTACCATCCTCGGATGCCGCCCACGTCCGATGACGCACGGATGCGCCAGGATGGCGCCCCCCGGCTCGTGCTGGCCAGCCGCTCGCCGCGGCGGCGTCGGCTGCTGGAGGAGGCGGGGGTGGCGCACGTGGCCATGGACCCCGGCGTTGACGATGGGCTGCTTCGCCCCGGCGCGGTGTCGGCCCGGCACTGGGCCGCGGGCCTGGCGCACCTCAAGGCGCGAGCGGCGTGGGAGGCGATTGAGCGGGAAGCGGGGCCTCGAGCGGGCGGGGACGTTGTTCTGGGGGCGGACACCATCGTGGTGAAGGAGGGGGAGATCATCGGTCAGGCCCGGGACGCGGCGGATGCGCTCCGGATCGTCCGGCTGCTCGAGGATGGCGAGCATGATGTGATCACGGGCGCGGCGATTCTGGCGGATCGCGGGACTCGGAGGGTGGTTCTCGCGGATTCCGCGCACGTTCGGGTGGGAGTGATCGGCGCGGGGCGCATTGCGGACTACGTGGCGTCCGGAAACTGGGCGGGGAAGGCGGGCGCGTACAACCTTGCCGAGCGTCTGGAGGCTGGATGGCCGATTGAATACGAGGGCGACCCGGCGACGATCATGGGGCTGCCGATCCGGCGGCTGCTGCCGCTGCTCCCGGCGATCCTGCCGCGGGCGACGGCGGCGACTGAGGGTGAAGCGACACGATGCTGAGCGGAAGCGTCATCCCGTGGTGGATCGTCCTGCCGGTGGCGGGCGTCGTGATGATGTTCGTGGCGGCGCACATCGGCGCCACGCAGCAGCGGACGAAGCCGCCGAGCCGGCGGCGGATCCGCGTGGCGAACGGGTGGGTGATGCTGGTGACGATTCCGCTGCTGGCCGCGGGATTCGGCGTGCTGAACCCGCACACGCAGTCCCGCGCGTTTGCGCTGGTGTGGGTGGCGGCAGTGGCGCTTCTTGCGATGACGATCGGGCTCGCGCTGCTGGACGCGGCGAACACGCTGCGCCTGGCGCGGGCTGCGCGGCGGAAATCGGCGGGCGAGGCGGCGCTGAAGGCGATCGAGGACGTGAAGAGCGCCGTTGTGGCGAAGCGCGAAGGGAGCGCGCCGCGGCGGGGGTCGGGGGCGGGCTCGTGAGAGCACATCCTGCGGCGCCGGTTCCGTTCGGCCTCGGCCGGGTGGCGGCGCCGGTGTATGGGGCGATTGTGGCGAGGCGCAATGCGCAGTTCGACCTCGGCCGGCGGGTTGTGGATGTCGGCGTCCCGGTGATCAGCGTGGGGAACCTGTCTGTCGGCGGCACGGGCAAGACGCCCATGACGGCGCACCTCGTGCGGACGCTGCTGAGAGCGGGTCGGCGGCCGGCGATTGCGATGCGGGGGTATCGGGCGCAACGCGGGGAGATGTCGGACGAGCAGGCGGAGTATGCACGGGTTCTGCCGGGGACCCCGGTGATCGCGCGGCCGGATCGGGCCGCGGGAATAAGGGAACATCTGAAGGGCGCGGGAGCGGCGAGAACGGATTGCATCGTGCTCGACGATGGATTCCAGCACCGGTTCGTGAAGCGGGATCTTGACATTGTGCTCGTGGATGCGACGAGAGACCCGATGGAGGAACGGCTGCTTCCGGCGGGCTGGCTGCGCGAGCCGGTCGAATCGCTGCGCCGCGCGGATTTCATCGTGATGACGCATGCGGAGGCGGTTTCCGCGGCGGAGATTGAGCGGCTGGCCGATGCGATGGAGAAGCGAGCGGGTGTCCGGCCCGTTGCGGTGTGCGCGCATGAATGGCCGCACTTCGAGACGCCGGAGGGCCGCTGCGCACTGGACGGGATCGAGGGCCGGCGCGTGTTCGCCGTGTGCGCACTCGGGAACCCGGCGCCATTCATCGCGGACATCGTTCGAGCGGGCGCCGTGATCGCCGGGGCCGCGGCGTTGCGCGACCACGCCCGGTACACGGCCGACCTGATGAACCGGATCTTCCACGAGGCGGCGCTGGCCCAGGCGGATGTCATTCTGACCACGATGAAGGATTGGGTGAAGATCGAGCGTGTGATCGATGTCGCGAGCGCCGAGGGGCGCGGTGGTGAGCCGCCGATCTGGCGCGCGGCCCTGGCGCTGCGGTTTGTGCGGGGGGAGGAGGCGCTCGGGAAGGCCGTGGTCGCGGCGGCAGGAGGCCGGGCTGCGGCGGCGGCGTCCGCTTCGGGCGGGGCGGCAGTGCTATCCTCCTAGCCCCCGATGGCGACCCTTCTCTCGAGAATCTCGGCCTGGAAGCCGTTCACGGCGCTTGTTGTCGGCGACTTCATGCTCGACGAGCATGTCTACGGCGACGCGGAGCGGCTGAGCCCCGATGCGCCGGTGCCGGTGCTGCGCGTGCGGCGATCGGAGGCGTCGCCGGGCGGGGCGGCCAACGTGTGCCTGGACCTGGTGGAGTTGCGAGGGCGCGTGCTGGCGTTCGGCGTCACGGGTGATGATGACGCCGGGAAGCGGCTGCGCGAGGCGCTCGCGGCGCGCGGTGTGGATGCGCGGGGACTCGTGGTTGATTCGTCGCGCCCGACCACGGTGAAGCGCAGCCTCGTCGGTCTGGCGCAGCACAGGCATCCGCAGAAGATGTTCCGCCTCGACATGGAGTCGAACGCGCCGGTGAGCGAGGCCGTCGAAGGGCGCGTGCTCGAGCGCTTCGAAGCGGCGCTGGCTGACGCGGACGTCGTGTGCATCGAGGACTACAACAAGGGCGTGTGCTCGGAGCGCGTGTGCCGGGCGGTGATTGAATCCGCGCGGCGCGCCGGCAAACCCGTGCTGATCGATCCGGCCCTGATCGAAGACTATTCGAAGTATCGCGGGGCGACGGCCATCACGCCGAACCGGACGGAGGCGGAGCTGGCGGGCGGCCGCGCGGCGGGAGACGACCCGGGCAATGAGGCGCAGCAATCGCTGGCGCGCGACCTCCTGAACGGGCTTGATCTCGAGGCCGTCGTGTTGACGCTCGACAGGCATGGCGCGCTGCTGCTGGAGCGCGGCGAGGCTGAGGCGCAGCATGTGCCGACACTCGCGCGCGAGGTGTATGACGTCACGGGCGCCGGCGACATGGTGCTCGCGGCGCTGGCGGGCGCCCGGGCCAACGGGATCGACTGGCCGGACGCAGTGCGTTTCGCCAACGCCGCGGCGGGGCTGGAGGTCGAGGTGTTCGGCGTGCAGCCCATACCGCTCGAGCGGATCCACCACGCAGTGCTTGTTCAGTCGCGGCACCTGCTCGGAAAGACACGGACCCTGGAGGATGCGCTCGTGGAAGTAGCCGCGCTGCGGCGCGAGGGGCGCCGCATCGTGTTCACGAACGGCTGCTTCGACATCATCCACGCGGGCCACATCTCGATGCTGAGATGGGCGGCGCAGCGGGGCGATGCGCTGGTGGTGGGGCTCAACAGCGACGACTCGGTGCGGAGGCTCAAGGGCGCCGGGCGGCCGATTCATGGCGAAGCGGACCGGGCGGAGGTTCTCGGCGAACTCGAATCGGTGGACATCATCGTTCCCTTCGAGGATGACACGCCGACCGCCCTCATCAGGGCGATCCGGCCCGATGTGCTTGTCAAGGGCGGCGACTACTCGCGTGAGCAGGTGGTCGGCGGAGAGATGGTGGAGTCATGGGGCGGGCGCATCGAGATTGCTCCGATGCTCGATGGGCGCAGCACAACGGCGGTGGTGACGCGATTGCGCAGCGGTGTGGATGCGCCGGCGCCGATCGGCTGACCTTCCCGGAAGCCGCGGGCGAACCATGCTCGACCTGAACTCACTCCCGCTCGACAGGCTCTATTCGGAACTGGCCCGGAGCGGGCTGGTGGCTCGTCTGCTGGCGATCGCCGCGGCTGAGGACCTGGGCGATCCGGGCAACCCCGCGGCTGACGTGACCACGGCGGCGTGCGGGATCGGCGGCGGGGCGAACGCCATCGTGCGATCTCGCGGCGCCGGTGTGCTTGCGGGAATGGCGCCCGCGGCCGAGGTGGCGGCGCTCATGGCGCCGAACTGCTCGCTTGAGCCCCGGATGGCGGATGGCGCAGCGTTCAGCGCCGGAAGCGAACTCGCCGTGTTGTCGGGACATGAGGGGGAGGTCCTGCGCGTGGAGCGCACGCTGCTGAATCTGCTTTCGCGGCTTGCCGGAATCGCCACGAGGACGGCCGCATTTGTGCGGGCGATCAGGGAAGGGGCGCCGGGGTCGCGCTCGCAACTCTTCGATACGCGCAAGACGACGCCGGGCCTGAGAGCGCTGGAGAAGTACGCCGTGCGCTGCGGCGGCGGCATGTGCCACAGGCTCGGCCTGTATGACGCCGTCCTGATCAAGGACAATCATCTGGCGCACGTGCCCGAGGGGGACATTGCGAAGTTCGTGGAAGCCGCGGCGAAAGCGGCGCGGGAGCGCTCGGGTCCGGATGGGCTGCGCTTCATCGAGGTCGAGGTGGATTCGCTGTCGCAACTCGAGCGCATCCTGACGATCGAGCCGGGGCTCGTGGATATTGCGCTGCTCGACAACATGTCGATCGCGGATCTTCGCGCGGCCGTCGGTCTGCGGGATGGGGCGGGTTCGCCCCTCCTGCTGGAGGCAAGCGGCGGCGTGACTCTCGATACGGTCGCCGAGATCGCCCGAACAGGTGTAGATCGCATCAGCGTGGGATCGATCACTCAATCCGCGCCGGCCGTGGACATCGGCCTGGATTTCAGGTGAGCGCAGCGCGAGGCTCTTCCGCGCTCCCCGCGCCCGCGCGGTTTCCGGCCCAGATGATCGCCGCTCCCGTGCAGGCGCCGATCATGTTGAACACCATGTCCCAGCCGGTGTTCATGTAGCCGCCCACGTTGGTCTCGGGAAGTAGGAGCACCGCGGCGAACTCCACGACCTCATTGAGCGCGCCGAGCCCCATCGACATGCACGCGATGAGGAACGCGAGGCCGAAGCGCACCGGCGCGGCGGGACGCCCCACCGCGCGCAGGGCCTCCCAGCACACGAACGAAGACACGAAGAAGCCGTAGCAGTGCACCGCCTGGTCGTACTTCAGAATCGGCGGATGGATGGGGATGAGCATCAGGTTGTAGAGCACACCACCCTCGCCGGGCAGCGGCACGTTGCCGCCGGCCATGTGCAGCAGGCCCCAGATCGAGAGGCCCCAGAGGACGAGGTTGGAGAAGTGAACCCGCCGATCGGCCAGGAGGATGAGCACGATCAGGGCCGCCATCACCGCGGCGTAGAAGATGAACTCGCTGTTCCCGCGCGCGATGGCCACGCCGATGAAGGCGAGGAAGTACGCCGTCGTGAAGCCCATGAGCGGTAGGCGGCCTCGAAGCATCGTCCCTGATATCGGGGAAATCCGCGGGCCGACTGGAGTGGACAGGTCAGTTCCCGGGGTCGAACCCGCCGGCCCGCAGCACGCCCTTCAGGCCGGCCTCGTCCCTCTCGTCGAATGCGGCGAGGTCCCACGAGTCCACGTCGATCACGCCCCAGCGTCGGCCCTTCTCGAACAGCGGCAGGACGATCTCTGAGCGGTCCCGCGGGTCACAGGCGATGTAGTCGGCCCCCAGTTCGGAAACGTCGCGGACGATCCTGGTCTCGCCCGACGTGAAGGCCTGCCCGCACACACCGTGGAGGCCGATGGGTGAGCACGCGGGCTTGTCTCGCCGCGGCCCGAGGGCGAGCCGCTGCGAATCCGGGACCCCGGACCGATCGTCGGCGACATAGAAACCGACCCACGACACGCCGTGATCCGCGAGGGACTCCCACAGCGCATCAACAACCATCTGCATGCGCGCGTCGCGCGATGCGCCGGCGGCCCGCCCCGCGAGGCGCTGCGCGATGTCCTCGTACGGCCTGCTCATGGAGGCGGATGGTAGCCCTGAGGGCGTGAGTTCTCGGGCCCGGCCACCCCGGGCCTATACTCGGGCCCGGGTCCGAGCGAGTGGCCCCGGCCAAGGTTCGAGGAGAGAAAAGTGATGTTGATTCGATCGATCGCCGCGGTGACCGCGGCTTTGGGCGTGCTTGTCGCCGGCGCCTTCGCAGGGGTTCCGACCTACAGCGGCTTCCAACTGCAGGCCCGCGCCAACTTCGCCGGCGCCTTCAACCTCCCCAACTCGACGTTCTTCACGAACGCGACCATCGCCATCAACGATTCCGCGCAGGTGGCGATGAAACTGGAGGTCATCGGCGGGAGCGACAGCCAGGGCATCTGGTTCGGCGAAGACGCGGCGGGCGCCATCGTCTACATGTCGCCCTCCGAGGGTGTGCTCGGCGACCCGACGCTGACCAACTCCGGCATCATGGCGACCAACCAGTTCTTCACCACCCCCGTTGCAATCGTGCGCATCGATGGCCCCGCCATGACCGGCGGCCCCTTCATCTTCCCGGGCGGAGTGTTCGGCCTCATCAGCCTCGGGTCGCCAATCGTCAACGAGACCGGCGTCATCGGCTTCCGCGGGCAGCAGGGCGCGGGCGGGCAGGCGTTCATCAGCGATGACGCGGGTAGCCAAGCCCGTCACGTTGCCGAGGTCGGCGCCAACCCGATGAGCCCTTATTCGTTCCTCTTCACGCCTGACATGAATGACGCTCGGCAGATCGCCGGCAAGGCTCGGCGCGGACCCCTCAACGTCGTGGGCGAGAGCCAGCCGGACGAGATCAGGCTCTGGAACGCCGACGGATCATCCGTTCTCATCGCGGAGGATGCAGACTCGATGGCCATGTCGCCCTTCGCAAGGTTCGACAACGGAGTATCCGTGAACAACGCAGGCTGGGTCGCGTTCAACTCCACGCTGGTGGGCGGCGGCCGCGGTGTCTACCTCTCAAACGGAACGACAACCCTGGAGATCGCCCGCTCCGGCGGCGCGACCCCGGATGTGGCCGACGTGGACTTCTTCCGGCCCGATGTCAACAACGACAACGTGGTCGTCTTCCGCGGCGTCGCCCTCGATGGCCTCCGCTCCATCTTCGTCGGCGACGGGACGACGCTCACGCGCCTCGTCGCGGAGCATGACCTGTTGCCGATGGATCTCGGCATGGCCCGGATCGATCAGCACGATGGAAGCCCCGTGTATGGCGGCGCGCCCTCGATCAACAACCGCGGCGACGTCGCTTTCCAGTGCGGCCTGACGCCCCCGGACAACAACCAGGTCGAATGGGGCAGCGGTGCGTTCGTGGCGCTGGCCAAGGCTGGCGCCCCGGCCGATCTGGACGGGGACGGCATCGTCGGCGCCGCGGATCTCGCCCTGCTCCTGGGGGCGTGGGGGCCCTGCCCCGTCCCACCAACCTGCCCCGGCGACCTCGACGGCGACGGCTCGGTCGGGGCGGGCGACCTGGCGATCATGCTGGGGTCTTGGGGCTGATCGGCGCTCAAAGGGTCTTGACGCCCGCCTGGGTTTGGTGTATGTTAGGCACAATGCTCGGAGCCCCCCACAGCGACCGTGCCTACGCCGATTCCCTGCCCGCGGGGGCGGTGCGCGGTCGGGGCGCGGGGCTGAACCCGGGCAATCGGTTCGAGACGGTGCGTCTCCACGTGCTGGGCGAGGCGCTGGATGAAGCGGCAACGGAGAACCCCCGCGGCGCACAGACCGGAACTCTGCTTTACGACGACCACTCTCGCACGGCGCTGAACCCGGTGGACAGCCCCGACCTGCCGATGAAGTGGACCTTCAACCCCTACCGGGGCTGCGAGCACGGCTGCATCTACTGTTACGCCCGACCCACGCACGAAACGCTCGGTTTCTCCTGCGGGCTCGACTTCGAGACGAAGATCGTCGTGAAACGACAGGCGTCGGCGCTTCTGCGGCGCGAACTCGCGTCTCCGCGGTGGAGGGGCGAGGCGATCATGGTGTCCGGCGTGACAGATGCGTACCAGCCGGTGGAGGCTGACCTTCGCCTCACGCGCGCCTGCATGGAAGTCTTTGCCGAGGCACGGCAGCCGATCTCCATCGTGACCAAGAACGGCCTCGTCACGCGCGACATCGATCTCCTGAAGGAACTCGCTGCGCACGAAGCGGTTCATGTTGGCGTCAGCATCACGACGCTCGATAATCGTCTCGCGGCGGCCATGGAGCCCCGCGCGAGCAGCCCGCGGGAGCGCCTCTCCGCCATCGAATCGCTGTCTGCCGCCGGAATCCCGACCATGGTCATGGTCGCCCCCGTCATTCCCGGCCTCACCGATCGGGAGGCCCCTGCGATTCTCAAAGCCGCGGCGGAGGCCGGGGCCCGAAGCGCCGCGTGGGTCGTGCTCCGGCTCCCCTATCAGGTGAAGTCGCTCTTTCTCGATTGGCTCTCAAGGAAGTTCCCCGAGCGCGCCGCAGCCGTGGAGGCGGGTGTGCGAGGGGTGAGGGGCGGCCGGCTCACTCAATCGCGCTTCGGGGAGCGCCTGCGCGGGCAGGGAGAGCGGTCGGACCAGATCGGCGCGATGTTTGCGCTCTTCAAACGTCGCTACGGCCTCGATGGCGAGTGGCCGGCCCTCTCAAGTCGGGCCTTCCGACCGCCGAGAGCCTTGGAGAGCGAGACGGCCGGCGACCCGGCCCAGGGCCTCCTGTTCGGCCCCGGCGACACGGGCGTCGGGTAGGGACTACGCTTGGTTTCTTCGATGACTTCGCCCGCCACTGAGGAGAAAACCCGAGCCACGCCCGCCGCGGAGCCCGCCCGGCCCACACCGGCTCAGGCCGAGTGGGGCAAGCGCACGCGCGATGTCGAGGAGCAGGGGTTCCTCGAGGGGCCGCAGAGACGGGAAATCGAGTTTCTGCGGGCCCTGCGGATCTTCGCCGAATGCATCCGCGGCTTTCGCGCGCTGCACTTCGTCGGGCCGTGCGTCACCGTCTTCGGCTCGGCGCGATTTGACGAATCCCACCGGTACTACGAGATGGCCCGCGGCGTCGGGCGCGAACTGGCGAAGGCCGGCTTCACGGTGATGACCGGCGGCGGGCCGGGCATCATGGAGGCGGCCAACCGAGGCGCGAAGGAGGCCAATGGACGCAGCGTCGGCTGCAACATCATCCTGCCGCAGGAGCAGGAGCCGAACCCGTACCTCGATAAGTGGGTGGAGTTCCGCTACTTCTTCGTGCGCAAACTGATGCTCGTGAAGTACTCGTATGCGTTCATCGCGCTGCCGGGCGGGTTCGGCACCATGGACGAGATCTTCGAGACCGCAACGCTCGTGCAGACGCAGAAGATCCACGATTTCCCGCTGGTCCTGATGGGCGTCGATTACTGGCGGCCGCTGATGGAGTTTCTGCGTGAGAAGATGCTTGTCGAGAAGACCATCGATCCCGACGACGTGAACCGCTTCGTCCTCACGGATTCCCCCGAGGAAGCCGCGGCCATGGTGCGCGAAGTCGGGCAGAAGCGATTCGGCCTCACCTACGCCTCGCGCGTGAAGCGCCGCCGCATCTTCGGCGAGCGCGGTCTGAATGGGAAACACCCAGGCGGCGGCTGAAGCGATCGAAGCGGGCTCTCAGCCGCCCGCCGAGCCCTCGCCGCCCGGCAGCGTCATCGACATGGGATCAAGCAGTTCGTTCAGTTCCTTCTCGGGCAGGAGTTTCTGCTCGAGCGCGAGTTGCCGCACCGTCTTGCCTTCCTTGAACGCCTGCTTCGCGAGCGCCGCGGACTTGTCGTAGCCGATCGCCGGCACGAGCGACGTGCACATGGCGAGACTGCCCTCGATGAGATCGCTGCACCGCTTCTCGTCGGGCTTCAGCCCTTCGAGCATGTGCTCCGTGAACACGGTGCAGGATCGCTCGAGCAGGTGGATCGATTCCAGCAGATTCCTCGCCATCATCGGCATCGCCACGTTCAGATCGAGCAGCGACCCGACGCCGCCCAAGCCGCCCAGCGCCACGGCGTGATCGTTCCCCATCACCTGGCAGCACGCCATGATGACCGCCTCGCAGATCACCGGGTTCACTTTGCCCGGCATGATCGACGAGCCGGGCTGCACGGCGGGGAGAATCAGTTCGCCGATCCCGCAGCGCGGGCCGGAGCCCATCCACCTGATGTCATTGGCAATCTTCGTGAGCGACACGGCGATCGTGCGCATGTGCCCCGAAGCCTCCACGACGCCATCCTTCGCGTGCTGAGCCTCGAAGTGGTTCTCCGCTTCGACGAACGGCAAGCCCGTCGTCTTCGCGAGGTCGGCCGCGACCAGAGCGCCGAAGCGCTCATGCGTGTTGATGCCGGTGCCCACGGCGGTGCCGCCGATGGGCAGCTCCATCAGGGCCTTCAGCGCTCGCTGCAGCCGCTCCTCCGCGTGCTTCATCTGCGAGGCGTAACCGGAAAACTCCTGCCCGAGACGGATCGGCGTTGCGTCCTGCAGGTGGGTGCGCCCGATCTTCAGCACCTTGTCCCAGGCCTTCGCCTGCGATTCCAGCCGCTCCCGCATTCGCCGCACGGCAGGCAGGAGCCGCTCCTTGATCTCGATGGCCGCGGCGATGTGAATGGCGGTCGGGAACGTGTCGTTCGACGACTGCCCCATGTTCACATGGTCGTTCGGGTGCACCCCGCCCTTTTCGAGGTATGCCGCGTCCTTGGATGAGCCGATCGGGGCGCCCCGCGCGATGCACACGAGGTTCCCGATCACCTCGTTCGCGTTCATGTTCGTGGATGTTCCTGAGCCCGTCTGGAACACATCCACAGGGAACTGTTCGTCGTGCTTTCCAGCTGCGATTTCGTCAGCCGCGGCGATGATGGCCTTGGCCCGCCCGGCATCCAGCCGATGCAGCGACTGGTTCACCCGCGCCGCCGCGGCTTTCAGGAGGCCATAGGCATGGATGACCGGCGCGGGGACGGGCTGCCCGGACATCGGAAAGTTCAGCACTGCCCGCTGCGTCGAGGCGCCGTACAAAGCCTCGGCCGGAACAGTCATCTCACCCATCGAATCGCGCTCAACGCGCTGAGCGGCGGCTTGTGTCTGCGGGCTCATCTGCCGGAGCCTCCATTCCTTGACTTTGACCCGCTGCACGTTAGCAGCGCGTGGGCGGGCCGGCCTTTCCGCGGCGGGGGGCCGATTCTTCTCGGACGGCGTCGGCGGCGTGATGGGTCTTCCCAACGCCGTCGGTCGGGCGGCATGAGCGCCCAGAAGAGCCGAAATCACGCCCGCGGCGCTCCCAAGAAGGCTGCAGAGGCCACGGCTGCCGCATATGGTGCATCCCTCGTGGAGGCTTCGGGGTAGCCTTCCTCAGGGGCGGGGCGCGATCAGAGCCGGCACACCGATCAGAGGCGGGACCAGACTCCCATGCGAACAGTCGTCAGAATCCTGAAATGGGTCGTCGGTATCGGGCTGGTGATCCTGCTGGTGGTCGGCGGCGCCGGCGTCTTCCTCTACCCGAAGATCAAGGCCGCGATCACCGAACGAGCCGGCGCCGGGGCCGGTCGCGAGGTGAGGGTCGAGCCGGTCTCGCGCGGAAGGATCGTTAGGACGGTGAGCGCTCCCGGCGAGATCGAGCCGCGGCGGAAGGTCTCCATCTCGGCCCGCGTGTCCGCCCAGATCTCCGCGCTCCCGTTTGAGGAAGGCGACGTGGTGCAGGCGGGCGATCTTGTCGTGCGTCTGGAGGACAAGGAGTTCATCGCCGCGCTCGAATCAGCGCAAGCCTCGCTCAAGGCGGAGGAGGCCCGGCTCGAGGGGTCACGAGCCTCGCATGTGAACGCGGTTGCTGAGTGGGAGCGCCAGAAATCACTCTTCGAGACGGCCGACGTGAGTCGATCGGCCCTTGACTCCGCCGAAGCCGAACTGCGACGGATGGAATCCAACCTTAAGGCCGCTGAGCACGGCATCGAGGTCGCTCGGGCCCGAGTCGTGCAGGCTGAGGAGAACCTCCGCTACACGACCATCGAAACGCCGATCAACGGCCGCGTCACGCGCCTCAACGCGGAAGTCGGCGAGATTGTCGTCACCGGCACGATGAACAACGCCGGCACGGTGATTCTGGAGGTTGCTGATCTCTCCCGGATGCTCATGAGGGCGCAGGTGGATGAATCCGACGTCGCGCTGGTGTCGCCGGGCCAGACCGCCCGCGTCTTCATCAACGCGTACCCGGATGAGACCTTTGAAGGCACGGTCGAGCGCATTGCGCTCCAGCTCACTCGGCCGCCAGGCAACGCGAACCCCTACTACGAGACCGAGATCGAGCTTCACCTCGCGGAAGGACGGACGATCCTCTCCGGCCTGACCGCCAACGTGGATATCGAGATCGAGACGGTCGAGGGCATCATGCTCGCCCCCAGCCAGGCGGTCGTGGACCTCCGCGTCGATGAACTGCCGCCCGAGGTTTCAACCTCATCCGTGGCCGATCTCAACAAGACCTTCGCTCGCGCGGTGTACGTCGTGCGCGACGGGAAGGCCCGCGCCACGCTGGTGAAGACCGGGAGCAGCGACCTGACGAAGACGGCGATTCTCGAAGGCGTCGCCGAGGGCGACCAGATCATCGTCGGTCCGTGGACGGCCATCAACGAGATCAAGCACAACGACCAGGTTCGCCTTATGGAGGACGCCCTCGCCGCGAAGCCCGACGAGATCCAGGGGCCGCCGGCGCCCGATCAGGCGGGCCAGGCCGCGGCCGACTCCAAGCAGGGCGGAGCGGATTCCTCCAAGTCCTCGCCGCCCGCCGACGCGGCCTCGGGCGATTCGGGCGCTTCAACCGCCGCGGCGGACTCCACCCAGGCCGCCTCATGACCATCTCGATCAGGAAACTGACGAAGGTCTACCGCATCGGCGTCGAGCGCGTTCATACGCTCCGCGGCGTCGATCTTGATATTGAGCGCAACGAGTTCGTCGCCATCATGGGCGCCTCGGGCTCGGGAAAATCGACGCTCATGAACATTCTCGGTCTGCTCGATCGACCGACAGCCGGGAAGTACACGCTGAACGACAAGGCCACGAACCGCCTCGGCGCCGCTGCCCTCGCGCAACTTCGGAACAAGGAGATCGGCTTCGTGTTCCAGTCGTTCGAACTGCTGCCGCGGGCCACGGCGCTCAAGAACGTGATGCTGCCGCTGCTCTACTCCAAGAGCGGGTGGTGGCGGGCGCGCCGAAGCGCCAAGCGCGCCCTCGACAGGGTCGGTCTGGCGGACCGCATGCGCCACCGTCCGAACCAGATGTCGGGCGGTCAGCGGCAGCGCGTGGCGATCGCCCGGGCGCTGGTGAACGGCCCCAGCATCATCCTGGCGGACGAGCCCACCGGAAACCTGGATTCGACGACGAGCGACGAGATCATCCGTCTCTTCCGGCAGTTGCACGCCGAGGGGCAGACGATCATCATCGTCACGCACGAGGAGGATATCGCCGCCAACGCGGAGCGCATCGTCCGCCTGCGCGACGGCCGCATCGTCTCCGACATGCGCACTGAGAACGACCCGATCCATCGCGAGTGGACGGCGCGGGCTGCGGCGCGCCTGAAGACGCTCAGCGATGGCGGCGCTCCGCCGTCGCCGCGCGTCGTCAAGACCGGGGACGCCGTGGAGGCCACGCCATGATCATCGTGCGGGTGTTGCTCCAGACCGTCGTTCTCGCGCTCGCCCAGATCTGGACCAACAAGATGCGGGCGATGCTCACGGCGCTCGGCATCATCATCGGCGTGGCGTCGGTGTCTGCGGTCATCGCGGCGCTCACGGGCCTCCGCGAGTACGTGTTGAGCGAGTTCGAGACGTTCGGCGCCAAGAAGGTCTTCATGGATGGGACCGTGCCCGACGGCTACGAAACGAGGGTCAACTGGCGCGACATCCAGATGCAGATTTCGGAGGTGGACCAGCTGCTCGAGCACTGTCCTTCGATTGCGCGCATTACGCCCATGCGGCACGGCGCCTACGAGGTCCAGTTTGCTGAGACGACCAAGCCCGGCATCTCCGTCACGGGCATCTGGCCGGAATGGCACCAGATCGAGAGCCGCTTCGTGCTCATGGGCCGCACCTTCACGCGGATCGACGACGAGGAGGCGCGGCAGGTCTGCCTCGTGAACGAGAAGGCCATCGAGGAGCTGAAGCTCGATCGCGACCCCGTCGGCGACTACATGTTCATCGCCAGCCGGCGGTTTCTCGTCGTCGGCGTCGTGGAGACCAAGGACCAGGGCGCCATGTTCGGCGGCGGCGAGTCGCAGGCGGAGATCTACGTGCCGCTCTCAGTGGCCAACAAGCTCAACCCCTTCGGATGGGTCAACTACTGCATCGGTGAACTGACCTCGCCCGACAAGGCCGAGGACGCCAAGTCCGAGTTCCGCTTCGTGATGCGCAAGATCCGCAACCTGCCGCCGGAGCATCCGGACACCTTCGAGATCGCCGTGCTCCAGAACTTCATCGACCAGTTCAAATCGATGTCGGCGGGCATCACCGCCGTCGCGGGCGGCGTCGTGGCCGTTTCGCTCCTCGTCGGCGGCATCGGCATCATGAACATTATGCTCGTCTCCGTGAGCGAGCGCACGCGTGAGATCGGCCTGCGCAAGGCCGTGGGCGCGCGGCCGGGGATCATCCTGCTCCAGTTCCTCGTCGAGGCCGTCGTCCTGTGCGTCGTCGGCGGCGTGATCGGCCTCGTGCTCGGTCAGGCCATGACGCTCGCCATCCAGAATCTGCCCGATGCGAATCTCGAGCAGGCCGCGATTCCTCCATGGGCGGTCGCGCTCGCGTTCATCTTCTGCGCCGGAACCGGCGTGATCTTCGGCATGTTCCCGGCCATCAAGGCCGCCAGGCTCGATCCGATCGAGGCGCTCCGACATGAATGAAAAAACCGGCTCCGCGGCGCCGCTCGTCCCGTTCCTGGTCGCAGTGGTCGGCGCCGCCCTCGGAGGTGGCTGCGCCAACCCCTTCGCCACCGTGCCCGACGATCTGGGGCCCCGCATCCCGGTCGAGCGCATCCTCGCCGTCGATCCCCTCGACATCAACGAATACTCCGATCCCGAGCGCAAGGCGCCCACCGAGCAGGAGCTTCGCGAGCGCATCGTCGAGCGCTTCAGCCGGAGCCGCTTCGAGGGTCTCGACAAGGTCATCGTCACCCTCGAGGAGGCACGCGCATGGACGCTCCGCAACAACCTCGATCTGCGCGTGGCCCTGATCGACCCCGTGATCGCGAACCAGGCGATCTCCTTCGAGGAGGGCCGGTTCGACCAGGTGTTCTTCTCCAACCTGCGGCGGACCGAGACCGATCAGCCGACTTCGACCGCGCTGGTCGGAACACAGATCGAGAACACGAACTTCGACGCCGGCGTTCGCGTTCCGCTGCGCACCGGCGGCACGGTCCAGGTTTCGTTCCCCGTGCGGGAGACGAGCAACAACAACCCGTTCACGGTGCTCGATCCGGCGGTTTCAACCGATCCTGCGATCTCCATCACTCAGCCGCTGCTCCGGAACGCCGGTCGTCGGGCCAACACCCACGGCATCCGGGTTGCCGCCCTGCAGAGCGGCATCTCCCTCGCCCGCACGAAGCTCGAGGTCATCCGTCAACTGGCCAACGCCGACCGCGCCTACTGGCGCCTCTACGCCGCCCGCCGCGCCCTTGAGGTGACGCAGCAGCAGTATGAACTCGCGATGGCTCAACTCGAGCGCGCCCGCCGCCGCGTCCGCGCCGGGCAGGATGCCGAGATCGAGATCATCCGCTCCGAGGAGGGCGTCGGCCTGCGTCTCGGCGACATCATCGTGGCGGAGAACGGCGTGCTTCAGCAGCAGCGGGATCTGAAGCGCATCGTCAATGAGCCCGGCGTCAATCTCGGCGACGCCCTCATCGTCGTCCCCGGCACGGATCCCGATCCGGTTCCGTACACGTTCAAATCGCCGGACCTCGTGCAGCAGGCCCTGGCCAACCGGATGGAGATGCTCGAACTCGAACTCCAGCTCGCGATTGACGAGAGCGCGATCGCCTTCCAGAGGAACCAGGCGCTCCCGGACTTCGTCGTCGATTACACGTACAACCTGAGCGGCCTCGGCACGACGCTCAGCGAGTCGCTCGAGCCGATCAGGAACAGCACCTTCTCGTCATGGTCTCTGGGCTTCCGCTTCGAGACGTCCCTGCAGAACCAGACCGCCCGGGCGAGCCTCCAGGAGGCCATTCTGCGCCGGCTCCAGCGCCTCTCCACGGTCGAGGCTCGCCGTCTCGCCATCGAGCAGGAGACGCTCGACGTGATCGACCGGCTCAACGCCGGCTGGCAGCGCATCCTCGCGGCCAGGCAGTCCGTCCTGCTCGCGGCCCGCACGCTTCAGGCCGAGCAGCGGCAGTTCGATGTCGGCGCCCGCACGAGCACCGATGTGCTCGACGCCGCCACGCGCCTCGCCAACGCCCAACTCGAAGAGATCCGCGCCATCACCGACTACCAGATCGCGCAGGTCGATCTCGCCTTCGCCACCGGAACGCTCCTGGGCGCCGCCCGCGTCGATTGGCTGCCGCTCGATCCCCGCGGCGAGCCCCGGGATTCCAGCGAAGCATCCGGCGACATGTACTCGGCGCGCATGCAGGGGCCCGAGGCGCTGCCGCCGGCCGAAGTCACGACTCCTCAGTGAAGAGCGCATCCACGAACGCGCCGGGATCGAACGGCTCCACGTCCTCCGGCCGCTCCCCGACACCGATGAACTTCACCGGAATGCTCGTCTGTGAACGAATGGCGATCACAGCGCCGCCACGAGCCGTGCCGTCCAGCTTCGAAACAAAGAGCCCCGTCACGCCGATCGCGCGCGTGAACTCCTCCGCCTGACGCAGTGCGTTCTGGCCTGTGGTCCCGTCCAGCACCAGGATGCACTCGTGCGGCGCCCCCGGAATCTTCCTCGCCGCGATGTCGCGGATCTTCGTCAGCTGCCGCATGAGCGGGTCCTGCGTGTGCAGCCGCCCCGCCGTGTCGATGAGCAGCACATCCACGCCGCGCGAGAGCGCCGCGTCGCACGCATCGAACGCCACCGCTGCCGGATCGCCCCCCTGCTGTCCCTTCACCACCTCGACGCCCAGCCGCTCCGACCAGATCTCCAGTTGCCGCACGGCGCCCGCGCGAAACGTATCGCACGCGGCGAGCAGCACCGATTTGTTCTGATCGCGCAGCCATCGGGCGATCTTCGCGACGCTCGTCGTCTTTCCGGAGCCGTTCACTCCGGCGACGATGATCACCGTCGGTGTCTTCGTCCCGTCCGGCGCGGGCGGAGCAAAGTGAATCCGCCGATCCGCCTCCGGCCACATGGCCTTCAAATCGCGTTTGAGATGCTCGAGCGCATCTTCGCCGCGCTTCAGCCGACCGGCGCGGAAATCGTTGCGCAGGCTCTCGATGAGCCGCCGCGTCGCCGTGACCCCGACATCCGATTGAATGAGCCGCGCCTCGATCTCGTCGATCAGCCCCTCGCTGAGCGTCCGCCCGAGAAGCATCGAGCGCAGACCGCCGACGAACGACTCGCGCGTGCGGGAGAGGCCCTGCGCGATCCGGGAGACCACCGAGCGCAGCAGCGCCATCTCAGGCGGTCCTCCCCTCGGCCGCGGGGGCTTCCGGCAACGTCATCGGCGCCACGATCGGCGTGAGCGCCCCGGATTCGTCATCCGCGGTCTCGACGGCCTTCGCCGCCACTCGCTTCAGCACTTTGTCCAGCACCCCGTTCACGAACGCAGGCGACCGCTCCGTGCTGAACTCCTTCGCCAGTTCAACCGCCTCGTTGACGACGACCTTTGGATTCGCCCGCCCGCTCGTCATTTCGTAGTGGGCCAGCCGCAGGATGGCCCGGTCCACGGCGGGCTGGCGCGGCGCAGGCCATGTCGGCGCCAGGGCCAGGATCGCCTCATCCGCGCCCCGCCGGTCGCGGAACGCCGCCAGCGCCAGATCAAACGCCTCATTCCGGTCCTTCCCCGAGACCGAAGGATCCAGTTCATCGTCGAGCGACGACAGGATCGCCTCCGCGTCGGCCTCGCTCCGGACATCGAGCTGGAACAGCGCCTGGAAGGCGAGTTTTCGGATGAGTCGCGCTCTCGTCATGCTCTGCCGTTCCCACCGCGCAACACCGCATCTGCGCCGAGAGGCGCCTCTGCCCGGAGTCTATGGAGCGCCCGCGCAGTCTGCACCGCCGCGGCCATGGCCTCAACTCCCTTATTGCTCACCGGCCGCTTTCCGCGCCTGCCAGTTTCATCAGCCTCAGCAAGATCTCCCACCGCCGTCGCACGTGCCTCCGCCTGCTTCGCGGAATCCACGGTGAGCACGCCGAACCCCACCGCCACGCCGGTCTCGATGCTGACCCGCACCAGCCCTCCCGCCACCGCATCCGCAATCACGCGGTCATGACGGGTCTCGCCTCGGATCAGGCACCCCAGGGCCACAACCGCGTCTCGTCCCTCCGCGGCTGCCCGCGCCAGCACCGGCAACTCAAACGCCCCGGGCGCCGGCACGATGACCGCATCCTCCCGCCGCCCGCCCAGCCGCTCAAACTCCGCGAGGGCGCCCTCTTCCAGCCTGCTCGTGATCCAGCCGTTGTACCGGCTCACCACGATCGCCACGCGCAGACCCTCAGCCGGACGCTCCTCACCAATCGTGCGAAATGTGCGGTCTCCGGCGGGCATGGGGCGGGGATCGTACGCCTGGCGCGCGGCGCCGGCCACGGCGTCCCCTGGGATGGCCCAGCCCACTCACGGCGCTCCGATACCATCCCCGAATGCTCCGCCTGTTCGCCGGGGTCGCCCCATATCTCCACCTTTCCAGGGTGACCACGGCCTTCGCGGCAGTCGCGAACGTCTGGTTCGTCATCCTGTGGACCCGGGCCCGGCCGGAAGAACCGGCCCACGAAGCCCTGACCCGCCTCCCCGTGTGGATATGCCTGCTCGCGGGCGCCGCGGTCGCCACAGGCCTCTACACGCTCGGCGCCGCACTCAACGACCTCCTCGATGTCCGACGGGACAAGGCCCTTCACCCGGAGCGCCCCCTGCCCTCCGGCCGCCTCCGAGTCGAAGGCGCCGTCGGCCTCGTCGCCCTCGCGGTCATGGTTGCAGTCCTCGGGGCGACGGCCTTTGGCATTCCGGCCGTTCTGCTCACGCTCCTCACCGCCGGCGCGATCCTGTTCTTCAACGCCGCCGCCAGATTCGTGCCCTCGGTCGGCCTCGTCTCGCTCGCGCTCATCTACGGCGCGCACATGATCATCCCGAATATCCGGCTCGTCTTCATCTGGCCGGTGTTTCTGGTGATGTCCCACGCGATGGGGGTCGCGGCCCTGACGCACCTCCTCGGCCAGCGCCGGCCGCGGCTGACGCGCACCTCCGTCTTCTTCGCCGCCCTCGGCTGGGCCTTCTGGTCGGGAGTCCTGATCTGGGTCGGCTGGCGCCGCGCGGGAGGGCTCTGGCCGGATTGGGCCCCGCTCACATCCCTCATCGGCCCAGCCGTCCTGGTGGCGATCTTCGCCGTCCTCGGCGCCCGCAAGATCGCCACCGCGAAGAGCGGACCCAAAGCCGCGGAGAAGATCGCCCGCTATGGCGCCCTCTGGCTCGCGCTCTACGCCACGGCCTGGATGCTCGGCGCCGGTGAACTCTTCGGCGCGGCCGTGCTCGGCGCGCTTGCCCTCATCGGCTTCCTTGGCATGACGCTGCTCCGCGAACTCTATGGCCTCATCGAGAAGCCGATCGGCTACCGCCGCTAGCGCGTGGCGCCGCAGTTCCTGTATCTTCCACGCATGCCTTCCGGCGACGGTCCATCGCTCATCCTCGTCGGCATCGATGAAGCTGGCTACGGCCCGCGCCTCGGCCCGATGTGCACCGCGATGAGCGCGATGCGCATCTCCCTTGATGGTGAGTGCCCGGAAGAGGACGTGTTCAACCACAACCTCTGGCGTCGCCTTGGTCGGGTCGTCGCCCGCGGATCATCAAGGGCGCTGAAGCGCTGTGTGCCCGTTGACGACTCCAAGGCGCTCATGGGCGCTCGCTCCAGCGAATCGAGCCACCCCCTTGCCCTCCTCGAACTCGGCGTGCTCACGTTCCTCAGCACGCGCATGAGCATCCCTGACACCGATCGCGACCTCATTGCCGCGCTCTCGTCCGGCGCCTGTGATGAGCCCTGGTGGCCCGGCGAAGATTTGCCCCTCCCGCGCTCCACCACCGCCGCCCGGCTTTCCACCCTGAACAACGCCCTCTCCGCCGGACTCGATCGCGCCGGCCTCCGGCTCGAAGCCCTCCGCTGCGAAATCCGCGGCGAGTCCGTGTTCAACCACCGTTTCGGCGTCACGGGCTCCAAGGCCGTGGTCGCCATGGAGGTGATCGGCCTCCTCCTGCGCGAAGCGTGGGACCAGTGGTCGGCTCAGCCCGCCGCGGTCGTCATCGATCGTCAGGGTGGGAGGCGCTTCTACGAGGCGCCCCTGCGCGAGATCTTCCCCGATGCAGACGTCTCTCCGATCTGCGAATCCGCCGAAACCAGCGTCTACAGCGTCTCGCGCCCGCAGCTCGGTCGGAAACTCACCATCCGGTTCCAGGTCGAGGCCGATTCCACCCACTTCTGCCCCGCCCTCGCCTCCATGACCGCCAAACTCGTGCGGGAACTCGCCATGGAGCGCTTCAACCGCCACTGGGCCGCTCTCGCCCCGGAACTGAAGCCCACCGCAGGCTATGGTCAGGATGCGCGCCGCTGGCTCAGCGAAGCCGCGGCGATCCTGGGCGAAGACCGCATCCGCCCCCTGGAGCGACTCGCCTGAACGTCTGGGCAACCCTCTCGTGAGTGACGACGCGCCGCGGCAGCACAGAAGCATCGACCGGGCCATGCTCGATCTCGCCGCGCGCCTCGGACTCCGCGGCTTTGGCGACGTGGCGCCGAACCCGATGGTCGGCTGCGTCATCGGCCGCGTCGAGCATGGCCGCGCCGTGATTCTCGGCTTGGGGCATCACCGCCGCTTCGGCGGTCCGCACGCTGAGGTCGATGCGCTCGAGTCCTGCCGCCGCCGCGGCTTCGACCCCGCCAGCGCCACGGCCTGGGTGACGCTCGAACCCTGCGCGCACGTCGGCGAAACGCCCGCCTGCGTCGATGCACTCGCGCAGGCCCGACTGGCTCGCGTCGTCTACGCTCGCTCCGACCCTCACCCGGATGCCCGCGGAGGCGCCGAACGCTTGCGCTCGCTGGGCGTGCGAGCAGAGCCATCAGACGCAAGTCCGTCGGCGACAGCGCTCGCGGCCCCTTTCGCCAGCCGCGTCACGACCGGACTTCCCTGGGTCATCGCCAAGTGGGCGCAGACCATGGATGGCCGCCTCGCCACACGCGCCGGCGAATCGAAGTGGATCTCGTGCGAGAAGTCGCGTGCGAGAGTGCATCGCCTTCGTTCTGGTGTGGATGTGATCATCACAGGTGTCGGAACAGTCATCGCAGACGATCCGCTACTCACCGCACGGGATGTCCCGCGCGTGCGCCGCCGCGCACGCCGGATCATTCTCGACCCGGCCCTGCGCACACCCGCGACCGCGCGGATCGTCCGCACAGCCGGCGAGGTTCCCACGATCCTCGTCGGAGCGCGAGGCTGCCTGTCTTCAAGCGCCGCCAGACCACTCGAAGCCGCCGGCGCGGAGATCTGGGAGTCTCCCGGCGCATCCCCGATCGATCTGCGCTGGGTGCTCACCGAATGCGCTCGCCGCTGGAGGGCTTCGTCCGTACTCGTCGAAGCAGGCCCGCGCACCCTTGGCCGCTTCCTCGACGCCGACCTCATCGATCAGGCCGTTGCCTTCGTCGCGCCAAGAGCGCTGGGTGACGAAGACGCCATCCCGACCATCTCCGGTTGCCCGCCGATGAGCCTTGCCGAATCGAGCGCCTTTCGCCTTGCCGATGTGCGCCGAAGCGGAGTTGACGCGCTTCTTGCCTGGGTGCGCTCCCTCGAATGATCAGTCGCCGCGCACACGCCAAGAAGCGAGCACGATCTGAAGATCCTGCCCATTCACGACGCCGTCGTCGTTCAGATCAGTGTCCGGATCGGCGCTTCCCCATCTCGAGAGCACCGCGGCGAGATCCACCGGCCCAACCTGCCCGTCGCAGTTGATGTCCCCGAGCAGCGGCCTCCTGCCGAACACCACGTACGTTTCGCCGACCGCGCGCAACTCCTCCCGATCCGCACCCGGGGCGCCAACAATCATGTCCGCAACACCGTCGCCATTCACGTCGCCCGCGAACGCAACACTTCGCCCGGCCAGGTGATTGATGCCTGCTCCAGCAAACACAATGCCCTGCCGCGCCGACAGGTGGTTGAGGTCGATCGGCGACGCCCCCAGCGACGGACGGCCGAAGAGTCCGTATGCACGCCCCGCGTTGATGAGGCCCGGCTCATTCGCCGTGGGCGAGCCCAGCAACAGGTCATTCACGCCGTCGCCGTTCAGATCTCCGCCGGTGGCGAGGGCAAAGCCAAGCAGGTCCCCAGCGTCGCCGATTTCGTCGCCGGTTGGCCCGTCGAGGGTGAACCCATCTTCCTCGGGAATGTTGCCCAGCTGCACGACCCCGCTCACGTGCCGATCCGGCCCGCCGAACGCCACGTAGACCTGCCCTGACCGCACTCCGGCGGGTGTCGCCGTCGGCGCTCCGATCGCCAGATCAGAAAACCCGTCGCCGTTCAGATCGACGTCCGACGCCAGCGCGATTCCGGTCCTGTAATCGATGCCGATCCCCCGAAACACGATCCCCGCCCCAGGCTCGAACGTCGCCAGGCTCACAACCCCTGAGGCGCCCAGATCCGGCCCGCCGAAAACGACCCACACAATCCCCGAGCGCGTCAGCCCGGGCGGCCCGGCGTTCGGCGCGCCGATGGCGAAGTCGCGGAGCCCATCCCCATTGAAGTCGCCGACGCCGCTCACCGACCAGCCGACGTTGTCACCCGGCCCGAAGCCGGTGACGACGAATCCATTCTCGCCGTTGATCAACGCCAGCGGAACATTGTTGTTCGTCGTGATGCTCGCAAAGAGCGTCGGTCCGCCATACACGACATACACAGCGCCGGCCCCGCTCTGCCCCAGCGACGGCGCCGCGGGCGCTCCGATGGCAAAGTCGTCAAACCCATCTTCGTTGAGGTCGCCGAGGCCGCACACGTCGAAGCCCACGGCTTCGCCTCGCACAACGCCCGAAATGCGCATCCCATTCTGCCCATTCAGCTGATTCACCGACATCAGCCCGGTCGGCGCGCGGTTCGGGCCCCCGAGAAGGAGATACACGTACCCGGCGATCGACGGCGAAGGCGACGCATCGGGCGCCCCGAGCAGAACGTCGTCGAATCCGTCCCCGTTCACATCTCCGGCGCACGCGACGCTCAGGCCAAGACGCGCCCCCGCGACGACCCCGCCAATTTGGAACCCGTTCGCGCCGTTCAACGCATTCAGGTCGATATCTGTGGCCGCCGCCAGAGTCGGCCCGCCATAGACGATGTAGGCCGTGCCGAGACTGAGGAACTGCTTCAGCGATCGGAATGGGGCGCCGATGACCACATCGTCAAACCCGTCGCCGTTGAAATCACCGGCCGATGAAACGCTGTACCCCGCCTGTGACTCGTCGAAGTTGTGCAGGAATCGCCGTCCATCCCCACCCGCCACAGTCGCCGGCGTCACCTGCGGCGGAATCGCCGATGCCGCTGTCGCAGCCAGCAACACCATGCCGCTTCCGGCGCACGCGCGGGGAAGTCGCCTCATCTGATCTATCTCCGCCCGGTCAGCGCCGGGCATTCGCGCCGCGTTTTCCCGGCCCATCATAGACGATCGGCCCGTTGCGACGCGATACCGCACTTCCAGATCGCGGTAATCCCCGCCTTCCCTCGAAACAAATGCGCCCGGGAGGACTCGAACCTCCGACCTGCGGTTTCAGCCGTTCCGCCGGTCTTCCCGGCGGCCTGGACCATCTCTTCGACCCCCACAATGCCTTCCGGGGGTCGCCGGGCGCTTCCGCGGCAACCAAAAATCGCCGACGGTGCGGGCGTATCGCCGGAGCCGCTCACCCGCTGGTCTCTACACCTTCCGCCGTCAATAAGGGGGGTATTCACCCCTCTTGCTCCGACGGCGGCTCGGCTCGGGATTACCCCGCCGCTCCAATTTCGCGGCGTCGGGCTTCCCCGAGTTCACCCGGTTCGCCTCGACCCGTCGCCGGGCCGGGCCCCTCTTTTCGAAGGAAACCGCTGCTCTATCCTGCTGAGCTACGAGCGCCTGATTGACAAAGAAACCTCGCCGACAGGCGGCGAGGGCAAGGGCGAGTATACGCGGCGAGTCAGGGCGACCGGCGGTGACTCGGCCGCCCGGGCTACACTCACCCTTGCGCATGAGCCGAGCCTCCCGCACCCGCAGGCAATCGACCCCGATCGCTCCCGGCGCCCGGCCGCCTCGCCGATGGCGGCGATGGGCGCTCCGGTGCGCGGTGGGCGTCGTGGCTGTGGCTCTCATCGCCGCCATCAGTATGCTTGCGCTTTCCCGATCAGCGGCAGTTCGCGGAATGGTGACGAGCGACATCGCCGCCTCCACGGCATGCGATGTCTCCTGCCGCGCGGCGCGCCTCACGTGGCGCGGCGACATTGTGCTCGATGACGTCTCCGTTCGCGAGCCGGGCGTCTCGGGTCCCGGCGCGGAGTTCTTCTCCGCCGAGCGCATCTTTGTCCGCGCCGGGTGGGGCGAGATCATCTCCCTTGCCCTGGGGCGTCCTTTCGACATCAGGAGCCTTCGTTTCGAAACACCCGTGGCGCGGTTCAGCCACGCCAGCGCGGATGGCGCGCTCAATGTCTCGGGCCTGCTCGCCCGTGGCGGATCCATCGCCGGCGCCGCGCCCGCCGCACTTCCCGAAATCGAAGTGCTCGACGGCTTGATCACCTACGGCGAGCACAACGACAAGGAGCACATCCCCCTGCTCGAAGTGCGGCTCGCCGGCCGCCTGCGCGCCCCGGACTCCGGCCGCCCTCTCTACCTCCTCGAAATGCAGGAACTCGCGGAGAGCGCATCGAGCCCCATGCGCATCGAAGGTGGAATCGACCTCGAAGTCGGCGCCGCCTGGATGGACCTCAACGATGTGGACCTGTCCCGCCTCCGGATTTCCGCCCCAACCCGCGGCGGGGGCGATATCTGGCGACAGCTCGACATCGCCGGCGGCGTGCCCCTCGCCACGCTCCGCTACACGCAGGAGCACGGCGCCGAGGCGCGCTTCGCCCTTCACGATGTCAGCCTCACCATGCCCATCCCGAGCGAGACGCCGGAAGACGCCGGCGGCCAAGCCGACCTCATGCGGATGCGCAGCGTCGATGGCGAGATCACGTTCTCCGCCCGCGGCCTCGAGGCCGAACTCGACGGCCTGGTGGAGGATCTGCCCGCCCACGTCTCGCTCACCACCAGCGGCCTCGCCACCGACGCCGCCCTCCGCTGCGAACTCAGCACCCAGCGCTTCGTGGTGAGCAGCCGCCCGAGGCTCCTTCCCTTCGCCCCGCACAACGTCCGCGAAGTCTTCCGCGAGTTCGGTGGACCAACCGCCGAAGTCTCCGGCCGCGTCACGATCGAGCGCGGCGAGCCCGTTGCAGGAGTCCCCGCGCCCATCAGCGCCTCAGGGGAGTTCGCGCTCGTCAACGGAACCCTCGCCCACGAGGATTTCCCCTACCGCATCTTCGACCTGGCCGGCAGCATCACGTTCGACGACGAGCGCCTCGTCGTCGAAGGTTTGGAAGGCGTCGGCGCAACGGGTGTGCGCGCTCGCGCCTGGGGATGGGCAGCGCTCGGCCGCAAGCCCCTGCTTGAGATCCATATCGAGTCGGAAGCAGCCGCCGTCGATGAGGAACTCGAGCGCGCCCTGCCTCCCGAATGGCGGCCGATCATCAGCGAAATCTGCAGCCGGAGCGAGCACGCCCGGCTCCTTGACCAGGGCATCATCCTCACCACCGCCGAGCGCGATCTGGCCGAAGAGCGCCTCCAATCCCTGCGCCAAAGTCTTCGGACGCACCACGAGCGGGGCGGAAGCGCTGCCGAGCGCGTGGCGCTCGAACGCTCGATTCAGGCCATCGAGGCATCCCTTCTCACCCCGATCTTCGACCTCGCCGGCGCCGCGGCGGTGCACGTGCTCGTCAGCCGCACGGTGCAGGGCGAACGCACCCAGGTCACGGTCGATGCCCGCTTTGACTCCCTTGGCATCCTCCTCGATTCGTTCCCCTACCCCGTCCGCGCCGAAGATCTGCGACTCACCGTCCAGCCGGGCGCCGTGAAGGCCGTCACCGAACGCCTCGCCGGACTCACGGGCGCCGGAGGCCGCCTCGAACTCGAATGGAAGGTCGATCCCCGCGAAGCCGGCCGCGGCAGGCCCGATGTCCACGTCGTCCTTGACGGCGCGCCCATCGATCCGCTCCTCCTCGCCGCCCTCCCCGACTCCGAGAACGACGATGACGTCTCCCTCCGCCGCTTTCTCACCTCGCTCGGCCTCACCGGCCATGTCGGCGCCAACGTCGGGATCTTCCCCGAGGACGACGGCGAGATCGGCTTCCGCGTAGATGCCCTGCTCGGCGATTGCTCCGTGCGCCCCGCCGCGCCCGCGGATTCCGGCGACTCCTCGCCGCGGATTCACGCCTTGAGCGGCCCGATCACCGTCACGCGGGCCGGCGCCGACATCGGGCCCATCCTCGGCCGCCTCGAATCCGGCGGCGACGTGCGCATCGAAGCCCGCACGACCTTCGCCGGCGACAACCCTGACGCCGCTTCGCGCCTCGAGGGCTCCGTCAACTTCGTCGCGCTCGATCTCTCCCACGCCATCGAGCGCCTCATCGCTCCCGCCTCGCCCGAACTCGCCGCGCAACTCGAGGAAACCCGCCGCACCTGGTCCTTCAGCGGCGCCGTCGATGCGCTGGCGCGATTCGCCCAGGTCGGCGATGGCCCGCTCGAAGGCAGCGCCACCCTCTCCAACTTCAACGCCGTGTCGTTCGATGGCCCGGCCGGCCGGTGGGGCGTTTCCCGCTCTGCCGGCCTTGTGCAGATGAGCCGCGACACGATCCACTTCGCCGATTTCCACGCCGATGTCGATGTCGCCGGCGCGCCCGCCGCCCGCCTCGGCCTCGAGGGCTCACTCGGCGTCGAGCCCGGCGCTTCGACGAAACTCGCCGTCATCGCCGAAGGCGCCCGCTTCGAATCCCCCCTCACGCGCGCCCTCATCGAAATGGCCGGCGGCCCCCGCGCCGCGAGCGCCTTCGATCAGCGCCGCCCAAGCGGCCTCTTCGACGCTCAAGCCGAACTCGCGCGCACTCCGAATCAGCCGATGCAGATCCACGGCTCAGTCAGCCCGCGCACGCTCACGCTCTCCCCCACCTCCTCCGACTCCGCCGAAACCGTCCTCTTCGAACTCTCCGGCGCCGTTTCGTTCAGCCCTGAAGGCGGCCGCGTCGAAGCCCTTTCCGCCGCCGCCACTGATTGGTCCGCAACCATTAATGGCGATTGGCGCCTCGGCCCCGATCCCGGCGCCGACCTCCGCCTCGATGTCGAAGGCGGCCGCCTCCCCGATGACCTCATCGCCCTCCTCCCCGAGGGCGCGCGCAGCGCCATCCGCGAGATCGATCTCGCCATCGACGACGGCTTCTCCGTCGAGAACGCCGCCCTCCGCGTCTTCCCAAGCGCCGCCCACGCCGAAAGCGCCCCGGCAAACGGGCTCGACGCCTCTTTCTCCGGTGAAATCCGCTTCTCCGGCGCGCGCTGCATCGTCGGCGTGCCCATCAGCGAAGCCGACGGCGCCGCCGTCATCGAAGCCACCGATCAGGGCGGCGCCGTCGCCCTGTCGCTCCGCGATTTCCGCGCCTCCGGCCTCCGCGCCTCAAACGCCCGCGGCAAAATCGCCTGGCGCGAGCGCGACGATGGCCGCACCCTCCTCGACGTCACCGATCTCTCCGGCGATTGCCACGGCGGCCGCATCACCGCCTCCGCACGAGTCGAAGAAAACCACCGCGGCCGCCTCGAATACCGCGCCATGCTTCGCGCCTCCGGCGTCGATCCGCTCCGCGGCATCGCCGATCTCACCGGCGTCGCCCCCGAAGGCGACGACGACACCGCCCGCCTCGGCCGCCTCGATGGCGCCTTCTCCCTCTCCGGCGTCGTCGGCGACGAAACGTCCCTCATCGGCCGCGGACTCATCCACGTCGATGGCGGCAAACTCGTCCGCCTCCCACTGCTCCTGCCTATCCTCGAACTCAGTTCGCTTCAGGCGCCGCTCAGTGAATCCCTCACCGAAGCCCGCGCCGATTTCTACCTCGAAGGTCGCCGCATCGTCTTCGACGAACTCTGGGCCCGCTCCCGCTCCATCCTCGTCGCCGGCCAGGGCCAGGCCACCCTCCCCGACCTCGCCCTCGACCTCCGCTTCACCAGCCGCGGCGAGATGATGCGCCTCCCCTTCATCAGCGACCTCGTTGACGCCGTCAAGAACGAGCTCGTCTCCGTCCGCGTCGGCGGCACGCTCCGATCCCCCACATTCGGCGCCGAGGCCCTTCCCGCCACCAGCGAACTCGTGCGCTCCCTCCTCGAAGCGCCGGAAAGCCGCCGGGTCGAGGCCACCGCCCCCGTCGAATCCCGCGAATCAACACATCCCTGATCACCCATCGCCCCCGGCGCCTGTATCCTGCCCGCCCCTCATGAAGAGCACGAACGCCAACGCCGCCACGCCCGCCTCCAGCGCAGCCCTCGACGCCGCCGCCGCCGCCGCGCGCCCTCACCTCTCCGGCCCGGAAATGACCGAGCGCCTCAACGCCCTCATCCGCGAGGCCGGCGGCGATCCCGACGCCGCCGATAGCCGCTTCATCCGCGACATGCTCGTCACGTCGCTCAAGCTCATCCCGGATGGCCGCGACACCGGCGAACTCAAACTCATGGCCGCCTCCATCAAGGAGATGCGCCACTCATACCGCGTCTTCGCGCAATACCCCCACATCCGCAAGATCAGCATCTTCGGCTCCGCGCGCACACCCACCGGACATCGCGATTACACCGCCGCCGTCGAGTTCTCGCGCCGCATGGCCGCGGCGGAATGGCTGGTCATCACCGGCGCCGGCGACGGCATCATGAAGGCCGGACACGAAGGCCCCGGACGCGAAGCCTCCTTCGGCCTCTCCATCCGCCTCCCCTTCGAGACCACCGCCAACGAAATCATCGCCGGCGATTCCAAACTCATCAACTTCCGCTACTTCTTCACCCGCAAGCTGATGTTCGTCAGCCAGTCCGACGCCGTCGCCGTCTTCCCCGGCGGCTTCGGCACCATGGATGAAGCCTTCGAAGTCCTCACCCTCGTCCAGACCGGCAAATCCAGCATCGTCCCCATCGTCCTTCTCGAAGGCCCCGGCGGCGGATACTGGCCGCACTGGCGCGAGTACATCGAGCGCTCCCTCCTGGGCGGCGGCTTCATCTGCCCCGAAGACCTCCACATCTTCCACATCGCGCGCGACGGCGCCGAAGCCGCGGACCACGTCCTCCGCTTCTACCGCAACTACCACTCCTCCCGCTACGTGCGCGACGACCTCGTTCTCCGCCTGAAGCGCCCGCTCCACCAGCGCGATGTCGAGCGCCTCGCCGACCAGTTCGCCGACCTCATCCGCGAAGGCCGCATCACCCAGCGCGGACCCCTCGAAGTCGAGACCGACCACCTCGATCTCCCCCGCCTCGTCCTCACCCACACGCGGAAGAACTACGGCCTCGTCCGCCGCCTCATCGATTGCATCAACGAGTGCGAGCCCGCGTCGTGAACCCCCCCTTCCGGGGCCGACCAAGAATCCTCTCGCAAACGCTCCTCGCGCTTGCCGCCACAATCGCCTCCGCCTGCTCCTCGCCGCAGCCTGATGGGCAAGCGCCCGCCCCCCTCCCTCCCCCCGCCCCCATCGAGCGTGTTGTCAAAGGCGAAGACAACGGCCTCGAAATCCACATCTGGAACGTCGTTGACCGAGGCGAAACCCTCCGCGACGCCCTCGCCCCCCACGCCGCCGCGCCCGTTCCGCTCCCCGCCGACACGCTCCGCGCCTGGCGCAACAGCGGCATGCGCATCGTCGCCGTTCCTCTCGACGATCTCGCCGCCATCCGCGCCCATCTCCCCTTCATCGGCCGCCTTCGCGCACGCTGGATGGCCCAGACCCCCGCGTGGACCGAAATCCACCGCGGCGGGTCGCTCGGCCCCGATTCCGCCCTCCGCATCGACGATGAATCCATCACCGTCGGCGCCGGCGCCCCGCGCTTCATCCTCCGCACATGGGTCGCGCCCTCCGCCGGTGATGCAGATGCAGCCATCCGCCCCCTCATCTGCGCCGATCTCGCCGTCCAGCACGCCCCCACTGCGCGCGAGCGCGACGCCGCCGCCGCACTCGGCGCCCCGCGCCGCATTCCCCTCGAGCGCGAAGGCGCCGTCTTCCCCTCCCTCACCGCCAACCTGGTCCTCGAAGAAGGCGTCGCACTCGTCATCGCGCCCGAAGATCCCGATGTCCATTGGTCGGCGGATACAACGAGTGCGCCGCCCGCGCCGGCAGACGCCGATCCCTTCGTCCTCGGCCCCCGCATCCCCGCCGTCCCCCCCGCCGGCGATGCCCTCCTCGTCCCCGAGCGCGACCTCGTCCGCGGCTACACCATCAAGACCCTCATCATCCTCCTCCCCCGCGCCACAGGGGAGTTCCACCTCCTCCCCTGACCCAGCGCTCCGCGCCCCTTACTCACGCACAACCGTCGGAAACGCCACCGGCGACCGGAATCCATCCCGGTCATACGCCCGCACACCGAACAGCCAGTTGTCCTTGTGCAGGTCGAGTTCGAACTCCGTCACCGCGCCCACGTCCTTCCCGTGCTCCCAGGAGGGCGAGGTCGTCGCCCGCCACACCACTTCATACCCCGCCGTGTCCGGCTCCGGGCACGCCCCCCACCGCAGCAGCGTCGTCGTGCTGAGCGCCGCCGCCACGATCCGCGCCTCCGGCGGCGGAGATGGCGCATTCGCCAGGTGCGCCGCCGTCGCGGCGCTCAACCGCGCCACATTCGCCAGAAACACCCCCTCCACGAACCGCGGCAAATCCCCATACGGAACCGTCTCCCCCTCCTCGTTCGTCTCTTCGCGCACGTGTTGATGCTGCCGCGTGTAATCCTCGTGCATCGCCGTGAACCGCACCGCCGCGGGGAATCCCGCCTCCAGGAACGCCGTGTGGTCCCCTCCCCGCAGGAACCGGTCATTCCGGAAGACGAGCATCGGCTGAATCGCCGTCCCGTGCTGCCGCGCGACCTCCGCGATGTATCGCGCCAGTTGCCGCGACGGGCTGTCGCTCTCCGCCCCCATCATCGCGATCTGCGCAATCTGCACCGCGGGAGGCGCCGGCGGCACACCCTGTGAGAACACCCGGATCGTCGTCCGCGATTTCGCCGCCTGCGGGCTGTCCTTCGCGAACTGCCCCGCCGGATCGCCCACGATGTCGTGATTCAGCACCGCCTGGATGTGCTTCCCTTCCTCAGCCGCCGCGCGCGAGTGCAGCCGCGCCCCGATCAGCCCCTGCTCCTCACCCGCCGTCGCCATGAACACGATCGTCGCGTCGAACGTCCGCCCCGCCATCACCCGCGCCATCTCGAGCAGCACGGCCACGCCCGATGCGTCGTCGTTCGCCCCCGGCGCATCCGCCTCCCGATCCATCACGTCGCCGTTGATCGAGTCGTAGTGCCCCGTCACGTAGATCAGCCGCTCCCGCGCCTCCGGCATCGATCCCGGCAGCACCGCGATCACGTTCATCAGTTCAACCGTCTTGTCGATGCGCCGCCCATCCGGCTCGACGATGTGCGTGTCGAACGACACGTCCACCGCCGTCGCGCCCTGCCGCGCGCCCCCGGCCCCGGCCCCGGCCGCCGCTTCCTCCCCGATCGCCTCGAACGTCGAGTGAATCCACCGCCGCGCCGCCCCGATCCCGCGCACCGGCGAATCCGTCGCCGAGAGCGTGTGCCGCGTCCCGAACGCCGCCATCCGCTCCACGTGCGCGTGGATCTTCTCCGGCGAGATCTCCCCGATCATCTTGTCGATGTCCGCCGTCGTCCTCACCTCCCCCGCCCCGCGCGCCCCCGGCGCCCCCGCTCCCACAGCCATCGCGCCCGCCGCCGCCACCATCGCCATCATCATGCGCATCTTCATGCCCCCGAGGATACCGCGCCCACCAACCCGGCATCCCCCGGGTGCCCGGGGGGGCGCCATGGCGCCGGCGCTTCGCCCGCACCACGAGAAGGCGCAGGTCGCGCACAAGAATCCTCCAACGCCACCTTCGCTTCACTCCCCCTCCATTTCCCCTGTCATTCCCCTCTTCCTCTGCGTTCCTCTGCGCTCCTCTGTGTTCGATCCCTCTTCCTCCGATACACTCAGCGCATGGCCGTCACGGATGACTTCGCCGGCGCGCGCATCGTCGTCATGGGCCTCGGCCGCTTCGGCGGCGGCCTCGGCGCCGTGCGCTTCCTCGCCTCCCGCGGCGGAGACATCCTCGTCACCGATATGGCCCCCGCCGAGCGCCTCGCCGAGCCGCTCGCCGCCATCGCCGATCTCGTCGATTCCGGCGCCGTCCGCCTTCACCTCGGCGGCCACAACGTCAGCGATTTCACCACCTGCGACCTCGTCGTGGCCAACCCCGCAGTCCTGACGCCGTGGGACAACCGCTTCCTCCGCGCCTCGCGCGCTGCTGGCATCCCCATCACCACCGAAGTGGGCCTCCTCGTCGAGCGCCTGCCGCGCCGCTCGCGCGTCATCGGCGTCACCGGAACCGCAGGAAAATCCACCACCAGCGCCATGATCGCGCACATCCTTCGTGCCTGCGCCCCCGAAGGCCCCGATCGCATCCACCTCGGCGGCAACATCGGCGGCTCGCTCCTCGAGCGCGTGGAGGCGCTGCGCGACGACGATCGCATCGTCCTCGAACTCTCGAGCGCCATGCTTCACTGGTTCTCAGGAGGCAGGGGCGACGACGCGCCAAGAGG
>CAZGVW010000218.1:0-39461 GCA_964529265.1 uncultured Phycisphaeraceae bacterium
ACCTCGAAGTAGTCGCCGGCGATCGCGTGTCCGATCACCCGCAGGCCCGCTTCGTCGGATTGATCGACGCGGCGAACGGAATGGATGGACGTCGAGCCGAGAGGAGACTGCCAGGCGACCGCCGACGCGGCGATTCCCGGCGCAGCAGCCAGTCGATCACGGACGCCGCGAAAAATCTCCGCGCTCCTCGTATCGTCATACCCTAGCCGGTTGGGCGACAGCGCGAAGGTGAGGACGCCGTCCTGGTCGAAGCCGAGATCGAGCGTGCGCAGGTTCTGCACCGTCCGGACCAGCAGACCGCAGGACACCAGCAGCGTGAGCGACAGCGCGACCTGCGCGGAAACCAGCACGAGCCGCGACCAGCCGCCCGATGTGGTGGTGCGTGCCGATTCGCGGAGGTGCCGGGTCGGATCGACGCGCGACGCCATGAACGCCGGCGCGACCGCGAACACGACGATGGTCGCAGCGGCCACGCCGAACCCGAACGAGACGACGCGCCAGTCGATCGTCAGATCGTCGAGGATCGGCAGATACGACAGCAGCCGCATCCCCTTGAACAGGCCGAGCAGGCCCGCGGCGGCGGCCAGGGCAAACGCGCCCGATCCGAGTGCTAGCATCCCCGATTCGACGAGCAGCTGCCGCACCAGGCGATACGAACTGGCGCCGAGTGCGCGCCTGATCGCGATGTCGCGATGGCGGCGCGTGTAACGGCTGAGCAGCAGGTTGGCCGCGTTGGCGCACGCCAGGCCGAGCAGCAGCAGGCCACCCGTGATCAGAATCTGGTAGACGCGCAACAGCCGCGAGCGGGTAAGACCGACGCCGTCCTGGAGTCCGGGAAACAGCACCGGCTCGAAGCTCCGTGATTGCACGATCACGGGTCCCACGCCGCGAAACGCCGCCAGCGTCTGTTCCTGCGCAACTTCGAGCGTAGCGCCGGGCGCCAGCCGCGCGATCATCGCGTGCGATACCCAGTTGTCGTCCTCAGGCGTCGAGCTCGGATCGATCGCCCGTCGCGCGCCGAACGGGATCCACATCTCGTCCCGGCCGAGCACTTCCGGGCCCTGAAACCGGTCGGCGATGCCGATGACCTCGAACGGCTGGCCGTTGATGCGCACGTGCCGGCCGATGACGTCGGGACGGCGATCGAACTCCCGCGTCCACACCCGCTCGCCGAGCACGGCGAGCAACAGGCCCGGCGCCTCGTACTCGCCGCTCGAGAAGAGGCGGCCGATGCGAGGCCGGACGCCGAGCGTCTGGAAGTACCCGGCCGTGACCTGGGTCACTGCGAGCGAGCGCGGTGGCGCCTCGGCATCGGGACTGAACGTCATGTCGCCGCGAATCCCGGCGGCGACGCCCGCCAGGGCCGGCGCAGCGCTGCGCATCGCGCGCAGATGATCGAACTTCGCGCCCGTGCGGCTGGGTGTCGATGGGTTCTCCTGAATGTAGAGGCTGACCAGTCGCTCAGGCTCCGCTACACCAGGCACGGGCCTGAAGAGGACGAAGTTGAACATCGCGTACACCGCGGTGGTGACACCGATGCCCAGCGCGAGCGTCAGCACGATGGCGGCCGACGAGCCTGGCTGCTTGATCAACGCGCGCATCGCGGTGCGGATGTCCGCTCCGATGTTGCCCATGATCGTCCTCCGTCGCTCGACGCGCTCCGTCATCGTCCAGGCACGCTGCCGGAAGCGCATTGCCACACGCAGCGCCTGCCATCCCAGCCACACGTCGCGGGCCACGCCGCGGCGGCCCGCGCGTGCGGCTTCCTCGATCAGATCGCGCGCAACCGACTCGCGCCAGGGCGCAGGAATGAGTCTCAAGAGCGACTCGAACATCGTTCCCATGTAGCCCGCGGTCTTCAGACCGCGGGTCTAAAGACCCGCGGCTCCACTTACGAACCTCGATCCAGCACCGTCCCCACCGAGAGACGATCGACCGCCCGGCGGGCCGCCCTCAGCGCCGCGATTCCGGCGGGCAGAATCCGGAAGAGCCGTCTCGCCTTGCCGCCCGGCTCGCCCGTCGGCTCCGAGAACCACGACTGCACGAGCTTCTTCTCCTCGAGGCGATCGAGCGTGATGTAGATCGATCCCCGGGTCAGCGTTACGCTGGCTTCGCGCCGGATCAGCTCGCGAATCGGCACGGCATACGCCTCACCGGCCAGCCGCAGCACTGCCAGAAGCACGAGCTGCTCCACTTCGCCGAGACGGACAGGTCCTGAAGGCGCCATCGAATGCCTACATCATTAGCATTCGAAGGCATTTGACGCAAGCCAAGACTGGGTGGTTGGCCGCGTCAGCGCCCCGGTCGTGGCGGCGGACAGTGGCCTTCGTTGAACAGGCAGGCGAACTCGCTGAGGATCATCGCCGTGGCGCCCCACACACGGTGGCCGGCGAGATCGAAGTACGGATAGTCGATCAGGATGCCGTCGCGCACGACACGCTGCCAGCCGATCCGCGACGGATCGCGAATCTGATCGAGCGGCGCCTCGACCAGCGCCGCGACTTCGCGCGGCGCCAGATCGAAGGCCGGACGCGAATCCGCCAACGCGATGAACGGCTGGACGACGAAGCCGCTGACGATCACCCAGAGCGAGGACAACGCGCCGATGATGCGCACCGAATCAGGTGCGACGCCGACTTCTTCCTGCGTCTCCCGGAGCGCCGCCTGGACCGGCGGCTCTCCCGGTTCGATGCCGCCCCCCGGCAGGCTCACCTGCCCGGGGTGGTGCGGCAGATCGTCGCGGCGAACCGTCAACGGCATCAGAACCTGATCGGGTCCCGGATACAGGAGGATGAGGGCCGCCGCCTGCCGCGCGTCCCCGGGAGCCGACTCGGGCGCCCAGCCTTTGCGGGGCGGGACCGGCGCAAAGCGCCATTGCGCCCGAGCGCCGGGCAACGGCTGCGCGAGCCGCTGGCGCAGGAAGTCCTCCAGCGACGCCATCGTCGAAATCGCAAATGTCGAATCTCGAGGACACACGGGCACGACGATGATCGCATGCCACGGCCCTGATCACGACTGATCTCGCGGTCGATCAGACGCTCACCCTGCTTCGGTTTCGCCTGGGTCTGACGGCGGCCGAGGCGTGGTGGCGCCAGATCGAGAGCAGGGGGTGGACCTGAGCCCGGCCACTAGTTCCTCGGTCTGATTCGATAGCGATCGCAGGTCCGGCGGTACTCCGCTCCCGCGAGATACCGGTTCCACTCACCCTCGCTGAGATCCCGATTTGCCATCGCGCAGGCGCGGGTGATCCAGGACTCGAGTCGCGTCTCCCAAATCAGCGGGGGCCGCCCCTCGGTGCTCCACGCGAGATGGCGGCCGTCTCTCGAGAGCGTGATGTAGTACCAGAGTCCGCCTGGCGCGGCCATGTCGGGCAGCACCGTTTGACGACGTTCCATGTTCCAGATCCGGACCGTGCTGCCGGCCGGCGTCGCGAAAACGACGGCAAGATGCCGCCCATCAGCGTCGTACGAGAGGCTGGTGGCGTGCGACGGCAACGACAGCGCCTCGCCGACCGGCTCGTGCGTCTGCAGATCCCACGAACGCACCTCACCGTCCTCTGTCGCGATCGTCAGGCGTTCGCCGCCAGGGTGAAACGTGAGGCTCGAGACGAACTCCGGCACGTGGAAGACCTCGCCGGCGATCGACTGGCCGCTGGAGAGATCGACCAATTGGACGACGTCGGGGTCGGGGAGAACAGCCAGCAGCGGCCGGGTCGGATGCACGGCGAGCGCGAGAACGGGAGGCGAGTTCTGGTGAGCCGGTGAGAGCGCCGATCCGGAGGTGAGGTCCCAAATCAGCGCGCCGCCTTCGTAGTTGCGCGACACCAGGCGCCGGCCGTCGGGTCCGAATGCCAGCGACACGATCTGCCCGTGTCCGCGCTGGGCGTCGGCGCGATCAACGCCAAGATCCATCGGCGGAATCGACGGTCGTCGCGTCGCCGTACTCACGACATGAAGACGGCCGCGCATCGTCTTCGGTTCGTGATCGGCGAACGCCAGCGACTGGCCGTCGCCGCTGAAGGCCACCGCCGTCACCGTTCGCTGCGGCACGGCCATTGGTTCCAGACGCCGCTGTTCTTCAAGGTCGAAGATGTTGACCGCATCTGCTGATCCCCAGGCGAACAGTCGGCCGTCGGGACTCAGAGCCGCGGCGGTGAATCCCGTGACGGCGCCATCGAGGCGCCACCCGAGCGATCGTCGATCGCCCAGGTGCCACAGGGCGATCCGATCGTCGGGCAGGGCCGTCGCGAGCAGCCGGTTCGTGGGTTCGAACGCGACCGGCGGCGCGTGGAAGGACCAGTGGAGTCCTCCAAGCTGCACGAGTGGCTTCCGATCGTACGTGTTGGCGACACGGGTCTGCGCCGGTGTGATCGGCAGGGGCTCGCCAGAAAACGCCCCGGCGAACAGCCGGGAGAACGTCTCCGCCGACTCGGCGGCACCGCGCGGCGCGGCACGCGCCCACAATCTCAACTGGCCGAATTCCTCGTCCGACAGACGCTGGAACGCCGCCAGTCGGGTGCCGTCGTTGTTGAAGATGACCGCGCCAACTGGCGGAGGCAGCCGATCGATCACGCGGGGCGCCGCTTCGCGATCGACCAGGTTCCACAACATGATGGTCCCGTCCTGGCCAACTGACGTCAGCACGTCTTCGCCGGGACCGGCGTACAGCCCGATCACCCTGCCCGTGTGACCGGCGGCCGAGAGTGGTGCATGCGTACCGGAATCCAGACGCAGTTGCAGGATGATTCCGGAGTCGGTACCAAAGTACAGAGCCCGGCCGTCGACGCTGAATGTGGCGCTGGTGACGACGCGCCGCTGAAGCGGCCACGTTCTGACGGCAGGGCTGCCGGCGAGATCGCTCCAGACCTCAATCACGTCGTTGTGATACGCAACGACCATCCGATCGCCCTGCGGGTGAAAGGTCAGCCAGATCGGCGTGCCGTCGTGGGAGGGGAACGCCGGGCCGACGAAGCGGCGCCGCTGGCTGTTCCAGAACATCGTCCGATGACGGCCCGCGAAGGTCTCGAACAGTGCGACGGTGTGTCCTGTCGGACTGATCGCGACGAAATGCCCCCGATCGATGCGACGCAGCGACGGCATCTCGCCTGCGAGGTCGCGCTGGAACACCGTTTTCGGCGGCGGATGGTAGTCGCTCGGACTCAACATCAGCAGCGAACGGGCGTCGGGTGAAAAGGCGAGCCCCCAGAGTCTTCCGGGTGCTCTCATCTCGGGACCAGGCCGGAACACGGAATCCGGCAGAACGATCTGTTCGGGAGGCGGCAGCCGCAGCGGCGGGCCCGTTGGGCTGAAGGTGGCGGTATCGATCTGCTGAATGGACCGGTCCTTCAGCCCTAACGCGAGCACGCGGCCCTGCGGGTCGAACGCGAAGCTGTCGGCCGGCTCGTGCAGGAACACCGCCAGACGCGAGACCTGCTCCAGCAGTGTCTTCAAGGTCGTCGCGGCCTCGGCGGTTCGCGCCTGCTCATTGGCTTCGACCGCGAGAAGGAGCGCGAGGTCGAGATGCTGCTCGTCGAGGCTCATGGCTTCGACGGCCAGCTGGCGAGAGACCGCCACTCGCAGCCGCTCGTTGGCCAGGTTGCGCTGCTGGACCGCGAGATAGGCCGCGACCAGCGCGCTGATCGTCAACACGGTGAGAGCCGCGACGGCGCTCCAGGCGAGACGCATCGCGCCGCGGTGCCGCCGCACGTCCTCACCGACGAGGTCATCTTTGGGGCGCCCGTGCAGGGTCGAGGCCAGGTCGGCGATCGCGTCGCGGAAGCGCGCATTCCGCATCGACAGCTGCTCTTCGGCTCTGGCCCACCGCAGGTCGAGGTAGAGCGGCTCATCCCCGAACCGCCGCGCGACGTCGGACGGCAGCGCGTCCGTCCGCGACCAGTCGAAGTCACCTGCGGCGGGATCCCAGGCGAGCGTGCCGTCTGTCAGCACGACGAGCAGCGTTTGAGGCGATCGCTGGGACAGCCAGTACCCGAGCTCGCGCCGGACCCAGGGTGACGCGGCTGCCGTCGGCGATGCCAGCAGCACGAAGTAATCGGACTGGCTCAGCGCGCGTTCGATCGACGGCCACAGGCCCGGATTGACGGCGAGCGACGTCTTGTCTCGAAAGACGCGCATCGCTCGCAGCCTGTACCACGGCCGCGCGAAGCTCTGCAGACCGGACTGGATGGACGGAGCCAGCTTGCCGTCGGAGGCGTGGCTGTACGAGATGAACGCCCGATACAGCATGGGTGCCGTGATCGACGCTGAACGATAGCACCGTTCTTTGCGCGCGCGCCGCAGCGCGATGCCGACGGCCTGCGCGACCAGCCACGCGGTGGCGTGCGCTCCTGTTCTGTTCGAGCGCCGTTCCGGTTGGCGACGCGACGGACCTTCAACGCGAAGGCGAGCTATCTGAAGTCGTGCAGCCACGCCGCGCCGCTGGCGACACCCAGGGCGATGCCCAGCGCCCAGGCCCAGTAGCGCAATCGTCCTGTCTGGTGGCGAGAGATGGCGAGCCAGCCGGAGCCCAGGGCCAGCGCGGCGGCCAGCGGCGCCAGAAAACGAAATCCGAGTATCAAATAGAGGTAGGGGATGACGATCGCGGGTGGGTGCCCGTCGTAGAGGTCTTCGCGAAAGATCGCCACAAACACCACGGGCGGCACGAGCAGCAACCCGAGCATGACCACCGCGGTGATGAACATGGCTTTCAAGGCGTGCAGGATGATCGCATGAGGGATCCCCGGCGGCCAACCAGAGCTGAGCTCGAACGCGCCGCGGGACGCACCATCCCCGACGTCATCGAGCCAGGGCTCGACGTGCTCTTCTGCGGCATCAATCCCGGACTCTATTCAGGCGCCACCGGTCATCATTTCGCGCGCCCCGGCAATCGCTTCTGGCCGGCGCTCTACGCGGCCGGCTTCACGCGGCGCCTGCTGAAGCCGTGGGAAAAGCACGAACTGGTTGCGGAAGGCTGCGGGATCACAAATCTGGTCGCTCGAACCACGGCGAGCGCCGCCGAGCTCACGGCGCGCGAGCTCATCCAGGGCCGCCGCCGCCTGGAAGCCAAGATCCGCCGCTTCCGCCCGCGCGCCGTCGCGATCGTCGGCATCACCGCGTACCGAACAGCGTTCAATCGACCCCGCGCGGCGCTCGGCCGGCAGCCGGAGGACATCGAGGGCGCGCTGCTCTGGGTGCTCCCGAACCCGAGCGGCTTGAACGCACATCATCGTCCGGCCGATTTCGCACGCGCGTTTCGCGAGCTGAGACACGCGGTCCTCGACGACGCCGGGTAGAACACTGCGCACCGCCAGCGAAGCACCTCTGCCTCCAGCGTCAGCGCTGGTACGTCGAGGCGAAGCGTGAGTGCCTCCAGCGTCAGTTCGCTCTTTTCGGTGTCTTACTATGTGTGGACTGTCCTGGTGCGCTCCCCGACCCCAGTCATGTGACTCATCATGCGTCGCCATCTTCACCGGTCCGCGGTCCTCGGTCTGCTGCTGGCTCTTGCTGCCGGCGTCCTCCACGCGCTCACGCCCGCGGCGCTCACGATCGTCAGCGCCGGTCCAACCGGTGAGCTGAGACAGCTCCAGGACGCGAACGAGATTCGCGTCATCTTCTCGGAGCCGATGGTGTCGCTCGGCCGGATTCCGTCGAATCCGGCGCCGCCGTGGATCCAGATCAGCCCCGCGATGCCCGGTGCGTGGCGCTGGTCGGGCACGACAGTTCTGATCTTCACGCCGGATCCGGCAAAGCCGCTTCCGCACGCGACCGAGTTCACCGTCACCGTGGGCGCCCAGGCGACGAGCGCTTCCGGACAGCAGCTCGGCACACCGTACGTGTTTCGCTTCACGACGCCGACCGTTCGGCTGACGTCCGCGCGCTGGGCCCGCCAGGGCGGCCGGTTCGATCGGCCGGTCGCGCTGGCGCTGCAGTTCAACCAACGCGTGCGGCCCGAGGACGTGATCGCGCATCTCGAGGTGCGCTACCGCACACACCAGTGGCAGCAGCCGGTCATGACGGCCGCCGAGCGGAAGCGTCTCGCGGCGACGGATCCCGCCGGCTTGAAGCGATTCGACGCGAAGCTGGCGGCGGCGCGCGCGGCCGCGACGCGCACGGACCGGCTCGCGGTCCGCGTCGCAGCCGATTGGGATCGCAAGCGGTTTCCGCCATCCGACCGCCTGGTCGTGCTCGAGACCACCACCGAGCCGCTCCCCGGCACCTGGCTGCAGCTCACGCTGGATCGCGGCATGCCGAGCCCCGAAGGCTCGGCGCGTCCACCTGCGCTTCAATCCTCGACGGTCGAGCTGGATCCGGTGTTCTTCGCGCGGACCATCCGGTGCCGGACTACCTGCAATCCGTCCGGGTACAACGCGGTGGAGCTCTCGGCGCAGGTCGATGCCGCCAGCTTCGCGCGGGCGTTGTCGGTGCGCGACGTCACGAACGCCGCCGCCGAGACGCCCGTCAATCGCACGGCGCCCTCGCCGGCGCCGCGCCGGGAAACGAGCAGCCTGCTCAGCGTCGAAGATGCCGGGTTCGATCGCCAGCCGCCCGCGCGCACCTGGCTGCTGCACCTCGACCCGGCGCTGCAGTCGATTGACGGCCAGACGCTCGACTACCCGTGGATCGGCATCGTCGAGAACTGGCACGAGCGCGCGTTCACGAGCTTCGGCGACGGCCACGGCGTGTGGGAATCGGCGGGCGGTCCACAGCTGCCGTTCTCGTCGCGCAACTACCGCACCGTCACGCAGCATCTCGCGCGGCTCGACACGCGCGACCTGATGCCGCGCATCCTGGAGCTCACGAAGGGCAACTTCCGGCAGACGCCGCCCGGTCAGGGAACGCGGCGCACGCTGCCGGTCAAACCCGACGCCATCCAGGCGCACGGTCTCGATCTCACTCCCGTGCTGTCGGCGCGCGGCACCGGTCTGGCGTGGGCGGCGATCGTTCCGGGGGAAGCGATCGAGCGATCGGATCCGATCGAGCTGACGCGCGCGACGATCGTCCAGGCGACCAACCTCGGCATCAGCGTCAAGGACAGCCCGCAGTCCACGCTCGTGTTCGTCACGCGGCTCGACAACGGCGAGGCGGTCGCCGATGCGAACGTCGCGATCGTCAACACCGGGAATCGCGAGGTCTGGCGCGGCCGCACGGGACGCGACGGCGTCGCGATGGCGCCGGCCCTCCCGCTGCGCGATCCGTCCAGGTGGTACGAGCTCTCCTTCCTCGTCACCGCGGAGAAGGATGGCGACCTCGCCTACGTCGCCTCCGACTGGCACGAAGGGATCATGCCATGGGCGTTCGGGAACAACTTCCAGCTCTGGGAAGCCACCGACATCCTCCGCGGATCGGTCTTCACCGATCGCGGCGTGTACAAGCCCGGCGAGGAGATTCACGTCAAGGCGATCGTGCGCGCGGATACGCCGACGGGAGTCCGGCTCATGCCGGAGGGATCGGACATCGAGATCCGCGTCCACGACAGCCGCAACAAGGAAGTCGATCGCCGGACGATCAAGCTCAACCGCTGGAGCAGCGCCGAGTGGACGTGGACGGTGCCCGCGGAGGCCACGCTCGGCAACTATCGGATCCAGGCGGCCCTGCCAGGTGTGGTCAAGCCCGAAGGCAACGACCTGGTCGAGTATCGGCCCGACGGCAGCTGGCTCAAGCAGGTGCACGGATCGTTCCTCGTGGCCGCGTACCGCCGGCCGGATTTCCGCGTCGATACGACGTTGACGGCGGATCCGCCGATTGCCGGCGACCCGCTGCGCGCCGGTCTCGACGCGCGTTACCTCTTCGGCAGCGCGATGGCGAAGCGGCCCGTGACCTGGTCGCTGACGCGAACGGTGATGCTCAGCCTCCCGGATGCCATTCGCGAGCGGTATCCCGACGACAAGTTCGTGTTCGGCTACTACCCGGAACGCGGCGAGCGGGGTGAGGTGCGGGTCGCCGGCGACGAGACGACGCTCGATGCGAACGGTCAACTGCGTCTGGACCTGCCGACCGAGCGCGGCACCGACCTCACGCATCAGTACACGTTCGAAGCCGACGTCGAGGACATCTCGCGCCAGCACATCGCGAATCGATCGAGCGCGATCGTCTATCCGGCGCCCTGGCACATTGGCATCCGGCGCCCTGATTACTTCGCCGACGTCCAGAAGGGCACCAACGTGGGCGTCGTCGCGGTCGATCGTTCGGGCGCGGCCGTGTCGGGCGTCGCGGTCAAGCTCTCGCTGGTGCGGATTCAGTGGAACTCGGTCCGCCGCGCCGAGGGCAGCGGGTTCTACACGTGGGAGACGCAGCGCGTCGAGACGCCGGCCGGCGACTGGACGGTCACCGCGGCGCCCTCGCCGGTCGATCTGCACATCCCCCTGACCGAAGGCGGCTCGTACCTGCTGCGCGCGATCGCCGAGGACGCGCAGGGGCATCGCACGCGGACGGACGTCTGGTTCTATGCGCTCGGCCGCGGATACACGGCGTGGCAGCGGTTCGATCACAACCGCATCACGCTCGAGCCGGAGCGGCAGACCTGGAAGCCGGGCGAGCGCGCGCGCATCATGATTCAGTCGCCCTGGGAGAGCGCGGCGGCGCTGCTCACGGTCGAGCGCGAAGGCGTGCGGTCGTACGAACGGTTCACGCTCACCTCCACGCAGCAGACGGTTGAAGTCCCGCTGACCGAGGACGACATCCCCAACGTGTTCGTCTCCGTGCTCCTGATCCGCGGTCGGACGTCCAACGATCCCGGCGCGGACGGAGACGATCCTGGCAAGCCGGCGTTCCGTGTCGGCTACACCGAGCTGACGGTCGAGGACGCGACCAAGCGCCTGAACCTCGCGGTGACGGCCGATCGCGAAGAGTACCGTCCCGCGAATACCGCGAAGGTCTCCGTCGCCATCACCGACACCGCGGGCAACCCGGCGCGGAGCGAAGTCACCCTCTGGGCGGTCGATTACGGCGTCCTCTCGCTGACCGGCTACCAGGCGCCGGATGTCTTGCGTGCCGTGTACCGGCGCAAGGCGCTCCAGGTGCTCACCACCGACAGCCGCCAGCGCATCGTCAGCCGCCGCGTCTTGACGCCGAAAGGCGCGAACGAAGGCGGCGGGGGCGGCAGCGAAGGCGCCGTGCGCACCGATTTTCGGCCGCTCGCGTTCTGGCTGGGATCGGTAGAGACGGACGCGCGCGGCCGCGCCACGAAGGAGGTCAAGCTACCGGAGTCGCTGACCACGTATCGCATCATGGCGGTGGCCGGCGATACGGCGTCGCGGTTCGGCACGGCAGGCGCGGAGATTCGCGTCTCGAAGCCGGTCACGCTCCTCCCGGCGTTTCCTCGCTTTCTCACGCGCGGCGACCGCGCGGCGTTCGGCACGGTCGTCACCAACACCCTGCAATCGGGGGGCGATGCCAGGGTCGAGATTCGCAGCCTCGATCCCGCGATCGTGCAGTTCGACGGCGAGACGCGGCGCGAGGTGCGGCTCGAGGCAGGCGGCAGCGAGGCCGTGCGATTCGATGCGAACGCCCTGATGCCTGGCACGGCGCGCATCCGCGTCTCCGTGTCGCTCGGGCGCAACTCGGATGCATTCGAGACGACGCTCGTCGTGACCGCGCCGGCGCGGATGGAGACCGTCGCGGCCTTTGGCGACACCGACAGCCGCACGTCCGAGCGGCTGACGATCCCGTCGCCGATCTCGCCGGCGAGCGGCGGGCTGCAGGTGGATCTGTCGTCCACGGCGCTCGTCGGCCTCGGCGAAGGCGCGCGCTACCTGGCGAACTATCCCTATCCGTGCGCCGAGCAGAAGGCGTCCAGTGCGCTCGCGCTGATCCTGGCGAGCGACCTCGGCGCCGCGTTCTCGATGGATCGCATCGAGCCGGCCGGCTACCGCCGGAGGGCGGAAGCGCTGCTCGCGGAGCTGCCGCGCTACCAATGCTCGGACGGCGGCTTCGCGTCATGGCCCGGACCGTGTCTGTTCGGCCAGGTATACCTGACGAGCTATGTGCTCCATGTCATGCACGTCGGCCGCGAGATGGGAATCGCGCCCGACGTTGAGGTGATCAACGCGGCGCTCGGGTTCCTGGACACCGCCATGCGCGCGCCGGAGCCGCAGCAGGTCCAGCACCTGCCGGCGTGGACCGCCTCGATGGCGTTCGGCACGAAGGTGCTCGCCGAATACGGGCGTACTGTCGATTCGAACGTCACTCGCCTGTATCGCAGCGTCGATCGGCTGCCGGTGTTCGGGCTGTCGTATCTCGCGGATGCGATGGCCGCCAGTCCGTTGCGCGGACCTCGGTACGACGACGTGGTCCGCCGGCTGGCGAATGCGATTCGCGTCGAGGGCGATCGCGGGCACGTTGAAGAAATCGACGACGACGCGCTGATCTGGCTGTGGAACTCGAACGTGCGTTCGACGGCCCTGGTGCTCGAGGGCTTCGTGCGCCGCGGCGATGAGCCGCTGCACGTCCCGCGTCTCGTGCGGTCGCTGCTCGGCGCGAGGCAGAACGGCCGCTGGCGCAACACGCAGGAGAACGCGACCGCGCTCGAGTCGCTGGTGCGCTACTACCAGACGTTCGAGGCGGAACCGCCGGACTTCTCGGCGACCGTGTCGCTCGGCACGCGCACGATCGGCACGGCGCGGTTCCAGGGCCGGACAACCGTGTCCCAGCAGGTCCGCCTGGCAATGCCCGATCTGCTCCGCCGCGTCGCGCAGGGCGCCGAGCAGGAGCTGGCGATCTCACGGGCGGGGACCGGACGCGTGTACTACACGGCGCGCCTGCAGTTCGTGCCGCTGGAGCCGCCGCCGCCGACCGATCAGGGCATCCACGTCGAGCGCCGGTACGAACGGTTCATCGAGGGCGGCGGCGAAAGCCCGGCGTCGACGAGCTTCAATGCCGGCGACCTGGTCCGCGTCACGCTCGCGCTCACGCTGCCGAAAGAGCGGCGATACGTCGCGGTCAGCGACATGCTGCCCGCCGGCTTCGAAGCGGTCGAGGGCTGGTTCCGGACGACGGCCGGCGATCTCGCACGCGATGCGTCGCAGCAGCCATCGAATACGTCGTGGATGGAGTACTGGCGCCGCGGCGGATTCGATCGCGTCGAGAAGCACGACGACCGCGTGCTCCTGTTCGCCACGCGTCTGAGTGACGGGCGGCACGAGTTCTCGTACCTGGTGCGGGCGACGACGGGCGGCACGTTCCACGCCGCGGGTACGTGGGCGGAAGAGATGTACGCGCCGGAAGTGAACGGCCGCACCGCCGCGGCGACGGTGGTGATCAAGTGAAGTGGCCGCTGCTCGTGTGGCGCCGGCCCTTCAGAGCCCGCCTCGCCCGGGCGAAAGCCCGGGCGCCACAGCTGTCGGCGATGACGCCACGGCTGTTGGCGATGACGCTCGTCGTCCTTATTGCCACCGCGGCCTGGATCCGCCTGGGCCCGCTCCCGCCCGGCCTGCTCGATCCCGATGCATCGCCCTCCATCGAGATCGTGGATCGTCACGGCGAGCGGCTCTACGAAACGCGATCGGCGTTCGGCACGCGCGGTACAGCACTCGATCCGGCCGCGCTGCCGCCGCTGCTCGTGCACGCGACGCTCGCGGCGGAAGACGCGCGGTTCCGATCGCACATCGGCCTCGATCCGCGTGCCATCGCCCGCGCGGCCTGGCGCAATCTGCGCGCCCGCCGCATCACCCAGGGCGGGTCGACCATCTCGCAGCAGGCCGTCAAGCTGCTGCTGGCGCGCCAGCACGGCGCCTCGAGCGGCTGGCGCGCGAAGCTGCGCGAGGCCATCGTCGCGCTCAGACTCGAGCACCGGCTCACGAAGGACGAGATTCTCGCGCTGTACCTGACGCGGTCGCCCTATGGCAACCAGATCGAGGGCGCGGCGCGGGCCGCTCGAGCGTACTTCGGCCGCGACGTGCACACGCTGACGCCCGCCGAAGCAGCGTTCCTCGCCGCGCTGCCGCAGCAGCCGAGCCGGTTCAACCCCTGGCGCGACGCCGCGTCCGCGCGCGCGCGTCAGCGCCGCATCCTGAAGACGATGGCCGAGCGCGGCTGGCTCACGCCGGACGAGCTCGCCACGGCGATGCCGGAGCGGCTCTCGCTGCGCCGCGAGGAGGCGACGCTCGTCGCGCCGCATTTCGTCGAGCACATCCTGCGCGATCCGGCCGTCGAAGGCGCGCGGCGGGTCGAGACGACGATTGATGCGAGGCTGCAGCGAATCGTCCACGGCATCATCGCCGCGAATCGCGCGACGCTCGATCGCCATCACGCGCGGAACGTCGCGGTGGTGGTGCTCGACAACCGGACGTCCGAGTGGATCGGGTGGGAAGGATCGGGCGACTACTTCGACGTCGAGCACGGCGGCGCGATCGACGGGATCACCGCGCCGCGGCAGCCCGGATCGGCAGTGAAGCCGTTCACGTACGCCGCGGCGTTCGAGCGCGGCGCCCACCCGGCGCGCGTGCTCGCCGATGTCCCGTCGCAGTTCCCGACGGCCGAACCGGGCGTGCTCTACAGTCCGCGCAACTACGACGGCCGGTATCGTGGGCCGCTGCGCGCGCGAGCCGCCCTCGCCGGATCCGAGAACGTGCCGGCGGTGGCGCTCGCCGCCGAGATCGGCGTGCCGGCGATCGCGCGGCTGCTCCGGCACGCCGGCGTGACCACCCTCGATCGCACCGCCTCGCACTACGGCCTCGGCCTCACGCTCGGCAACGCCGAAGTGCGGCTCGACGAGCTGGTCGCCGCGTACGCGATGTTCGCGCGCGGCGGCGTGTATCAGGCGCCGAGCGCCCTGCGATCGGTGGACGGGCGTCCCTCGCAGCCCGCGCCTCTGGATCGCATCGTGTCGGACCGCACGGCCTTCTGGGTGGCGGACATCCTGAGCGATGCCGAGGCGCGCGCGTACATCTTCGGACGCGGCGGCAGCCTCGAGTTCCCGTTCACCGTCGCCGCGAAGACCGGCACGTCGCAGGCGTATCACGACAACTGGGCGATCGGCTTCACGGCCGACCTCACCGTCGGGGTCTGGGTCGGCAACTTCGATCGCACGCCGCTGCGGCAGTCGTCCGGCGTGACGGGCGCCGGTCCGATCTTCCACGACGTGATGATGGCCGCCGTCGAGTCCAGGCGCGGCCGGCTGCCGATTGGCGAGCATCTGCCGCTGCTGTCGCCGACGCCGGATGTCACACGCGCCGAGGTCTGCGTCGTCTCCGGGATGGCGCCGCACGAGGGATGCCGCACCAGGACGACGGAGTGGCTGCCGGCGGAGGCGTCCCACGATCGGTGTACCTGGCATCACGTCCACGACGGCGAGGTGATTACGGTATGGCCGGAGCCGTACCGGCAGTGGGCGCGCGCGGAGGGGTTGATGCGTTCCGCCCCGGTCGCAAACGTACGTAGCGACCTTCCGCCCTCAATACGCGGAGGCGGTCCCGCCGAAGCCCCGCATGTGCGGGGCGAAGGCGGACAGGTCGGCGATTCGCGGGCCAACGTACGTAGCGCCGACCTTCAGGTCGGCGAAGGCCGCACCACGCTCTCGATCTCCTCTCCGCTTGCCGGCGCGCTCTACCTCATCGATCCCACGCTGCGCCCCGAATTCCAGCGCCTCCCGTTTCGTGCGTCGGGCGGCGCGCCCGGCGCGCTCGAGTGGTTCGTGGACGATCGGTCGATCGGCCGCGCGCATCGCGACGAGCCGATGTGGTGGCCGCTCGCGAAGGGCACGCACACGATCATCGTCCGCGACGCCGGCGGCCGTTCCGCCTCCACGCACATCGTCGTCCGGTAACCGACCGTGGGAACCAGCACATGACATCGCCCATGAACGTCGCTGCCGCCATCGAGTACCAGCCTGGCGGCATTGTCAGCCGCCAGCTGATGAAGAAGCCGGCGCGCAACCTCACGCTCTTCGCTTTGACGAGGGACAGGAATTGACGGAGCACACGTCGCCGTTCGACGCACTGCTGCACGCGATCGACGGCGAAGCGGAGGTGTCGAATTGCCGGCGAGCCTCATCGCGTCCTGGCGGGCGAGATGATGTTGCTGGCGGCGACCAGACCTCACGCCGTGAAGGCGCCGACGCGTTTCAAGATGATCCTCACGATGATTCGCGCGTGACTCGCACGGCTACTGTGCGACGACGCGCTCCATCCAGCGTACCGCGCCGATCAGCCGCACCGCGTACCAGCCTCCGGCCAGCATCACGGCAAAGCCGGCTGGCCGCCGCGGTCGCGAAGGCGGCGCGTGTGTCGGAGGCGTGCCGCGCCCCCCGGCGGATCTCGTATGACATGACTAGTCGTGACTATAATATGGCCATGAAGGCCGTCGGCATTGCGGAGCTCAAGGCCCGGCTCAGCGAATACCTTCGGGCGGTGCGCAAGGGACGGACCCTGACCGTCATGGACCGGGACACGCCGGTCGCCCGGATCGTCCCCGTGCAGGCCGCCGATCCGATCGAGATTCGGCGGGCGACGCGCCGGCTGCGGGATCTCCCCCTGCCGGCCCCACCGGCGGCGCGCACCGACAGCCTGGCCGTGCTGCTCAGCGACCGGCGCCGGCGATGACGGCTTACGTCGACACATCGGCGCTGCTGCGTCTCGTCCTTCGTGAACCGGGCGCCCTCGCGGATCTGCGCACGTTCGACACCCTCGTCTCGAGCGAGCTCATGGCCGTCGAAAGCCGGCGCGCGATCGACCGCCTCCGGTTGCAGGGATCGCTCACGACCGAGGAAGCCGCATCGCGGCTCCGCGTCATCGGCGACTGGCTTGAGGCGATCGATCTGGTGCTGCTCCGCGCGCCGGTGCTGAGCCGGGCGGGCGATCCGCTGCCGACATCGCTCGGCACCCTGGACGCCCTTCATCTGGGGACCGCGCTCATCTGGCGCGATCGCGTCGGCCCGCTGGCGGTGCTGGCGACGCACGACGAGGCGCTCGCGCTCGCGGCTCGCTCGTTCGGGTTCGACGTCCTCGGATCCTGAAGCGGCCGCCGGCGCGAGCGGCGCGTGTAGGATTGGCAGGTGCAACTGCGGCTGCCCTGGGATGTCGTCGGCGCGGCGGCGCGCCGCACCCGGGAGCTCGTCATCGCCGATACCGTCTTCCCGATCGACATCGTCCGCCATCGCTGGGCGCGCCGGTACATCATTCGCGTCACCGACGACGGGCGTCTCAAGCTGACGATCCCGCGCGGCGCCTCAATCGAGGGCGGCCTGACATTCGCGGCCGCCGAGCGCGACTGGATCGCGCGCGAGTGGCGACGCCAGCGCCTCGCGCGCACCTCGTGGACGATCGGCACCCTCGTCTGGTACCGCGGCGAGCGGCTGCCGATTGGCGCCGAGGGCGGCGCGATCGTGCTCGGGCCGGAACGCCTCCGGATCGCCGCCCGCTCGACTGACTATTCCAGCGCGATCGAGGCGCACCTGCGTTGCGTGGCCGAGCGCGAACTGCCCTGCCGCTGCCGCGAGTGGGCGGCGACGTGCGGCATCACGATTCGACGCGTCAGCGTCCGCGATCAGAAGTCGCGCTGGGGCGCCTGCTCGCCGACCGGAACGATCACCCTCAACTGGCGCCTCGTCCAGATGCCGCCGCGAGTCGCCGATTACGTGATGCTCCACGAGCTGATGCACGTGCGCCAACCCAACCACTCCCGCCGCTTCTGGCGCGAAGTCGATCGCGTGTGCACCTGGTGGCGCGAGGCGGAGCACTGGCTCCGCCGGCATGGACGGGAATTGATGTAGGGGGCGCCGGGGTTTGGCGCGCCAGAGCCGGCGGCCCATGACCCGGGCTCGCCTGACGGGCGCGATGCAAGCAGTCACTTGCTTGCAGACCATCCGCCGGGTTACGCTGGCCATCTGGCCATGGACGTCCGCCGCGCGCTGATCACGGCCGCCATCAAGGTATTCGCCGAAGTCGGCACCCGCGGCGCCACCACTCGCCGCATCGCGCGGGAAGCCGGCGTCAACGAAGTCACGCTGTTCCGCCACTTCCAGCACAAGGACGAGCTGATGCGCGCCGCGCTCCAGGACTTCGCGCAGCGCGCCGCCCACACGCCGCTCCCCGACGAGCCGCACGACCCGGAGGCCGAGCTCATCGCCTGGTGCCGCGATCACCATCGCCGCATCTACCGCGTGCGGGCGCTCATCCGCCGGACGATGGGCGAATATGAGGAGAAGCCGGAGCACTGTGCCGCAGGCATGCAGGCATCGGTCCGCGTCGCAGCCGAGCTCACCCGCTATCTCCGGCACCTGAAGGCGCGCGGGCTCGCGTCGGGCGACTGGAACGAGCCCGCGGCCGCCGCCATGCTCATGGGCGCGGTGTTCACCGACGCCCTGGGCCGCGACACGATGCCGGCGCGCTATCCGTATCCGATGCGCGAGGCGATCGCGCAGTACGTCCGGCTCTTTCTCAACGCGATCGGCGCCGCGCCCGCGCGCGCGTCCGGCCCCGCGGGGAGGTCGTCAGCATGATCCGTCGCGTTTCGCTTCGCACGTGGATGCTCGCGTTGATCGGTGCGCTGGCGCCGTCGGCCGCGTTCGCGCAGGCCCGTCCGCTCACCCTCGCCGACGCCTTGCGGCTTGCCGAAGAAAAAGGGGAGACGATCGCGATCGCGCGAGCGGGCGAAGTGCGCGCCGACGCCGACCTCCAGCGCGCACGCAGCCAGCGGCTGCCGCAGATCTCGGGCTCGGCCGGCTACGACCGCACGCTCGCGTCGGAGTTCAGCGCGGCGCAGGACTCGTTCGCGCCGCCGTGTCCGCCGCTCTCCGTCGATCCGTCGCGGCCCCTCGAGACGCGCGTCGCCGAGCTCGAACGCGCGGCCGAGTGCGGCGCGCTCGGCCCCAGCTTCAGCTTCAGCGAGCTGCCATTCGGCCAGCGCAACACGTATCGGTACAACCTGTCGCTCGGTCAGACGCTGTTCTCCGCCGGCCGCATTCCCGCGCAGCTCACGCAGGCGGAGCTGGGCGTGCGAAACGCGGCGCTCTCGACCGACAGCGCGCGCGCCGTGCTCGCGCTCGACGTCACGCGCGCGTACTACGACGCCGCGCTGGCCAATCGCCTCGTCTCGATTGCGGAGCGCGGCTTCGAACAGGCCGAGGCGGCCTACCAGCAGGCGCGGCTGTCGTTCGACGCCGGACGCGTACCCGAGTTCGAGGTGCTGCGCGCGCAGGTCACGCGCGACAACCAGCGCCCGATCGTGATTCGCCGCCAGTCCGATCGCGAGCTGGCGTACCTTCGCCTGCGGCAGCTGCTCGATCTGCCGGCCGGTACGGACCTGCAGCTCGACGTGGATCTGGATGCGGCCGATCTGCCGCCGCCTGCACCCTTCGCCGAGGCGCTCGCCGGCGAACCTCCTGCCGCCGCCGACGCGCACGTCACCGTGCGCCAGGCCGAGACGCTCGTGCGCATCCGCGAGGCGGGTGTCACGCTGGCGCGCGCGGAGCGCCGGCCCAGCGTCAGTCTGGCATCGGCGTTCGGGCAGGTCGGGTATCCGTCGGACGGCTTCCTGCCGTCGGCGAATGACTTCCGGACGAACTGGACCATCGGCGCCACCGTCCAGGTGCCGATCTTCAACGGCTTCCGCCTGCGCGCGAACGAGGTGGCCGCGCGCGCGGATCTGACGGACGCCGAGGCGCGTCTGCGGCAGACGCGCGAGCTGACCCTGCTCGACGCGGCATCGGCCCGGCAGGAGCTGACCGCGGCCGAAGCGGTATGGCGGGCGGGCGAAGGCACCGTGCAACAGGCGCAGCGTGCATACGAAATCGCCGAGCTGCGGTACCGCGAAGGGGTGTCCACCCAACTCGAGCTGTCGGACTCGCGGCTGGCGCTGCAGTCGGCACAGGCGACTCGCGCGCAGGCCGCGCGTGACGTGCAGCTCGCGCGCGCGCGCGTCGCGCTGCTGCCGGATCTGCCCGTCGGCACCCGGTAATCCGCGCCGCCATCGTGCGGCCATTCGGAGGCACTGTGCGTCATTCACCCTGGTTTCTTGCGGCCTGCCTGGCAGCGGCCGCGGCGTGCAACGGCCGCGCCGAGCCGGCGAGCGCGCCGGCGCCGCCCATCGTCCGCCTGGCGCCCGAGAACGTGGCCACGGCGACGACAGCGGAGCTGTCGTCGGGTCCGATGATTTCCGGCCAGCTCACGCCGGCACGCGAAGCGGCCGTGCGCGCGCAGGTGGGCGGATCGATCGTGGCGCTGACCGTCGATCGCGGTCAGCCGGTCCGCGGCGGCGCCGTCGTCGCGCGGATCTCGGCGCGCGATCTCGAGGAGGCGCTGGCCTCCGCCAACGCCGCCGTCAAGTCCGCGGAGAGTGCGCTCGCTGTGGCGACGAACGATCTGCAGCGGACGGAGTCGCTGGTCAAGGGCGGCGCCCTCGCCGCGCGCGATCTCGAGCAGGCACGCAATGCGGTCGCCGCGGCCGACGCCGCGCTGGCGGCGGCCAAAGCGCGGCAGCGATCGGCGGCGCAGCAGCTCGACGACACCAACGTGCGCGCGCCGTTCAACGGACTGGTCAGCGATCGTCCTGCCAGCATCGGCGACGTCGTCGCGCCCGGCACGCCCATTCTGACGATCGTCGATCCCTCGAGCCTGCGGCTCGAGGCGCTCGTGCCGTCCGATCAGATCGCGCAGGTGCGGCCGGGCGATCGCGCCGTCTTCTCGATTCGCGGGTTTCCCGATCAGACGTTCGTCGGGCGCGTGGACCGCCTGAGTCCGACCGCCGATCCGGTGACGCGTCAGGTCGCGATCTTCGTGACGCTGCCGAACACGGGCGGCCGGCTGATCGCCGGGCTCTTCGCCGAAGGACGCGTCGAGACCGCGACGCGCACCGGCATCGTGGTGCCGTTGTCCGCGGTGGACGAAACGGGGCCGGTGCCCACGGTGACGCGCATCCGCGACGGCAAGGCCGAGCGGGTCGCCGTCGAGCTCGGGTTGCGCGAGACGGCGCGCGAGCGCGTCGAGATCGTGAAAGGGATCGCCGCCGGCGACGTGCTGATCACCGGATCCGCGAAAGGCATCGCGCCGGGATCGGCGGTGACCGTCGTTGGACGGAACTGATTCGGGAACGCCGACCTGACCGCCTCCGCTCTTCGAGCCTCGGCGAGTCCGCCTCAGCCTTGGCGAAGGCGGAGGGTCGGCGCTCCGTACGAACCCGGAACCTGGAACGAGTCTGATGTTCATCTCTGACTTCGCTATTCGCCGCCCCGTCATCACCATCGTCACGATGCTGGCGCTCGTGGTGTTCGGCCTGGTGTCGCTGCTGCGGCTGCATACGGACGAGTTCCCCGACGTCGCCGTCCCGCTCGTCGTGGTGTCGGTGCCCTATCCGGGCGCGTCGCCCGACAACGTCGAGCGCGAGCTCGTGGATCCGATCGAGGAGGCGGTCGCGGGCATCAGCGGCGTGGTGAAAATCACGTCGAACTCGCTCGACAGCTTCGCCGTGCTGCTGGTGCAGTTCGCCTACGAGAAGGACCTGCAGGAGGCGACGCAGGAGATCCGCGACGAGATCAACGCCATCCGCAACGACCTGCCGCCGGAGATGGAGGAGCCGGTGCTCACGCGGGTGAACCCGGCGGACTTCCCCATCCTGTCGCTGGCGCTGTCGTCGGACACGCTGAGCGTGGCGCAGCTGACGGTGCTCGCCGATCCCGGCATCACGCGCCGGCTGCGGGCGATCACCGGCGTGGGCGAAGTGACGATCGCCGGCGAGCACACGCGCGAGATGACCGTCGGCCTGCGGCCCGACGCGTTGATGGCGGCCAACGTGAGCGTCGGGGAGGTCGTCGACGCGCTGCAGGCGCAGAACCTGGCCGTGCCGGTCGGGCGCGTGCTCGGCGAGCACGACGAGCGGGCGATCCGGCTGCGCGGCCGGCTCGAGACCGTCGAGGACTTCACGCGGCTCGTCGTCGCCCAGCGCGGCGGCCGCCTGATCCGGCTCGGCGACGTCGCCAGCGTCCATGTCGGCCGCGAGGAGCCGCGATCGGCGGCCGCGTTCTCGGCGCGCGAGGCGGTCGGCATCGACATCAAGCGGTCGAAGGGCTACAGCACGACCGCCGTGGCCGATGCGGTCCGGGCCGAGATCGAGGCGATCCGGCCGGCGCTGCCGGCCGGCGTCGATCTCGCCATCGTCCGCGACGCCGGCACGCGCGTGCGCAACTCCGTCGCCAGCGTTCAGGCCGCGCTCATCGAGGGCGCCGCGCTCACCGTCCTCGTCGTCTTCCTGTTCCTGAACTCGTGGCGGTCGACGGTAATCACCGGCCTGGCGCTGCCGGTGTCCGTGATCGCGTCGTTCATCGCGGTGCTCGCGTTCGGCTTCACGCTGAACGTCATGTCGCTGCTCGGCCTCTCCCTTGCGATCGGGATCCTCATCGACGACGCGATCGTGGTCAGGGAGAACATCGTCCGGCACATCGAACAGGGCAAGGACCACTACACGGCGTCGCGGGACGGCACGTCCGAGATCGGCCTGGCCGTCGCGGCCACGACGTTCTCGATCGTGGTCGTGTTCGTGCCGATTGCGTTCATGGGCGGCGAGGCGCAGCAGTGGATGGCGCCGTTCGCGCTGACGATCGCCTGCTCGGTGCTGGTGTCGCTGTTCGTGTCGTTCTCGCTGGACCCGATGCTGTCGGCGTACTGGCCGGACCCGCATCTGCCGATGGAGCAGCGATCGTTCGTGTCGCGCGCGCTGGCGCGGTTCAACACCTGGTTCAACCGGCAGGCCGACCGCTACAAGCGCGTCATCGGCTGGGCGCTCCGGCACCGCCTGGCGATGGGCGGGCTGGCGCTAGCATCGTTCGCGGCGGCGATCGCGATGCCCGCGCTCGGGTATCTCGGCGGCGGGTTCTTCCCGATCCAGGATGCGTCGGAGTTCGTGATCCAGATCGAAACGCCGCCCGGATCGAATCTCGAGTACACCGGCGCGAAGGCCGCCGAGGTCGCGGCCGTGGCGCGGTCGATGCCGGGCGTCGCCTACACCTACACCACGCTCGGCGGCGACACCGGCGCGGTGGACGAGGGCACCGTGTACGTGCGCCTCGTGCCGAAAACCGAGCGCGATCAGCACCAGGAGACGATCGCCGGCGCGCTGCGGGAGACGCTGATGGAGCTCGGCGGCGTCACCGCGTCGATCGCGAGCGGCCGGCTCGACAACCAGAAGCAGATCCAGGTGCAGGTGCGCGGCCCCGACACGCAGGAGCTCGGTCGTCTGGCGGCGGAGGTGATGGACATCGTCCGCCAAGCGCCAGGCGCGGTCGATGTCGGCCTCTCGACGCGCGGGCAGCGACCCGAGCTCGATGTGACGATCGATCGTCCGCTCGCCGGGTCACTGGGCATCCGCGTCGCCGATGTCGCGCAGGCGCTGCGGCCGGCATTCGCCGGCGTGGATGCGGGCGACTGGACCGACCCGGCGGGGCGCACCCGCGACGTCACCGTGCGGCTCGCGCCCGAAGCGCGCCGCGGCGCGGCCGACCTCGCGTCGCTGCCGCTCGTCGTCCGCGACGCCGAAGGCCGTCCGGTCACGATTCCGCTCGGGCAGGTCGCGACGATCACCCCCGCGCTCGGTCCGGCGCGCATCGACCACCTCGATCGCGATCGCGTGATCTCGGTGCAGGCCAACACGCACCGACGGCCGCTCACCGACGTGATCGGCGACATCGAGCGCGGTCTCGAACGGGTTGCGCTGCCGCCGGGCTACACGATCACGCAGGGCGGCGAGACGGAGGACACGCGGGAGGTCTTTGGCCGCATCTTCACCGCGCTCGGCGTCGCCGTGCTGCTCATGTATCTCGTGCTCGTGGTCCAGTTCGGATCGTTCCTCGATCCGCTCGCGATCATGCTGTCGCTGCCGCTGTCGCTCATCGGCGTCGTCGGCATGCTGATGCTGACGGGCGACACGCTCAACATCATGAGCCTCATCGGCGTGATCCTGCTGATGGGCATCGTCGCGAAGAACGCCATCCTGCTGATCGACTTCGCGAAGTGGTCGGAGGAGAAGGGCACGCCGCGCCGCGACGCGATCGTGGAGGCCGGCCGCGCCCGTCTGCGGCCGATCCTGATGACGACGTTCGCGCTGATTGCGGGGATGATTCCGGTGGCGTTGGGGCATGGCGAAGGCGCGGACTTCCGCGCGCCGCTCGGCCGCGCCGTCATCGGCGGCGTGCTGACGTCCACGCTGCTGACGCTGCTGGTCATTCCGACGTTCTACGACGTGCTCTGCGGCATGCGCGATCGCTTCGCGCGTCTGTTCCGACGCGGCGAGCGTCCGCCCGCGGACGTCCGCGCGGCATAACGCGGGCTGCTAGACTGGCAGCTCCGTGAGCGACGCCTCCCTCATCGGCACGGTCGTCGGCCACTATCGCATCATCGCCGAGCTTGGCCGAGGCGGCATGGGCGTGGTGTATCGGGCCGAAGACATCCGGCTGCACCGGCCGGTCGCGGTGAAGTTCCTGCCTGAAGAGGCGACGCCCGATCGCGATGCACGCGAGCGGTTCCTGCGTGAAGCGCGCTCGGCATCTGGGCTCGATCATCCGAACGTCTGCACGATCTACGACGTCGGCGAGCACCAGGCCCGGCCGTTCTTCGTCATGGCCCTGCTCGAGGGACGAACGTTGCGGGAGCGGCTCCTCACCAGGGTCGGCATCGACGAGGCGATCGACCTGGGGATTCAAATCGTGAACGGGCTCGAGGCGGCCCACGCCAAGGGCATCGTCCACCGCGACATCAAGCCGGCCAACATTTTCGTGACGACGCGCGGGGAAGTGAAGATCCTCGACTTCGGTCTGGCCAGGCTGTTCGCGGATCGCGACGCGAAGGACCAGCCGCCCGCCGATCAGGTCACCCGATCGCGGCCGCTCGAGCTGACCATGCCAGGCCAGGCGATCGGCACGGTCGCGTACATGTCGCCGGAGCAGGCGCGCGGCGAGCCGGTGGACACGCGATCGGATCTGTTTTCCGCCGGCGCTGTCCTCTACGAGTTGTTCACGGGCCGACCTGCGTTCGACGGCCGCAGCATGGTCGACGTCTTTGCCGCGCTGCTCGGACGCACGCCGGTGCCGCCACAGCGGATCAGTCACGAGCTGCCGGCAGAGCTCGACGCCGTTCTGGCCAAGGCGCTGGAGAAACAGCGGAACCTCCGCTACCAGTCGGCGGCCGATCTCCGCGCGGATCTCGAACGGCTCAAACGGGACCGCAGCGGTCCCGCCACCGCCACGCCAGTCGGACATTTCGGCGCGTCGCGGCATCGACGAATCGTCGCGACTGGCGCAACCGGCATCGTTGTCGCCGCCGCACTCGCGGGCGCCGGCATCTGGTACTTCGCAAGCCCCCCGGCAGAGACGACGCCGATCGACTCAATTGCGGTGGTGCCGTTCCGCAACGCCGGCGGCGATCCGGCGACCGAGTACCTGAGCGACGGCCTCACGGACAGCGTGACCAACGCCCTGGCGCAAGTTCGAGAGCTTCGCGTGGTGCCGCGCAGCACGATGTTTCGCTACAAGAACACGACGACCGACAATCAGACGGTCGGGCGTGAGCTTGGCGTCCGGGCGGTCCTGTCCGGCAGTGTCACGCAACGGGGCGACACGCTGGTCGTCGGCGTCGATCTCGTCGACATCGAGCGCCAGTCACAATTGTTGCTCGACACGTACGACCGGCGGATGCAGGATCTGACAACCATCCAGTCCAACCTGGCGCGCGAGATCTTCGAGAGTCTGCGGCTGCGCCTCTCGAGCGACGAAGCCAGGAAGCTGACCGCGCCGGCGACCCACAGCACCACGGCGCTCAATCTGTACTACCGCGGCCTCTCCCATCGTCAGAAGACCACCGAGGCCGGATTCCGGGCATCGATTCGCTATTTCCAGGACGCCGTCGATGCCGATCCCGAGTTTCCGCTCGCCTACGTCGGTCTGTCGGACTCGTACGCGACATTGGGTTACCTCGAGCTGAGCGCGCCAGGCGAGGTCTGGCCACGCGCCCGGGCGGCCGCTGAAGCCGCCCTCAAGCTGGACCCGCTGCTCGCGGAGGCGCACGCCGCGCTCGGTCATGCGGTGCTGCGGTATGACTGGAAACCACAGGCGGCGAAGGCCGAGCTCGACCGCGCGCTCGAGTTGAACCCCCGCTACGCCATCGCTCACCACTGGTATTCACACTATGTGCTCGCCTATGCCCCTGGCCCCGAGATTCTCACGGCGAGCCGCCGAGCCGTGCAGCTCGAGCCGGGCGATCTCATGCTGAACACACACCTGTTCTTCATGGAGTCAGGCGCGGGCCAGGCCGACCAGCTCGCCCGCGACGTTCGCGCCGTGCAGCAGATCGATCCGGACTTCTGGGGTGTGCACAGCGCGCTTGGCTTCCTTCACAGTCATCGCAAGGAATGGGACGCGGCGCTTCGCGAATTCCAGCTCGCGGTCGAGCGCTCCGGCGAACTGCCGCTCGCGCTGCAATCGCTGGCGCTGTTTCATGCGGGGCGAGGCCAGCGGCGTGAGGCCGAAGCGGTCCTCGCCCGCCTGCAGCAACGGCCGTATGCGCCGCCCTACTACATTGCGATCATCTACCGGCGCCTTGGAGACGAGGCGAGGATGATCGAATGGCTCGAACGCGGACTCGCCGAGCGCGACGGCGCGATGATCGATCTCCACTCCTGGCGCGAGCCATGGCGGTCGCATCCGAAGGTGCAGTCCGTGTTGACGCGGATGCGTAACTGAAAACGAGATCGATCGCCTCGTGGACGGTGTTGTCCGCGCAGATCAGCAGATCCGCACCCGCCTGCACCAGCTTCTGCGCTGAGGCCGTCATCAGTTCGGCCACCGCGTGCCATCCCGATGGTCCAGGGCCTGGGCTCGACTGCCTCCTGAAAGCGGACTCGACAACGTGGTGCTCGAGAACGTCCCCGTGTGGCGCTGCGCCAAGGGCCACGAGGACGTCCAGATCCCCGCCGTCGGCCAGTTGAACGCGCTGCTGTCGCAGCTCATCGTCACGCAACCCTGGCCGCTGAAGGAGCAGGAGGCCCTCGTGCGTCTGGCCGTGGCTCAGGCGCTCAGCGAACGCGGTCAGCAGGCCTTTCCACGTCCGCTCATCCCGGTGCTCGAGCAGCTCGAGTCATCGGGGTCGCTGGATCTCCGCGATCTTCGGGTTGAGCATGTGGGGTTTGGCGGGGACCGACTGGCTGAGCCGCGGCACGACTGGCAGCCGTCGATTCCCTGAACCGGCTCGCGACAGCTGAATCACCGGCTGCGAACACGCCGTTTCAGTGCGTCGCGGCGCGCTCAACCGTCACGGTCGAAGCGCGGCAGCGCGGTACAGCGTGAGACGCGGGACGAAGAAATCGCCGAGGATCTCCGGTCCGCGCCCGAACAGATCGAAAGTGTACTATCGAATCTTCAACAGCGCGCCGCGCTGCGTCGCGGAGACACGGAGTAGCAGCAGGGACGACGGTCCCGCGGCCGTCTCGTTACGCGGCTGAACGTGAACGAAGGAGATGGACATGCCGGTGAAGCGTACGACCCATCGGAGCAGTTCGGGCGCCGCTCCGCGTCTATCTCACCTGGACGCCCGCGGGGCCGAAAGCAGAGACGAAGCGCGCGGTCGCAATCGAGTTCCTCCCGGAGTGACGCGCAGCAGACCCGTCGCCCCTGGGCCTCGGGCGGGTGTATCGTAGGCCCTCTCACGCTCACGCCCGGGAGGAACCATGCCGATCCTGCGTCTCGTCTGCGCGGCCCTGGCCTTCGCGATCGCGCTTCAGGTTCCGATCGGAGGACAGCACCAGAACTCCGCCGATCGCGAGGTCACGATTGCGCTCACCGGCGACTCGATCATCACGCGCAGGCTGTCCGTGTACAACGAGCCTGCGTTCCTGAAGATGATCGAGCTCATCCGCGGCGCCGACGCGGCGTTCACCAACCTGGAGATGCTGTTCCACGACTACGAGACTTACGCGAGCCACCAAAGCGGCGGCACCTACATGCGCGCCGATCCGGCGCTCGCGAAGGAGCTCGCGTGGGCCGGCTTCGACCTCGTCGCCCGCGCGAACAACCACACGGGCGACTACGGCCCGGAGGCAATCCGTCTGACGACGAAGTACGTCCGCGAGGCCGGACTCGTGCAGGCCGGCGTCGGCGAGACGCTGTCGGAAGCACGCCAGCCCTACTTCCTCGAGACTGCGAAGGCGCGCATCGGCCTCGTCTCCTGCGCGTCGACGTTTCCGCCGCACTCGGCGGCAGGCGAATCGCGCGGCAGCATTCCGGGCCGCCCGGGCCTGAGTCCGTTGCGCTTCACGACGACGTACGTGACGACCGCGGGGGGACTCGAGCAGCTGCGCGCCGCGGCAGCCGCGGCGGGCATCGGCGGCGGCGGCGGGCGCGGCGGCGCGGGCGGACGCGGCAGCGCGCCGCAGTCGATGACGCTCTTCGGCAGCCGGATCGTCGTCGGCGACACGCCGGGCACGCGCACCGAGCCGAACGCCGACGACATGAAAGCCATCGCGGCCGCGGTGAATGCATCGGCCCGTATGGCCGACTACACGATCGCGACCATTCACGCGCACGAGGGCGGCAGCGGCGGCCGCACGGTCCCGGCCGAATTCCTCGTCACCTTCGCGCGCGCGATGATCGACGCCGGCGCCGACATGTTCGTCGGCCATGGTCCGCACGTGCTGCGCGGGATCGAGATCTACAAGGGCAAGCCGATCCTCTACAGCCTCGGCGACTTCCTCTTCCAGAACGACTCGCTGGACCGGCTGCCCTACGAAAACTACGCGCCGTACAATCTGGGTCCCGACGCGCATGTCGCGGACTTCAACGATCGCCGCTACGGCGCCGACGACTCGCGCGGGTTTCCCGCGGATCGGCTGATCTGGGAGTCGGTGGTCGCGATCCCGAAATTTCGCGGCAGGCAGCTCGTGGAGCTCGCGCTCCATCCGATCTCGCTCGGCTTCGGCCAGCCGCGCAGCGAGCGCGGCCGGCCGACGCTCGCGGACCCCGAGCTGGGGAAGAAGATCGTCGACGACCTGATCAGGCTCTCGCAGCCCTTCGGCACCACTATTCGGGATCGCGACGGCGTGGCGTTCGTCGACATCCCGCCGCCTGCCGCTGGTCGCTGAGGCGGGTACGTGTTTTTGCCTCACCTCGAGGCGAGGGGCCTATGCCAGGGCGAAGCCGGCCACGAGCCCTGGAATCAGCACCGCCCAGATCAGGCTCCGGAGAATCAACGACATCGCGTGATGCGAGCCCTATTGCTCGCGGATGTACACGCGAACGGGAAGGTCCCACCGCGTGATGATCCCGCGCTCGCGAGACGAGGCGCTGCCCTGGGCGTTCATGTTCCACAGGATGATCCCGGAGGCCGCCTCGACATCGTCCAGCACGCCGGATTGCCCGGTCGCCGGCACCGACCAGCTGCCGCCGGGCGCGACGACGGCGCCGTGCGGCAACGAATAGAGCGCGACCATCATCCGGCGCTCCGTGTCGGACAGCGTCTCCGAGCCGGAGGCCATCAGCCCGGCATCGCTGTGACCCAGGAATCCAAAAGCGTGGCCGATCTCGTGTCGATAGAGATACCGGCAGAGCGACTGGCCTGAGCGGCAGTAGGAGCCGCCGCCCGGCTCGATCACGACCAGGCCGGATCGAGCGCGGTTGTCCTCGGGATACGTGCCGTCGATCCCTCCGCGGCCGCCGCCCTGGGGGCCGAGCCCGTCGGTGCCGGGCCTGACAAGCAATCGCGGTTCAGTGGGCGGATCGATCAGTTCGTAGGTGATACCGACCGCGGCCTGCCAGTAATCCAGCGCATCGATCACCGCGGCGCGATCCATCAGCGGCCCCGTCGGAGCCGGCGAAGGCGCGGGCGGCGTGAACGACTCGCCCGCGCAGGCCGCGGCACACACCACCACGGCGGCGGACAGGAATCTACGGGGGATGCTCATGATCGTGCCGTGAGGCGACGGCGGGCATCACGCGTATTCTGCGGCACTATGGGAGCATGAACAAGACGGCGCTGACGTCCATCGCCCCGGACATCTTCCGCAAACGCCTGCTCGTCGAGGGCTACTGCGGCATCGAAGCGGTGTCGGAAGAGACGCTCCGGCAATACCTGAACCACATCACGAGCGGTCTCGCGCTGCGGACCTACGGGCCGCCGGTCATCCATCGTACGAGCGGCCAGGGGCGCGAGATCAACGAAGGTTCGATGCGTTCGTGCCGCTCGTCGATTCAGGCATCTACATTGCCGTGTGGGTCAAGCCGACGTTCCTGTCCACGATCATCTACACGTGCGGGCCGTTCGACGAAGACCGCGCGGTCACGCTCGTGCGCGAGTTCTTCACGCTCGGGCGGCGATTTTCTGATCCCGGCAGACCGACCCGAAGGTGCCGAGGCAAGCCCTTCACGTTCCATTGTCAGCATCTCGATGCCGGACCGCATCAACCGGCTCTCCACACGCGGGCAGCGGCCCGAGCTCGACGTGACGATCGATCGCGCGCTGGCGGGATCGCTGGGCATCCGCGTCGCGGATGTCGCGCAGGCGTTGCGGCCGGCGTTCGCGGGCGTCGATGCGGGCGACTGGACCGATCCGGCCGGGCGCACGCGCGCGCCGTCTGAGTACGTATCTCACACCTCATCCGTGGAACGCGCCTACCAGCCGCAGGGCGATGGCTGCCTCGGTCGGTGAGGCATGGTTCTTGCCATACGACAGAGGCGAGAGGCACATATGTCATTCGCTCTGTATCTGATCGGGTTCATCATCTTCGTGGCGGGCGTCGCGTGGGCGCTGTCGGTCGCGGGGGTGTCCACGACGTACATCGCGATTGCTGTCGTGATCCTCGTGGGGCTGGGCATCTTCACAGGCGTCACACGCACGCGCGCCAAGGACCCGGCCGTCTAACCCACTCGTTCGTCATCCTGCCGGCCCTCGGCCTCGACATCGTCCCACGGGGACGCGTGTCGGCGGACGTCCGCGCGGGGCCGGCGATGTTCGTCGATCTCACCACGTATCTCCTGGACCGGCACGAACCGGATTTCGACAACAGCGACTTCGAGAACGTCTGCGACCTGGTGGCGTTCGAGGATCGCTGCTCGGAACGGGTGCCCGGGGCCCCAGGGCCGGCCACCCCGAACCGCAGTACAATGTCGCTACACGTTCACTTTCCTGAGTGCTGCGGCCGACCGTGGCCATTGGTCCTCACTCAGCCCGAGCTGAGAGGACTCATCCGTGCGCGTACATCTCGTCAACCCCAGTGATTTGTCGTTCGGCCTCGCGGTCATCACCCCTCGATGGCTCTTCGTGCTTGCGGCGGCTACGCCGGAACAGTACGGCACGCCCGCGCTGGTCGATGAAACGCTGGAGCGCTTCGATCCGGACGTGCTGCAGGCCGGTGACGTCGTCGGGATCGGCATTCACACCGGGAACGCGCTTCGTGGATACGCGATTGGCCGGGAGGCGCGCGCGCACGGGGCGCACGTCGTCTTCGGCGGCATCCACGCGACGCTCTATCCCGACGAGGCGCGTGAGCGCGGCGGGGCGCACGCGGTGGTCAGCGGAGACGGTGACGTCGTCTGGCCGATGGTCGTGGCCGATTGTGCCGCGGGAGCGCCGAAGCCGCACTACCAGGGCGGCCGCGTCGACGGCGCGCGATTCGTCCCCGCGCGATGGGATCTGGTCCCGCGCGGCAAATACATGTGGGCGTCGGTGCAGACCGTGCGCGGATGCCCGAAGCACTGCTCGTTCTGCTCGGTGTGGCGGACCGACGGCCAGGCGCCCCGCAATCGGACCGCGACCGCGGTCGTCCAGGAGATCGTGGACCTCCGGCGTCGCGGGTTTCGATTCATCGCGCTGGCCGACGACAATTTCTATCCGGTCTCCCTCAAGGACCTCGAGCAGGCCTCCCGAGTGAAGGACCCCACCCGGATGCACGAGCTTCAGGCGCTGCGCGCCGAGCGCTTCGACCTGATGGCACAGCTCGCGCAGCTTCCGGCCGACACCGTCTTCTTCACGCAGATCACCATGGAGGCGGCCGAAGATCCCGACTTCCTGGATGCCATGCGGGCGGCACGGATCCGCGGCGCGCTGGTCGGCGTCGAATCGGTGACGCCGGAAGGGCTGAAGGCGGTCTACAAGAACTTCAATCTCGCCGGTGATGCCCTGGTCACGCGGCTTCGCGCCTTCCACGAACGCGGCGTCCATGTGCTGGGCTCTTTCATCTTCGGGTTACCCACCGACGATGCCGGCACGTTCGACGCGACGGCCACGGTCGCCGAGCGGGCGGGCATCACCTTCGCGCAGTTCGTCATGCTGACGCCGTTTCCCGGCACGATCGACTTCGAGAAGTGGGAACGGAGCCTCGGCGATCGTCCACCGGAAGTGGATGGCATCCCCATCTCCCGGCACTGGCTGATTCCCGCGGAGCGGCGGCCGAAGATGTTCATGGCGCATCCGGCCATGACGTCCGACGAGATTCGCGCGCGCACGCAGGGCGTCTGGGACCGGTTCTACAGCATTCGACAGATCTGGACACGAAGCCGGTGCGTGTCGTCGCTGAAGGGGCGCCTCGCCTTCCTGCTGATCTCCAAGCTGTACCGCCAGATGTACGCCAACACCGGGATTTCGACTGACAGCGCCCGGCGATCCACGTCGGTCCGGTGGGCGCGCTGGCTGAGCCGGCCGTGCCAGCGGCTCTTTGCGGGAAAACCGATGCCGGATCTCCAGGTCCCGTTCGAACGCGCGGTTCAGATCGGGGCCTCGGAGCTTTCGATCCGCCAGGGGTGACGCCGGCCGCCGAGCTGAAGCGCGGCGGCTACGGGCTGAAGCTCGGCGGCTACGGGCGTCGGGCGTAGGCGAACACGTCCTGGGCCACGCCGGGCGTGAGGTTCGGGAACTCCATTTGACGCGTCCAGGTCGGATCGCGGACGAATCCGCACTTGTCGAGCACGCGCTGCGAGGCGCGATGGCCTGGATAGCACAGCGCGTAGAGGCGGGTGACGCCGATGGCGCGCGCGAGATCGACCATCGCCGCGAGCGCTTCAGTCGCATATCCGTGGCCCCAGGCGTCTGTGGCCAGCACGTAGCCGGTGGACGCGACCGTCTCGCTCTCGAATCCCAGGCCCGTCCCGCCGAGCAGCCGGTCGCCGTCGCGCGACCGAATCAGATACGGCCCGGCCGGCCATCGTTCCCACTCGGCCGCGCTGAAGCGCGCGAACCCTTCCGTGTCGGCGATCGATCGATGCCGCGGCCAGCCAAGATAGCGGACGACGCCCGGATCGCTCGCGTAGCGATCGAAGATGTCCTGCGCGTCGGCGGGTTCCGGCGGACGCAGGACGAGCCGGGTCGTGTCGATGCGCCTCGGCGCGCTCACGGATCACCCTGAAGCTGAGGCGGCGGCGCGTACGGCTCTATCCGCGGGAGCCAGCGGCCGACCGCGCGCGCATAGTGCGCGTAGCTGGAGCCGAACTGACGCTCGAGCGCCGGCTCCTCGACCGCGATGACGAACACGTTCACCCACGCGAACCAGGACAGCCACCAGATCAACAGCCCGCGCGACGGCCAGACGATCAGCTCGCCAATGGCGATCGTGGCGACGCTGAGGTACATCGGATTGCGTACGTAGCGATACAGGCCGTGCACGACGAGGGCACGCGGCGGATCCAGCGGCGACAGCGTTCCCCGGCCTTTCCGCGCGAACTCGACGATGCACGCGATCAGCAGCGCCAGGCCGGCCAGCACCACCACTCCGCCGGCGAGGTGACGCACGCTCGTCGGATCGAACGCCGACGGATCGACGCCGAAGTAGTACCAGGGCACGAACCCCGCCACCAGCCCGGGAAGCAGCGCCGCCCAGATGACGCTCCTGATGAGGAGTGAGAGACGTCCGAATTGCATGTCACTCACGACATCACGGTTCAATGCTCGCGCAGCGGCGTCCTGGCTTCGAGCTTATTCACGGCCGTTCCCCGCATTCTGGTGGCTCATGAGAGATCCGTCATGAACAAGAGCGATCGCGCCGTCGGGCTGGGTCGCGTCAAGCGTGCGAGCCGGAGGGCGGGCGGGACGACGCGACGCAGAACTGGAAAACGCACTAATCGCGGCAGTCGGCCGGCGTTACAATCGGTACCGGTTCCTCCCGGTCCACCTCCCCACGTGCCCGCGCGATCAAGGAGGGTCAGTATGCCATTCCACGCCGGCGCTCTCGTGCTCTTCTTCGGATTCGCTGCCTGTTCGGTGGCGGCTCAATCGATACAAGGGACCGCGACCTATCGGGAGCGCATGGCATTGCCGCCCGGCGCGGTGTTCGAAGCCACGATCGAGGACGTGTCGCGAGCCGGCGCGGCCGCGGACGCGATCGCGCGCACGCGACTCACGTCACCCGGCAATCCCCCGATCGCGTTCACCATCGCCTACGATCCGGCGAAGATCGTCGCGGACCACCAGTACGTCGTGCGCGCCAGGATTCTCGTCGGCGACACACTCCTGTTCACCACCGACACCGCGTCTCCGGTGATCACCCGCGGCAGCCCGACCTCCGTCTCGATCATGCTTCGCAGGGCCGGCACGGGCGAGACCGCGCCGCCGGCGGCCGGCGGCACCAGACCGCTCGAAGGCACCCGGTGGACGGCGGCCGAGTTTGCGGGAAGGCCGATATCAGCCCAGGACGCGAAGCGTGAGGCCCATCTGCTGTTCGAGGCGGGAGGCCGCGTCACCGGCTCCGATGGCTGCAATCGCATGACCGGCACCTACGAGCTGAAAGGCGACGTCGTCACGTTCGGTCAAATGGCGATCACTCAGATGGCGTGCATCGACAGCCCGGGGATCGAACGCGCGTTCCACGACGCGCTGAAGGCCACGAGCCGGCTGATGGTAACGGGCGATCGCCTAGAGCTGTTCGATATGTCGGGCAACAAGGTGGCGGCATTCACCGCCGCGCCGGGGACGTCCTCGACGTCGACCTCGCCTGCGCTGGAAGGCACCTCATGGCAGCTCGTGAGGTTTCAGGGCGGCGACGGCAAGACGCTGACGCCGGACGACCCCGCGAAGTACACGATTCAGTTCGGCGACGGCGGCCGGCTGACGGCGAGAATTGACTGCAATCGAGGGAACGGCACCTGGACGTCCAGCGGTGCGAATCAGCTGCAATTCGGCCAACTGGCGTTGACACGGGCGGCGTGCCCGCCCGGATCGCTGCACGATCACATCGTGAAGCAGTGGAGCTTCATCCGGTCGTACGTGGTCAAAGATGGCCATCTCCACTTGTCGCTGATGGCAGACGGCGGGATCTACGAGTTCGAGCCCGCCAAGAAGATGTGAGGATGCACCGGCGCATCTTTCTCGAGGCTGTTGCCGCGCTGGCGCTTGCACGTCCGGGTCAGACCATTCGAGATTCCGGCCGCCTCCGGAAGAACTGGGTCTGGATGCGGCCACGGCCCGGACGCACCGCGGACGACTGGAAGCGCGAGTTCGCGGCCATGCGTGCGGCCGGCATCCACGCCATCATTCCGGAGGTCTGGAATGGACGCCAGGCGCTCTATCGGAGCCGGCGTCTGCCCGTGCGCGCGGACTGGCTCGAAACGACGCTGCCGCTGGCCGCCGCGGAAGGTCTCGAGGTGCATGCGTGGATGTGGACCTGTCCATGCCTGGTGCCGGAGGTGCTGAAGTCACATCCGGACTGGTACAACGTCAACGCCAAAGGCGAGTCCGCCGTCGACAAGCCCGCATACGTGGACTACTACAAGTTTCTCGATCCGGCGCAGCCGGCGGTGCGTGAGTTCGTTCGCGAGACAGTCGCCGAGCTCGCGGCGATAGAGGGACTCACCGGCATTCATCTGGATTACGTTCGGCACCCCGACGCGATCCTCCCCTCGGGCCTGTGGTCCAAGTACGGCATCGTGCAGGACCGCGTGTATCCGCAGTACGACTACGGCTACACCGACTACAGCCGGCGTCTGTTCGGGGAACGCCACGGCGTCGATCCGATGTCGCTGACCGATCCGGAGTCCAACGGCGCGTGGATGCAGTACCGCCTCGACAGCGTCGTCGATCTCGTGAACGACTACCTGGTGCCTGCGGCGCGCGCGGGCCGCAAGACAGTTACCGCGGCGGTGTTTCCCGGACCGAGCCTGGCGCGCGTCATGGTTCGGCAGGATTGGGGACGCTTCAGGCTGGATGGATTTCTGCCGATGCTGTATCACCGCTTTTACGAAGCCGGTCCCGAGTGGGTCCGGCAGTACACGCGTGAAGCGGTGACGGCCGTGCGTGCGCCGGTGTACAGCGGACTCTACGTGCCGCCGCTCGACGCGAAAGAGCTCGAACGGACGATCGACATGGCCATCGAGGGAGGCGCCAGCGGTGTCTCGATTTTCGATGCCGGCGCGATGAACGCGGACCGTTGGAGAACGGTAGCGGCCGCAGTGTCCCGCCGATGAGAGCCCCTGCGCTGATCGTCGTGGCTGGCCTCACGCTCGGCTCGCTCGTTGAGCCGCGAGCCTTGCAGTCAGCGCCGGACGCGCACCCGCGCGGCTACGTGTGCCATTGGAAAACCGGATCGCTGCAGATCGACGGGCGGCTGGATGACGTTGCGTGGAAAGACGTGCCATGGACCGACCGCTTCGTCGACATCGAGGGCGCCGGCAAGCCTGCGCCTGCGTTGTCCACACGCGTGAAGATGCTGTGGGACGCGCAGTACTTCTACGTCGCCGCGGAGCTGATAGAGCCGCATTTGTGGGCGACGCTCACTGAACACGATGCGGTGATCTTTCACGACAACGATTTCGAGGTGTTCATCGATCCGAACGGCGACAACCACGAGTACTACGAGTTCGAGATCAACGCGCTCGGCACCGGGTGGGATCTCTTCCTGCCCCGGCCGTACAAGGACGGCGGCAAGCCGCTGAACAGCTGGGAGATTCCGGGGCTTCAATCGGCCGTCCATCTCGACGGCACGCTCAACGACCCGCGCGACACCGACCGGAGCTGGTCCGTCGAGCTGGCATTCCCCTGGAAGGTCCTCGGCGAAACGGCACGCCGGCCAGCGCCCCCGCGCGACGGCGATCAGTGGCGCGTGAACTTCTCCCGCGTGCAATGGACGCTCGAACACTCCACCGGCACGTATCGAAAAGCCACGGGGACACGGGAGCACAACTGGGTGTGGTCCCCCCAGCACGTCATCGACATGCATCGTCCGGAATCATGGGGCTACGTGCAGTTCTCGGCCGGCCGGCCCGGAGATGCCGCGTTCCGTCCCGATCCGGCACTTGCCGCGCGGCAGTGGCTGCATCGCGTCTACTACGCGCAGCAGGCGTACCGGAAGGTTCACCGGCGATTCGCGGAACGGCTCGACGCTTTGAAGGTGCCCTCACCGTCCGATGCGGCATTGGCTGCTCCGCTGATGCGAAACACCGATCACGCGTTCGAGGTGTCGATCGAGTGGCGGGCGCCCGGCCGCACGCCGGAGCGCTGGTATATCCGGCAGGATTCGCTTGTCTGGAGTTCGGGTGGGCTCTAGCGCGAGCTCCCGGGCAGCCGCACCCGCGCGGTCACCGGAAAGTGATCCGACGGATACCGGCCGTCGCGGCTGGTCCGGACGATGGCGGCATCCAGCACCTCGCTCCCGGGAGGCACGAGCACGTAGTCGATCTTGGGCCCCGTCGTGGCCGTCAGATCGAAACCGGTGAAGGTGCCGGCCTCGCGGGCGTCGGGGTGGCGCACGCGGAACGTGTCGACGTATCCGGCGGTGACCAGCGTCGAGAGCGCGCGGTTATCCTCGCCGGCATTGAAATCGCCGGTGATGAGCGCGGGCTCGCCCGTTCCGCGACGCGCCGCAATGCGCTCGGCCAGGAGTGCCGTGCTCCGCTCGCGGGACGGCTGCGACTGATGATCGAGGTGCACGTTGTAGTGCCAGAACGCGCGTCCATCGCGATCGACGAGCCGCGCCCAGGTGCAGATGCGAGTGACCGTGTTGCCCCAGGTGCGCGACGCCACGAGCTCCGGCGTGTCGGACAACCAGAACGTACCCGCATCCGACACGTGCATCCGGCTCGTCCGGAACAGAATGGCCGCGTACTCGCCACGCCTCCGCGCGTCGTCTCTTCCGACACCGATGACCGCGTAGCCGGGCACGGCCGCCAGAATCTCGCGCACCTGTCCGTCGAGGGCCTCCTGGAGGCCGATCAGATCGGCGTCGATCTGCCGGACCACATCGAAGAGGAACTCACGGCGGTTGGCCCAGCGGTTCTCGCCGTCGTTGGCCGTGCCGTACCGGATGTTGAAGGACATCACCGTGAGCGGCTCGGCGAGCGGAGCCTGCGCCGGCCGGGCGAGGAGCGGCAGGGTGAGGCAGAGGAGGAGGCCCACGCCGGCCGGGCGGAGTGCGGTGCGGGACATGGCCGGATCGTACACGCGGTCGGTTCCGCAGCGCCGGAACGACGTTCACCTCGTCCGGTTGACCGAGTTTTGCGGCAGCCCGTCCTCGATCGTCCATGAGTCGAACTGGTATTGAGCGTGTGCGACGGAGCCCAGGGTGAGCGCCATCGCGGCCAGAATGCCGCCCGGCTCAGTCGCAGACTGATCTCACTCCCGGCGCGACTCGAGGCGGTCGCTTTCCAGTGTCAGCACCTCGATGACGACGTCGTTCGCGGCGCCATCGAGATCGGGCGCACCCTGGTACTTCACCGGGCGGGATCGATCGATCGCATAGGTGCTGACGGCCTTCCCCGCCTCGTTGCGCTGCTCGATCACCACGTTCCTGCCCGGCCCCCGATGTCCGACCGCGTCAACCCATTTCTGAAACGCGGCGTTTGTCGTGTAGCCGCGCTTCAAGGTGATCGACGTGTACTTCCTGAGCCCTCGGATCTTCGCCGCCGCCGCGCGCGGGCGTGCCGGCTTCACACTTGCCTGACGGAAGCCGGCGACGTACCGTCCCTCCCACTTCACCCGGAACTTGAAGTTCTTGTAGGGGTCAACGCGGCCGGTGTTTACGGGACGTTTGGCCATAGCGCAGTCACGTAGTCACGTAGTCGCTCAGTCAGATGGTGAATGAATCCGCGGCGACGTACGCGTCGATCACGGCGCGCTCGCCTTCGCGCGTGTTGCGGATCGAGTTGCCGTGCTCCATGCCGACGATGCCGGTGAAGCCTTTGCCGTGGATGTGCCTGAACACGTTGCGGTAGTTGATCTCGCCGGTGCCCGGCTCGTTTCGGCCCGGATTGTCGCCCACCTGGAAATACGCGATCTCGTCCCACGCCGCGTTGATGTTCGGGATGAGATTCCCTTCGGTGATCTGCTGGTGGTAGATGTCGTACAGGATCTTGCACGACGGGCTCGCCACCGCCTTGCACACGAGATGCGCCTGCGGCGTGCTGGTGAGGAACATGCCCGGGTGATTCGTGTAGGTGTTGAGCGGCTCCAGCACCATGACGAGCCCGTGCGGCTCGAGGATCCCGCACGCGCGCTTCAGCGTCTCGACGACGTTGGCGGTCTGATAATCGAGATGCGGCCGGCTGTCCACGTGGCCCGGCACCACGGTCATCCACTTCGCGTT
>CAZGVW010000219.1:0-23113 GCA_964529265.1 uncultured Phycisphaeraceae bacterium
CACCCACCAGTGCGAAGCACCCCACGCGCACCACTGCGCGCGCCACTGCCGGCTCGCCCACCAGCGCAAAGCACCCCACGCGCACCACTACGGGCGCCACAGGTGGCTGGTCCACCAGAGCGCAGCGCCCCACGCGCACAACTCCACCTGATGCACACGTCGCCCCAGCGCAATTACCCGCCACTCGTCCCCCCCACCCCGGCCCAGAACTCCACCGAAGTCTGCACGGGGAAGACCTCGAAATCGACCAGGTCGCTCCACCGGCTCATCCACACGTCGAGCAGCGCGCGATCGGGCGACTCCATGACCTGGAAGCACAGCGCCCCCGCCGGGTCAACCCACGAAGCGATGTACACAACGCCCTCCGACGCCATGCGCCCGCAAGCGCGGAAGCGCTCTCCGACAGCGCGATGGTCCCCGTTCCTGAACCGCTCAATGATCATGAACAGCATGCCGGACCGTAGGCGTCACGCCGCGGCGGCGCTTGCTCACCATTGCAGAGCACGCGCCCCGCACGACCCATCCCACGCCCCCGCCGCGCACTCTCTTCCCCATCTACCACCTACCAATCCCAGTATTCCGCATTCCGCATTCCGCATTCCGCATTCCGCATTCCGTATTCCGTATTCCCTATTCCCCCGCCTCCTGCCTACCGTCTACCCATGCCGCCCCACCCCCACACCGCCGTCGTCTCCTGGCGCCGCGTCGATTCGCCTGAGGATTTCGCCGCGGGACGCTACTCGCGCCAACACACGTGGGGGTTCGATGGCGGCCTCGTCGTCGATGGTTCGCCCTCGCCCTTCGTCGTGAAAGAGCCGTGGTCCGACGCCGCGGCGATCGATCCCGAAGAAGCCTTCGTCGCATCCATCTCCAGTTGCCACATGCTCACGTTCATCTACGTGGCGCAGAGGGCCGGCTTCATCGTCGATTCGTACGAGGACCACGCCGAGGGCCTGCTGACGAAGCACCCCCAGACCGGCGCCATGTGGATCAGCGACGTGAAACTCCGTGTGAAGATCGAATACAGCGGCGGGCGCACGCCGTCACCGTCGGAAGAAGACCACCTCCACCACCAGGCGCACGAACAGTGCTTCATCGCGAACTCGGTGAAGTCGAAGGTTGAAGTCGTGAAGGGATGACGGAATGTGGCGGATGGAATGTGGCAGGTGGAATGTGGTAGGTGGAATGTCGAATGTGGGAAGGGCATGCGGAACACGGAATACGGAATACGGGCAAAGTCGTGTCTTGCGCGCATCCCCAACTCCGCGTCCCTCCGCGCCCCTCTGCGTTCCTGCCCCTCTTCCCCTCCCTCCTCCGTCTTCCTCTGTCTTCCTCCGGGTTCATTCCCCTTCCACACGAGCGCGCAACCGCGCCTCGACCTCCGGCCACTCCTCGGCAATCACGCTGAACACCACCGTGTCGCGCGTGCGGCCGTCTGCCCGAACCCAGTCGCGCCGCAGCACGCCTTCGCGCACGGCGCCGAGTTTCGCGATCGCCGCCTGGCTCTGCACATTGCGCAGATCCGTCCGCAGCGTCACGCGCGCCGCGCCCATGTCGGCGAACGCGTGGCGCATGAGCAGCAGTTTGCACTCCGGGTTCACCACCGTCCCCCGCGCCGCCGGCGCATACCACGTGCGCCCGACCTCCAGTTTCCGGTGGGCCGGATCGATCTCGATGTACGAGGTGCTTCCGATCACCGCGCCGCCGTTCTGCATCACGACCACGTACACATGATTCTGCGGCGGCGCGTGGTACCGCGTTAGCCACGCTCCGAACGATTCCTCCGTCCACGGATCCGGCCAGTGGGCGAAGTGGGTGAACGTCTCCCGCGGCGTCGCGGCAAAGAGCGCGGGAAGATGCGTGGGCGCCACCGGCTCGAGCCGCACGTGGCGCCCTTCGAGGATTGGGTGCTGCGCGGACCAGTCTGGAGGGGATGGGGTCATTCCGCGGCATCATGCAACCGCGGGCCCGGTTCAGCCATGCCCCCCGCGACCCTGCCGCGGAAGGCCACGCTGGCCGGCCCCGCTGAGGCGAACGGCCCCGGTTCCGCGCTTCCTCCCGAGGGCGCCGGCGGGGCCTGAGAGAGGCGTCGCCGGGCGAGGGTTCGGGGGATCTGGGGGAATAAGGGAGGAGAGGAACCGATTTTACCTTGAGAGGCCGACTAGGATCGGTAGACTCAGGTGGAGTTCGCGCTCCCCGCGGAAGGGGAGGCGAACGGCACGGGCGGAAGGGCCGCCGCGGCGGGCGAAAGCCCGTTCCGGCGGAGGTCAACGCGGCATTCAGGAGGCGCCTCATGTCTCGCGATCAGAGGATGTGTCGCCGGGCGGTTGTCTGCGCTGCTGCGACCGTGTCGGCGGCATCGGGTTGGGCGTTCGCGCAGGTGGATTTCCCCGCCGGCGGCGCGCACCGCGTCTTCAGCGGGGTGATGGCGGGCGACCACTTCGGCGCCGCGGTGGTCGGGATTCCGGACATCGACCTGGACGGCCGGCCGGACGTGGCGGTCGGGGCGTATTTCGACACATCAGGCGGGCCGGGCGCGGGGCGTGTGGTGATGTACTCCTCGAACACCGGCTTGTTCGCGGGCGAGTTCCAGGGCGGCATGAACGACTGGGTGGGCTATTCGCTCGCGATGCGGGGGCAGGAAATCATCGTCGGCGCGCCGTGCCACAGCACGCCGTTTGACGCGAGCGGACGTGTGTACGTGACGACCGCGGCGGGTGCGGACTTCGACGTTCTGGATCCGTTGAATCCCTTCGCGTTCGAGTACTACGGATCCGCGGTCGCCAGCGCGGGGGATCTGACGGGCGACGGGATCGAGGAGTACCTGGTCGGCGCGTTCTCCGTGGAAGACGAGGGAGCGCAGTTTACGGGCCGCGCGCGGGTGCATCACGGCGTGACCGGGGCGCAGCTTCAGCTCTTCAGCGGTGAGGGCGCCGGCGACAAGTTCGGCTTCGCGGTCGCGGGCATCGGACGGAACAACGCCGACATGACGCCGGATATTGCGATCGGCGCGCCGCGGAACGACGGGGTCGGGACGAACGTCGGGCGCGTATATCTGCGGTCCGGGTCCGACTGGTCGCTGATCCGCGCCATCAACGGGCCCTCGGAGTTCTCGCTGTTTGGGGAATCGATTGCGCCGATGGGCGATCTTGACGGGGATGGGCGCGGAGATTTCGCGGTGGGTGCGCCCGGCGCGAACAGCGTGCTCATCTACTCGGGCGCGACAGCCGGGCTCGCCGGGTCGGTGATCCGGACGCTCACGCCGCCGGACGGCCCGGGGCTGTTCGGCCGGCGCATGGCAAACATCGGCGACGTGGACGGCGACGGCGTGAACGACTTGGTGATCGGGGCGCCGGACTGGTCGTCGACGGTGGGGCGCGTGTACGTGTTCTCCACGGCTTCGGGGCGATTGCTGTACACGGTGACGGGCGAGCTGCAGGGGACGGATTTCGGCAACGCCGTGGCGGGCGCCGGCGACGTAAACATGGACGGGCGCGCCGACATCCTCATCGGGGCGCAGAACTTCGTCTCGGCGCGAGGGCGGGCGTACCTCGTGCTGTCGCCCGTCATTGCGCCGCTGTGCCCGGCCGACTTCAATGGCGACGGGCAGGTGAACTCGTCAGATCTCGCGACATTGCTGGCCAACTGGGGGAACGCCGGCGTTGGCGACCTGAACGCGAGCGGCTCGGTGAACAGTTCGGACCTTGCGCAACTGCTCGCGGCATGGGGGCCGTGCTGACCTTCAGACGCCGTGCGGAAGCGCGGCGAGCGCGCTCGTGATGACGGCGGATTCGATTCGGCGCCGCGGCGAGCCGGGGCGCGCCAGCCATTCCTGACTGACCTCGAGTTCGACGCCGGCGTAATCCGCGACGCGAAAGCGGCGGCGCAGGAACGTCGTGAGGCCGTCGGCTGTTCCGAGATAGGGGTAGTTGCGGCGGACGCGGAGGGATGGATCGATCGTGCGCAGGCCGGCGATCCATTGGTCGCAGAGCGTTCGCTCGGCGGCGCGCAACGGGTCGTACAGCAGGCCGAGGTCAGCGGTGCGCGTGACGCCGTTCAACGACGGCGTGAAGGAATGAACGCCGATGTGCGCGACGCGGGCGCCGTCGGCGATCCACTGCGCGATGATGGCTTCGACGCCGGTGCGATGCGGCCTGTAGTGACGCCCGAGGATGAGTTGCTTCTCGCCGGCGGGCAGGCCCTTCGTGAACTCAGACCACAGGCGCGGATGACCCGGGGAGCGATTGAGTTCGATGAGCAGCCGCGTGACGGTGGCTTCGACGAGCGGAGCGTGCAGAGCCTCGGAGAGGCGCCGGGCGAGGCGGAGCGCGCCGATGTCGGACCCGCGGTGGCTTGCCAGGGCGCGCCTTGCCGCGGCGGAGCGGAAGAGCGGACGCCAGCGGGCCGGAACCTGCGCGCCGCCGTGCTCACAAGTGAGCAGTATGCGCCAAGGGCGCTGCGCTGATCGCCGCGTGCTCATGGGAGGAAGGGCTCGTCGGCTTGCATGCAGTCGCACACGCGCGCGTAGACTTCGTGGAGCCTTTCGCGGCGCGCATCTCCGGCGACGGTCTGCGCGATGCGCCGCGCGAGGCAGCCGCGGCTGAGGATGACGTCCATGGCCGGGGCATGCTCGCGCCATTCGGGTGTGGGCGCCGCGAAGCGCTCGATGAGCGAGGCCCAGAGGTCGCGGGCGGAGCAGCGGGATGGTCCGCGCCAGCCGAGGAGGCTCAGGTATGAGGAATCCTCGATGACGGCCTGATCGGCGTCGCGAATCACGCGCAGGAGGATATCGGCCAGGGGCTCGACTTCCACTTTGCGCAGTGCGGGCTGATCCGCGAGGGCGCCTTCAGCCAGCGCGCGTGTGACGGCGACCGTCGCGGCGACGATGGCGACGTCAGCCGCGGGGCGCTCCTGCACATCGATGACGCGGATCTCGATGGCGCCGCGGTCGAAGCGGGCGATGCAGCCGCGGGCGTTGGCCCACTCGTAGCGGAGGATGCCTTCTGGGTCGTGCGGCTCGAGTTCGCCGTAGAGGCGATCGAGCACGAGGCGCTGGTAGTCGTCGTGCGAGAAGACGGGTTCGGGGATGACTCGTCCGGCCATCATGGGAATGCGGCGCGAGTTGTTGCGGTACACCTCCATGCGCGTATCGAGCAGGCCGGTGAGGCGGCCATCGGCGATGGGCGAACTCGCGGCGAGAGCGGGAAGGATCGGGAGCAGAACGCGAAGCGCGGCGTGAAGGCGGCCGAACTCCTCATCGTCTCCGAAGGGGAGGTTGATGTGGGCGCTCTGGAGGTTGCCCCAGCCGTGGCCGCGGCAGGAGAAGATGCGGTCGAACGCGGCGTACACCACGTTGTATTCGTGCGGCCAGAGGGTCATCTCGCGCTCCGGGTCCATCCACGGGTGCATCGCGCCGGGCATGAGCCGTGCGCCCATGGGCGCCAGCAGTTCGTTCATTCGGCGCACTTCGCCCTGCATGCGCGACGCGAGCCCGGAGAGCGAGCGCACAGGCTCGGTGGTCTTCATCTCGATGACGTGCGCAGCGAGTTCATTGGACCACGTGACGGGTCCGCGCTCGACGTCGCCCTGGATCACGCCGCTCTCGGCTTCGATGAGGCGATCGGCGATGGGGCGCACGTCGAGCGTATCGGCGCTCACGATCATGTGCTCGAGTTCGACGCCGACGACCTCGAAGAGCCGGTATGGATAGGCTGCGGTGGTCACGCGAGCATGCGCCTCATGTCTTCTGCGCCCTCCGGCCGCGGGCCTCGAGCCGGTCGAGGAAGACCTGCATGACGCGGAGGTAGAGATCGTCGCCGAGGACGCGGTCCTCGAAGCCGGCGTCGAGCGAGGGGTTGTCGTTGATCTCCATGACGAGGAAGCGGCCGTTGATCTCCTTGATGTCCACGCCGTAGAGCCCGTCGCCGATGAGGTTCGCGGTGCGGAGCGCGAGGGCGAGCGCCTCCACCGGCGCCTGATCGACGGGCATGGTGTCCACGGCGCCCCAGTCCTCGCCGCCTTCGGCGTCGTTGCTCACGATCTGCCAGTGGCCCTGCGCCATGTGGTACTTGCACACGTAGAGCGGCTTGCGGGCGAGGACGCCGATGCGCCAATCGAAGTCCGACGGCGTGAACTCCTGCGCGATGGCGAGTTCGCTCTTCTCGAGGAACTCCTCGAGTTCGTGGCGCAGGGCGTCATCCGTGTCCACCTTGCGCACGCCGAGGGAGAACGAGGAATCGGGACGCTTGATCACGCAGGGCAGGCCGACGGTTTTGGCGACCTCGTCGATGTTGTCGCGATGAACGACCATGGTGCGGGGGCTGGCGATCTCATGCTGGTCGAAGAGTTCGGCGAGGTACACCTTGTTCGTGCAGCGGACGATGGACACGGGGTCGTCGATCACCACCAGCCCCTCCGCCGCGGCCCGCTGCGCGAAACGGAAGGTGTGGTGGTTCACATAGGTCGTTTCGCGGATGAAGAGCGCATCGTACTCCGCGACGCGGCCGAAGTCGTCGCGCGTGATGAGGTCGGCGCTCAGGCCGAGCGAGCGCGCAGCGCGGATGAACTTCCGAATCGCCTTCGCGTTGGAGGGCGAATGGTCCTCGTCCGGGTTGTGGAGGATCGCGAGGTCGTAGCGGAAGGAGCGTCGGCGCGAGACTCGACGCGGGCGCGAGAAGTACTCCGCCGTGCGCTCCACGACGAACGCGCGATGCTCATCGGGGATCTCGCTCGCGGCGATGGGGCTGATGCTCTCGAGCGTCCACTTGTGGTCGTGCTCGAACTCCGCCTGGAGGAAGGGCGCCGGGAACTGGTTGAAGAGCGCCTGGCTGAGCCGCTCGTGCCGTGCGGCGAGATTCCTCCCGAAGTACACGCGGAGCGTGAAGTGATGCGATTTCACGCGGGCCAGGCTCGACTGGATCAGGTCGTCAAGGTCGCGGCCGACGATGCCCACCAGCGTGCCGAGTTTCATGTCCTGGATGGTCGCGATGTCGGGCAGGGGCCTGTGGCCGCGCGCGGCGGCGAGGAGCGAGACGTAGTACCCGAGCCGCTGATAGCGGTAGGAGCGGCAGAGGTTGAACACGCGGGCCGGGCGCAGGTCGCTGAAGCGCGGATCGAGCAGGTACTGGCGGGCCGAGACCACCTGCGCCCCGGGGACGTGCAGCGGCCAGTTCTTCGGGTTTTCGACGACGATCAGGCTCGTCATTCGGCACGCGTTCCTTCGCGCTCCGCCCGCACCGGCTTGCTCTTCGGCGAAATGATGAGCAGGTTGGCGTCGTAGGTGAGCACGCCCAGCAGGATCGCGCAGATCAGGCGGTCGATGCGCACGTTGTAGTCGTGGCTGACGAAGCGGGGCTGATCGCGGAGCGGATCGGCCACGCGCACCGTGCCGCGCCGTGCGCTGTAGCCGTGCAGGATGACGAAGTGCCCCATGGGCTCGCCGCGGACATCGTCATACTCCAGGTCGTCAGGGTTCTCGCGTGGGCCGCGGTAGAGGTATGGCGCACTCAAGCCGGTGAGGATGGGCGCCCCGCGCTTGAGCAGGCGCCGCAGGAGGGCGGGCGTCAGATCCTCGAGCAGCACCTTGCCCCCCAGAGCCAGGAACTCGATGTACCCGCGGCAGGCGGACTGGAGTTTGGGGTGCCGTTTCACCTTCATCTGCTCGCCGAGTTTGCGCGAGATGTCCACGGACTTGTCGTCGAACCACGTCGGATCGAAGACCTGGAGGTTGTAGGTGTAGATGGTCGCCTCATACCCGCGCTGCAGGGCGTGCCGGGCGAGCATGACGGCGATGGTGCCGCCCCCTTCGACGCGCTCGATCTCGCGGATGATCTTCTCGAGCGGCAGGTCGTCTCCATACGCCTGGTAGACGGCGGCAAGGCACGACGGACCGCAACTGAAGTCGTCGGGCTGCTGCTGGATTTCGATGCGCCGCCGCTTGATCATCCCCATGAGCGCCAAGTCCGCCCCCGGCGCCCGAGTCTTTCAGCCGGGGGGCCGCCGCGGAAGCGGGGAGTATACGCCGAACGGCGCGCCGGGCAGGCCGCGCGTTGAGTACCCTGTCTGCGCCTCCCGGGACGATCTGCGCAGGGAAACCGCTTCCGACATGGCCGCCGACTCCACCCCCACCCCCGCCACCGCCCCCGCCCCGTCGCCCGGCGCGTTCACCGTTGAAACCGGCGCCACGCTCGCCCTCTTTGCCTACGACATCGGCTTCTCCGTCGATCTCAAGCAGGCCGAGGCGCTTCTGGCCAACCTCTCGCAGCGCGATGAAATCAAGCGCCGAAGGCGCGCGCCCGCCCACTTCGTGCACGCCCCTCCCCCCCTGCGCATCCCGCAGCCGGCCGATCCGATTGCGATCGCCGGCTTCAGCACGACCCGCGGCGTCGATTGCCTGCTGTACGAGTTCGGCGCCGTCTCCGTCTCCTACACCATTCCCATCACGGGGCGGATCGAGAGCCTCGTTGAACTGGGCGAAGCGCTGTACGAGAACGTGGCCCTGCTGGAGGATTCGCGCCGCCGCGTCGAGGGGCTGCTGGAGGCCATTCGCCCCGCCGTGTCGCGGCCCGGCGTTTCCCCGCTGGTCGAGGATTACGCGATCCATCACCTGGGGTGTCCCCCGCAGGGCGCCGCGATTCCGACACTGATCGAAGCGAATGCGCCGTCGCTGGCCCGCCTGCTGCGGGCGGAGCGGAGCGCGCTCTCCGATCAGGAGATCAACGAGGCTCTTGCCGCGAGGGTTTCCTACGGCCGGCACGACGCCGTGGTGATCGACTGGAACGCGGCGATCGTGATCGACGCCGAGCCGGGGGCGGAGGATGTGCGCGCGGTGCTGGAGCACGCCAACGTCGAGTTGCTGGAGATGCGGTGGCTGGACGATGAACTCGACCGGTCGCTGGAGGAGGCGTACGAGCGGACGACCCCCCGATCCCCGCGCCTCGGGAAGGCCGGTCGGCGCCTGTCGGTGCGAACGCCCCTGGCGAACCTGCGGCGGATCGCGCGGCTTCAGACGGACGCCGCCCTGCTCTTCGAAGGGGTGAACAACGCGCTGAAACTGGTGGGCGACCAGTACCTGGCGCGGGTCTACCGCCGGACGGCCGAACGCCTGCACCTGCCCGCATGGGACGCCAACATCCTGCGGAAGATCAACACGCTCGAGAGCATGTACCAGAAGCTGGTGGATGCCCAGACGACGCGGCGGATGGAGATCCTGGAGTGGATCATCATCATCCTGATCGCGGTGTCGATCGTGCTGCCGTTCCTGCCTTGGGCCCCGGGGCATTAGGGTCGCCCTCCCGCAGGCCCCCCTGTTTAGGGTATTCTCGGCCCTGAGGGCGTTGGGGGTTAGTATCTGCTCAATTCTCGCACTTTGGCCTTGACATCTTTATGCAGGCATGCGAATATCTATGCAATGATCCATAGAGATCGGCGTCGGCGGCGGGTGACGGAGTTCATTGCCGCGGGCGGGGTTCACAGTCAGGAGCAGTTGCGGGAACTGCTGGAATCGGAAGGCATCGAGGCGACGCAGGCGACGCTTTCGCGGGACCTGCGTGAACTCGGTGTGGTGAAGGGTTCTGAGGGTTACACGCTTCCCGGTTCGGGCCAGGGCTTGCCCGCGCCGCGGAGCACAAAGGAGCTGGAGCGTGCGCTGCGCGATCATCTGCAAACGGCACAGACGGCGGGAACACTGGTTGTTCTCCGCACCGCGCCGGGGCACGCTCAGGCGCTGGCCGTCGTGATCGACGCCGTGCGGCTCCCCGAGGTGGTCGGGACGCTGGCGGGAGACGACACACTGTTCATGGCGACGAAGTCGAACACGGCCGCGGAAAGCCTGACCGAGACGTTGAGCGAAATGGCCGGCCTCTGAAACGGCCCTCCCGGAACCCCCCGGAACTTCGAGAACCGGAACGCGAAGAAGCAGTATCCGGGCCTCGAAGGCCACGCATTTTCGGAACCCCTTCACTCCACCGAATCACGATGAAGCGAAACGCGGTTGTCATTGGCGCAGGCGGCTACAGCGGGGCGGAACTCGCGGGGATTCTCTCCGCGCACCCGCAGGTCGCCATCGCCGGGCTCTTCGCTTCGGCAGACCGCGGCAAGGGCGATGGGCCGGTCCGCTTCGCCGACCTGTTTCCGCGCTGGCGCGGGCTGGTCGACGCTGAGGTCCGTCCCACCGACGTCGCGGCCGTTCTGGCGTGCAAGCCGGAGGTGGTGTTCCTGGCGACGCCGAACGAGGTGAGCCACGAACTCGCGCCGCAGTTTCTGAAGGCGGGCGTGGTGGTGATCGACGTCTCCGGCGCGTTCCGGCTGAAGGACGCGGCGATGCACCAGAAGCACTACGGCTTCGAGCACACGCGGCCGGACCTGCTGAAAGCCGCGGCGTACGGGCTGCCGGAGATCAACCGGGCGGCGATCGCGAATGCGGGGCTCATCGCGTGCGCGGGGTGCTACCCGACGAGCGCGATCATCCCGCTGCACGCCCTGAAGGCCGCGGGGGCCATCGAGCCTTCGCGGCGGCCGATCATCGACGCGACGAGCGGCGTGAGCGGCGCGGGGCGGGGCTTGGCGCTCAAGAGCCTCTTCTGCGAGGTGAGTCTGCAGCCCTACAACGTCTTCAAGCACCGGCACAATCCGGAGATTGATGCGTTTTCCGGCGTGAAGACGGTGTTCACGCCGCACCTGGGCGCGTTCGACCGCGGCATTCTCTCGACGATTCACGTGGACCTCGCGAAGGGCTGGACCGGGACGCGCGTGACGGACCTGTTCCTCGACGCGTATGGAAAATCGCCCTTCGTGCGGCTGCTGCCCTCGGGCCAGTGGCCGTCGGTGCAGGCGGTGCGCGAGACGAACTTCTGCGACATCGGGTGGGCAGTGGACGAAGAAGCGAGCCACCTGATCGTGGCGAGCGCACTCGATAACCTTGTCAAAGGCGCCGCTGGGCAGGCGGTGCAGTGCATGAACATCCGCCTCGGTCTGCCCGAGACGGCGGGACTTACGGGGACGCCGCGGTCATGATCAGCTTTCTCAGGGACACGAACACCATGGGCGAAGGACTCGACGGCTTCCAGTCCAGCGGACCTGCGCCGCTGGTGGTGAAACTCGGCGGCGCTGCGCTCGATGAGCCGGAATCGTGCCATGACCTGTGGGATGCGCTGGCCGCGATCCACCAGGCGGAGCCGGGCGGCCTCGTGCTCGTGCATGGCGGCGGGAAGGCGGTCGATCGCAAGTTCGCGGCGCTGGGCTACCAGAGCGAGCGGCGCGAGGGCATCCGCATCACGCCTCCGGAGCACATCGAGGAGGTGGTGGCGGTGCTGGCGGGCGTGAGCAACACGCACGTGGTCGGGCGGATGCAGGCGGCGGGCGCGCCGGCTGTCGGCCTGTGCCTGGGCGACGGGTTCTTCACGCGGACGGTCAAGAGCACGCGGTACGAGTTCGATCCCGGGCGAGTGGGCGAGATCAAGGGCGGCGACGCGAAACTGATCACGACGCTGCTCGGCGCGGGGTTCATGCCGGTGCTGAGTTCGATCGGCCTCGACGAGCAGGGTCATTTTTTGAACGTGAACGCGGATGAGGCGGCCGCGGCTGTGGCGGCGATCCTGGGCGCGCGGGAACTGGTGCTGCTGACGGACGTCGCCGGCGTGCTGAACGACGCGGGCGAGGTCATCCGCACGCTCGACGAGATGGAGATCGACCGGCTGATCGCGAGCGGGGCGATCTGGAACGGGATGATCCCGAAGGTGCATGGCGCGCTGGAAGCCGCGAACGCGGCGGGCGCGCCGGCGGTGATCGCCAGTTGGAAGGACCCCGCGGCGCTGATGAAGGCCGTGCACGGCGAGCCCGCGGGCACGCGCGTGCTGCCGAGCGCGCGGACGTTTGTGAAGCCGATTTCGGCGGTTGCTGTGTGAAGAAGAGAAGGCGGAACCCGGAGGAAGACAGAGGAAGACGGAGAAGGCCGGAAGAAAGAATCATAGGCCTTTTCTTCTCTGTGCCCTCTGTGCCACTGTGGTGAAGATTGTTTCGGGCTGGCTCAACGGGGCGCTGGAAGGGCAAACGTGACGATGATCTGCACGACCAACACGATCAAGGCATTGGCGCACAAGGATGTGCTCTCCATGGCGCCTCTGTCCGCCGGGCAGATCGACTCGATCTTCGAGACGGCGGAGGCGTGCAAGGCCGAGCCGGCGTCGTTCCGGGCTGCGCTCGCCGGGAAGACGGTCATCCTGCTCTTCGAGAAGCCCTCGCTCCGCACGCGCGTTTCGTTCGAGGCCGGGGCGGCCAAACTGGGCGCCACGGCGATCTACATGGATCACTCCGCGCAGCGTCTCGGCGAGCGTGAGGCTGTGAAGGATTACGGCCGCAACCTGGAGCGATGGATCGATCTCATCGTCACGCGCACGTTCTCCCATCACGTGGTCGAAGAACTCGCGGCGCACACGGCGATCCCCGTGATCAACGGCCTCTCGGACATGGAGCACCCGTGTCAGGCGCTGGCCGATTTCTTCACGATGAAGGAGCGCTTCGGGACGCTGAAGGGGCTGAAGGTGGCGTATGTGGGCGACGGCAACAACGTGTGCCATTCGCTCATCTTGGGCGCGGCGGCGCTGGGCGTCGATCTCACCGTGATCTCCCCGGACGGCTACGGCCCCTTCCCCGGCGTGCTGCGCAAGGCGCTCATGCTGGCGCGGGACACCGGCGCGGAGATCACCGCGACGGATGAGATCGAAGCCGTGCACGGCCGCAGCGTGGTCTACACGGATACGTGGGTTTCGATGGGCCAGGATGGCGAATCCGCGGCCCGCCACGCGGCTTTCACGCCCTACCAGGTGAACGCGAAGGTGATGGCGATGACCAGTGTGCCGGAGGCCGTCTTCATGCACTGCCTCCCGGCGCACCGCGGGCAGGAAGTGACGGACGAGGTGATCGATTCCCGCGCTTCACTCGTGTATGACCAGGCCGAGAACCGCATGCACGTGCAGAATGCGCTCATGCTGGGACTGCTCGGGGCGTGAAGCGGCGGGCGGTAGACGGTAGATGGTCGATGGGGAAGTGGAAGAGAACGAAGGCGCCCAAACGGCGCCCCCGGCTTGGAGTTCCATCAATGGCGAAGCGCGTGTGCCTGGCCTATTCGGGCGGGCTCGATACATCCGTGATCATGCCCTGGCTGGTCGAGAACTACGACTGCGAAGTCGTCGCGGTCGTCGGCGACGTCGGACAGGGCGACGATGAGCTCGCCGGCATCGAGGCCAAGGCGAAGAAGAGCGGGGCAAGGGAATGCCGCGTCGTCGATCTCAAGCGCGCGTTCCTCGAGGAGTTCGTCTTCCCCACACTCCTCACCGGCGGCGTGTACGAGGGCAAGTACCTGCTCGGCACCGCCATGGCGCGGCCGATCCTCGCCCGGGCCCAGGTGGAGGTCGCGCTCGCCACCGGGTGCGACGCCGTCGCCCATGGCTGCACCGGCAAGGGCAACGACCAGGTGCGCTTCGAGAGCGCCGTGGCCGCGCTGGCGCCGCAACTCAAGATCATCGCCCCCTGGCGCGAGTGGAATCTCCGCTCGCGCGAGCAACTGGTCGGCTACCTCGCGGAGCGCAACATCCCCTGCTCCGCCAGCCTCACCAAGATCTACAGCCGCGACCGAAACATCTGGCACATCTCGCACGAGGGCGGCGCGCTCGAAGACCCGTGGAACCCGCCGCCGGACGACGTCTGGATGCTCACCGTCTCGCCCGCCGATGCGCCGGATGAGCCCGCGGTTGTCCGCATCGGCCTCGAGAAGGGCTTCCCGCGCACGCTCAACGGCCAGAAGATGACGCCGGAGGCACTGCTCACGAAACTCAACGAACTCGGGGGCGCCCACGGCGTCGGCCGCGTGGACATCGTCGAGAACCGCCTCGTCGGCATGAAGTCCCGCGGGTGCTACGAGACTCCGGGCGGAACGATCCTCCTCGCGGCGCTCCGCGGGCTGGAGGAGATCGTGCTCGATCGCGAGACGCTGCACTACCGCGAGGCGCTGGGCCTCAAGTTCGCCGATATCGTCTACAACGGCCAGTGGTTCACGCCGCTGCGCGAGGCGCTGTGGGCCGCGGCTCAGACCATCGCCGAGCCCCTCACCGGCGAGGTCGCCGTGCGCCTCTTCAAGGGCGCCGCGACGACCATCGGCCGCCGCAGCCCGAACAGCCTCTATTCCGACGCGTTCGCCACGTTCGGCGCGGACGAGGTGTACAACCAGCAGCACGCGGAGGGCTTCATCCGCCTTTATTCGCTGCCGGCGCGCATCGCCGCGCTCAAGAAGCAGGGAGCGGGCGGCTGATGGCGCTCTGGGGCGGACGATTCGAGGGCGAATCCAACCCGCTCTTCCGCGCGCTCAACGATTCGCTGCCGTTCGACTGGCGTCTTGCGCAGCAGGACATCGCCGGCTCCATCGCGTGGGCCGGCGCCCTCGAACGGGCCGGCGTGCTGACGCGCGAAGAGGCGCAGCAGGTGCGCGCCGGCCTGGAGCAGGTTGCCGCGGAAGCCGCGGGCCTTGCCGCGCCGCCGGTTGAATCCGGCGCGGAGGATGTTCACTCGTGGGTCGAGGCGCGGCTCATCGATCGCATCGGGCCCCTCGGCAAGAAACTCCACACCGGGCGCAGCCGCAACGACCAGGTTGCCACCGATCTGCGCCTGTGGACGCGCGAGGCGATCGATGAGCGAATCACCGAGATCCGCGCTGCGCAGGTCGCGATCATCTCGCTCGCGCAGCGAGCGGATTCAGCCGTCCTCCCCGGCTACACACACCTCCAGCGGGCCCAGCCCGTGCTCTTCGACCACTGGTGTCTCGCCTATGTCGAGATGCTCGAGCGCGACGCCGCCCGCTTCGCCGACGCCCGCGGCCGCGCCAACATCTGCCCGCTCGGCTGCGGCGCGCTCGCCGGAGCCGCCTGGCCCATCGATCGCGAGGCCCTCGCCCGCGAACTGGGCTTCGATTCCGCCTCACTCAACAGCCTCGACGCGGTGTCCGATCGCGATTTCGCGCTCGAAACACTCTCCGCCGCGGCTGCGTGCGCCATCCACCTCTCCCGCCTTGCGGAAGACCTCATCATCTACACCTCCGGCGAGTTCGCGTTTCTCGAACTGGGCGATTCCGTCACCAGCGGCAGTTCGCTCATGCCGCAGAAGAAGAACCCGGATGCGCTGGAACTGCTCCGCGGCAAAGTCGGCCGCATCCTCGGCGCGCACACATCCCTCGCCACGACGCTCAAGGGCCTCCCACTCGCCTACAACAAGGACCTTCAGGAAGACAAGGAACCGCTGTTCGACGCGATGGACCACCTTTCGCTCTGCCTCCAGGTCGTCCCCCGCGTGTGCGACGGCGTGACGCTGCATCCGGAACGCATGCTCGCCGCGGCCAGGGGCGGCCACGCCAACGCCACCGACCTCGCCGATTACCTCGTCGAGCGCGGCGTGCCCTTCCGCGAGGCCCACGACATCGTCGGCCGCCTCGTGCGCCTCGCCCTCGAGCGCGGCGCCGCGCTCGAAGACCTGCCCCTCGCCGACCTCCAGGGCGCGTGCGACCGCATCGGGCCCGATGTCTTCGATCGCCTCACCATCGAGGCCGGCATGGCCCGGCGCGACGCCCTCGGCGGAACCTCCCCCCGCCGTGTGCGCGAGGCCCTTGCCGCGGCAAAGAGGCGGCTCGAATCGCACGCGAAGGCGGAGACCGGCGGCGCGGCGAGACGAGGCAGACCGGCGTGAGCACAAGCCCTTCCCGCCCCGGCCCCGGCCCCCGCGTACGCACTGCTCCGCACCTCCCCTACCATGTCGAGCCGCCCCATGCCCACCACCGTCATCACGATCAATACCGAACGCGCCGATTGCCCCGCCGGTTTCGAGGCCGGCGGCGTCGCCTGCGGACTCCGCAAGAGCGGCAAGCCGGATCTCTCGCTCTTCCTGTGCCGCAGGGGCGCATCCGCGGCGGGGGTGTTCACGCAGAACGTCGTGCGCGCGGCGCCGGTTGACCTTGCGGAGAGCGCTCTCGCGCGCACCGGCGGACGCGCCCGGGCCGTGCTCATCAACTCCGGCGTCGCCAACGCCGCCACGGGTGAGGAAGGGCGCACGCGGGCCGAACGCATGGTCTCCGCGGCGGCGCAGGCGATCGGCTGCGCACCGGAGGAGGTGCTCGTCGCCTCGACCGGCGTCATCGGCGTGCAACTGGATAGCGGCAAGGTGGATGCCGGCCTCCCCGCGCTCATGAACGCCATGAGCGCCGATGGCCTGCCCGACGCCGCGAAGGCGATCATGACGACCGACCTCGTCCCCAAGGCCGCGCAGGCCACCATCGAGCACGATGGCCGCCGCTGCATCGTCTCCGGCGTGGCCAAGGGCTCCGGCATGATCCACCCGAACATGGCGACCATGCTCGGCGTCGTGATGACGGACGCCGAAGTGGCGCCCGCCGCGCTCCGGACCATGCTGCGCACGGCGACCGATCGCACGTTCAACCGCATCAGCGTGGACGGCGATACTTCGACCAACGATTGCGTCTTCGCCATGGCCTCCGGCGAGGCCGGCGCGTTTCCGGAATCGATCATCGCCGAGGCGATGGAGAAAGTCTGCCGCGAACTCGCCCTCAAGATCGTGCGCGACGGCGAGGGCGCGAAGAAACTCATCCACGTGCGCGTGATCGAGGCGAAGAACGAGGCCGATGCGCGCCGCGTCGCGGAGACGGTCGCCGGCTCGCTCCTCGTGCGCACGGCCATCGCCGGCGGCGACCCCAACTGGGGCCGGATTCTGGCCGCGGTGGGCCGCAGCGGGGCGTCGTTCGATCACGGGCGCATCCAGGTGCTCGCGGGCGGCGTGCCGCTCTTCGAGAAGGGCGCCCCCGCCGATCACCCGCGCGAAGAGCAGGCCGCGGCTTTCGCGGGGCCGGACGTGCTGCTGGAAATCCGCATGGGCCAGGGCCGGGCGGAGGGCGAGTTCTTCACCTGCGACCTCACCGAGGGGTACATCAGGATCAACTCGCTGTATACGACGTGATGTGCGGCCGTCGCCTGCGCTCAAGCCGACTTCCGCGACCTGCCCCGGCCATTGTCCGTGAATCTGATCGATTCAACGAGCAACAAGTCGATGATTACCGCGCCATCCGGCTTCTCGAACACGTAGACCGTGCGCCGGCCCGGGGAGAGCACGACGATCTCGGGGTGATCAATGCGGAACTCCTGCCCACTCGCTGTTTTCAGGATGAACGGCCGGAAGGGCTCCGACTTCAAAGCGCCGACGATTTGATCGCTCGTCATGCGGGAATCCTATTCCCCCGGGCCGCCGGGGCAAGCCGCGGCCGTCTCGCGTCTCACCGCTTCTTCCCCAGATACTTCGCAATGTCAAAATCAATGAAATCCGCATGGTGGAAGATGATCGATTCGATCGATCGCTCCACCTTGTCCCCCTCGTGGCTGTGCGTCGCCACGATGTGCATGACTTCCGGCGGAATCCCGTGCTTGTAGCACAGCGCCACGCCGCTGAAGGGGTGCCGCAGCATGTCGCCGAAGCGCCCCTTGATCAGTTTCCCGCCCGCGTCGCGATCGAACTCCAGCGGCTTGCCCACGTCCGCCAGCAGCGAGCCCGCCAGCAGGTAATCGCGGTTGATCGGGATCCGGTTCCCGAAGATCGCCCCCAGCACGTCCGCAATCGCCATGCACTGCCGCGCGCACGACCGCAGGTGCTCGATGTAGCGCAGGTCGATGTCCCCCGCCAGCAGCGTGAAGGGGATCCCGCGCAGCTCCTCGAAGGTCCACCCCTTGCCGCCCGCGCCCGTCTCGATCGCCTCCGCCCACACCGCCGCCACCTTTGTCCGCAGCGATTCATCCCTGATCAGCCCGATCTCCGGCAGCAGGTCCGCGATCTGGTCCATCGTGTGCTTCACGCCCGTGCGCTCCTTCTTCCTTCGCCCCGCGCGCCCAAGCGCGCGCTCGCACTCATCCCGAACGCTTCCGCGCATCGTACTCGCGCTTCAGAATCCCGTATTCCACCGAGTCCTCGAACTTCCCGAATCGCATGAAGTGCTCGCGCACGCGCCCCTCGCGCTGCAGCCCCGCGTTCTCGAGCACCCGCCCCGACGCCGGGTTCCACGACCAGTGCCCCGCGTAGATCCGGTTCAGCCCCAGGTCGTCGAACCCGTGCGCCACCATCCGCCGCGCCGCCTCGGTGGCGATCCCCCGCCCCCAGAACGCCTTCCCCACCCAGTACCCCAGTTCCGCCCGCTCGTGCGCCCGCTCGATCTTCAGCCCCACCGTGCCCGCGAGCGCCCCATCCTCGCGCAGCGTGATCGCGAACATCGATGCCTCGCCCGACGCCGCCGTCTCCTCCAGCCGCGCCAGCCACGCCCGCGCATCCTCGATGGTGTACGGGTGCGGAATCGTCAGCGTGCGCTCCGCGATCTCGCGATCCTGAAGCAGCCGCGTGAGCGCCTCGGCATCCTCCCCGCGGCAGCGCCGCAGGATCAGCCGCTCCGTCTCCAGGATCACTTCAGCCGCGGCGCGCATCGCTCGCTCCCGTCACTCCACACGCCGCGCCGGCGGTCCGTCGTACACGTGGTGGCTCGGATCGATCTTCCGCATCGGCTTCATCCGCCGCTGCTCCTCCTCCACGTGCGCCACCAGCCCCGGCCCCCGCGCGATCATGAACAACCCGTTCATCACCGAGGGCTCGAACCCCATGTCCGCCAGGATCGCCCCGATCGCCCCATCCACGTTGATCGGCAGCGGCTTGCCCGCATTCACAAACGCCCGCTCCACCGCCTTCGCCGCGGCTACATGGCTCGGCGCCGTCTCCGGTCCCCCCACTCCCGCCCCCACTCCCGCCCCCACCCCCGCCTCAGCCGCCAGTTCGAACAGCCGCGCCGTCCGCGGGTCGGCCGTGTGCACGCGATGCCCGAACCCCGCCAGCCGCTCGCCGCGGGATTTCGCCTCGTCGATCACCGCCTGCGCCGCCTCGTCCAGCGTGCGCCCCATCCGCGCCTTCTCCACCACGCTCGAAAGCGACCGCGCGCAATCCTCGATCGCCCCGCCGTGGTGCCGGTTGATGCTCATGATCCCCGCCGCCACGCTCGCCGAAAGGCTCGCCCCCGTGGAGGCCACCGTCCGCGCCGCCAGCGCGCTGGGCGGCGTCGCCCCGTGATCGATGCTGCTCACCAGGATCGCATCCATCAGCCGCGCCGTCGCCGCATCCGGCAGTTCTCCGCGCAGAATCAGATACACCGCGGCGCCGAACGATACGCGACCCATCAGGTCAGCAATGTCATACCCCCGCACGGCCACGTGGTTCGGCCTGATCTGCGTGATCCCCGTCGCCCACGCCTCCGATGCGCCCTTCGCCCCTTTCTCCTCGCTCATCGCTTCCCTCCCCCGCCGATTCGCAGCCGCTCCAGCGCCGCCTTCGTCGCCTCCGGCAACTCGCCGAACGCCTCCACCACCGTCGCCCCCGCCTCCGTCAGCGCCTTCACCTTCCCCTCGTGCGTGCCGCGTCCGCCTTCGATGATCGCGCCCGCATGACTGAACCGCGTCCCCTCCTTCGCCACCTTGCCGCCGATGTACGCCACCACCGGCTTCGTCACCTTCTTCTCCCGCATCAGCCGCGCCAGATCCTCCTCCTGACTCCCGCCGATCTCCCCGAACACCACGATCGCGCGCGTCGCCGCATCCTTCTCGAACTCCAGCGCCACATCCGGAAGGCGCATCCCCAGCACCGCATCGCCGCCCACGTGCACCAGCGTCGAAACCCCGATTCCCGCGCGCCCCAGGTAATACCCGCACGAACTCGTCATCCCGCCCGAACGGCTCACCACGCCCACGTCCCCCGTCTTGAACCACTCCCGCGCCGATTGTGCCCGCCCCCCGATCATCCCCACCACCGCGCCGTGCTCCCCCGTGCTCAGCACCCCCAGCGTGTTCGGCCCCACGAACGTCGCCCCGCGCTCCTTGGCAGCCCTCGCAATCTCCATCGTGTCCCACAGCGGCACGCGATCCGGCACCAGCACCAGCGTGCGCACCCCCGCTTCGATCGCCTCGATCGCCGCCTCCTTCACCAGCCGCGCCGGCACGAAGATCACCGAAAGATCGATCCCCCCGCCCTGCTCCTTCGCCGCGCGCACCGCGTCCCCCACGCGATCGAACACCGGCGCCCCCTCCACTTCTTCCCCCGCCTTCCCCGGCGTGCACCCCGCCACCACGTTCGTCCCGAACTCGCGCATCAGCTTCGTCCGGGCGCGCCCCTCGCGCCCCGTGATCCCCTGCACCAGCACCCGCTTCGACTTGTCAATGATGATCGCCATCCTACGCCGCGCCTCCCGCGCCGCTCTCCACCGCCGCGGCAATCCCCGTCCGCTCCGGCCCATCCAGCCCCGCGATCGGCAGATCCACGAACACCACCGGCGTCCCCGCGCGGCGGCACTCGATCTCGCACGCGATCATCTCCGAATCCTTCCCCGCCGCCTCCTCCTCCGCAATCGCCAGCGCCGGCTTCCCGCCCTCCTCCTTCATCACGCCCCCCGCAAACTTCACGATCAACTCCGTCGCCGCGCGCCCGCACGCCTCCACGTCAACCCACACCATCCCGCCCCAGTCGCCCCCGAACTTCAACGGAAACGACATCGCCGTCGCGCGCCCCACGAACTCCGGCACGCGCCGCTCCCGCCCCGCCTTCCACGCGCGCGCGCCGTTCTTCTTCACCAGTTCCGCGAAGCGCTCCGCCACCCTCGCCGGCGCATCATCCTTCCTGTACCCCTCCACCGGCGCGGGCAGCCCCTTGCACGCGTCTTGCAGAATCTCCACCGCGCGATCCTCGCTGTTCCCGCCCAGCCTGATCACCGCCGGCACATCCAGCCCCATCTCCAGAAACGCCTTCGCCAGCCCGTACGCCGACCAATGCTGCTCCTGGCTCGCCACGCCGCTGCCCGACCCGAAATACCCGACGATTCCCTCCTGCGCCAGAATCACCCGCGCCGCCGCATACACCTTCGCCGCGCTCGGATTCCCGCTCGTATCCGTGAAGTTCGCCGGAATGAACCCCGCCTTGTGCACCGCATCCATCGACATCATCGAGCCGCCGCCCCCCGCGCCGTGGAACCCGATCATCCGCCCCCGCGCCTCATCCGGCACGGGCAATTGCGCGAAGTAAAACGTCCCGCGATGGTCCGCCTGCTCGATCCTGTACGCGATGTGCTCCAGCTCCGTCGGCGGATGATCCAGTTCCCGCGCAATATCAATCCCCAACTCCGGATGCCGGAACACCGCGTAGTCATCGATCGTCACGCGGCAATCCGCCGCCATCACCCGCCCATCCTTCGTCGTCACCAGCGGATTCACCTCCAGCGACCGCGCCTCCACCTTCTTCGCCAGCAGCGCAATCTTCTCAATCGCCTGCGCCGCCTCCTCGCGCAACTCCGCCGCCACCGGTGACTCGCTGAGCAGCGCCCGCACCCGCGCCCCATCCACCCCGCGCCGCACATCGAACGCCACGCGATGCACCTCGCGCCCGCGCTCCTCGATCCCCGATCCCCCCGTAAACGCCAGCAGCAGCATCGGCGCCCGCGCCGCATCGTCAATCGTCACCGAGACGAACATCTCGTCGCGGATCGCCAGCGCCTCCTCCACCAGCACCTGCTCCACCGGAAACGCGCCAACCTTCATCTTCAGCAGCCGCGAAGCATCCGTCGCCGCCTGCCCCGGCGAATCCGCGAACGCCACGCCCCCCATCCCCGCGCGACCCGTCGTCCACGCCTGGATCTTCAGCGCCACACGCCCGCCGATCTCCTCCGCGGCTTCCCGCGCCTCCTCCGCCGTCCGCGCCACCCGCCCCCGCGGCGTCGCCACCCCCGCCTCCGCCAGCAACCGCTTTCCCTGATGCTCGTGCAGCCTCGCCACGCGTGAAACACTCCTGTGCCCTGTGCCTGGTGGCCCGGCTCCTGGTGGCCCGGCTCTCCAGAGCCGGGTCCGATGCCGCGCATCCTAGTGGCCGGCCCTTTCATGGTGGCCCGGCTCTCCAGAGCCGGGTCTCTCACCCCCCCGCCGCGGCAAACCTGCGCACTGGCCACTCCCCGCTGAACACCTCTTCCACCGGGCTCGCCAGAAAAATCCGCTCCGAGCCCTCATCCCACCGCACCGTCGCCTCGCCCCCCACCAGCGACACCGTCGCCGCGCGCGACGCCCGACCCGTCTCCGCCGCCGCGGCCAGCGCAGCGCATGCGCCCGATCCGCACGCCGGCGTCGCCCCCGCCCCGCGCTCCCACGTGCGCAGAATCATCCGGTCCGCCCCCTCCACCTGCGCAAACTGCACGTTGATCCGCTGCGGAAACGCCTTGTCGCGCTCGATCGGCGCCCCCGCCGCCTCCAGCGGCACGCGCTCCACGTCCGCGCAGAAGATCACGATGTGCGGATTCCCCACGGAAACGCACGTCACGCGCTCAGCCGCCCGCGCCGGCTTCATCCACGAAAGATCCCCCGAGCTCTTGAGTACGTCCCGAATCGGCGCATCCACCACGCGCCGCCCCCCCACTTCGAACACCGGCGCCCCCATGTCGATCACCGCCGATTCCACCAGCCCGTGCGCGTTCGCCACCAGTTCGATCGCCCGCACGCCCGCGCCCGTCTGAATCAGACAATCCCCGCGGCTGTCCGGCGCGATGTACCCGCGGTCCGACGCCGCCTTCGCCGCGCACCGCGCCCCATTTCCCGAAATTTCCGCCTCCGACCCATCCGCGTTGAACAGCCGCATCCGGACATCCGCCGGTGGCCCCTCCGGCGGCAGCAGCGCAATCAACCCATCCGCCCCCACCCCGCAACGCCGGTCACACATCGCCCGCGCCAACCCCGAAAACTCGCGCATCGCCGCAATGTCATGGTCCCCGATCCCATCCAGGATCAGAAAATCATTCCCCAACGCCTGAATCTTCGTAAACCTCACGCCCCTCATCCTACCGCCGCTCACCATGGCGCTGCGCTACGACTGCGGGTGCCGTGGTGGCGCGGCGGGCCGGGGGCCCGGCACCCCCCGCCGCGCCGCGGGCGGGCCCCCCGGGTGGGGCGTGCCCCGGCCCCCGCGACCCCCACCCCCCGACCCCCGACCCCCGACCGCCAACACACAA
>CAZGVW010000220.1:0-10408 GCA_964529265.1 uncultured Phycisphaeraceae bacterium
CACTTGAAGGCGGCGACCGCGGCCAAACCAACGTTCGATGAACACTGCCGGCGATCCGTCCAGGGTCTCCGAGGCGCCCTCCTCGAGCTCTACCGCCTCGTCGGCGCCGACCCCGCCCGCCCCCAGGACGTCTCCCGCCGCTACAACCTGAACAAGAACCTGACCTGGAAGGTCTCGCGCATCATGGCCTCGGACAACGAGTTCGAGGCCGTCCCCGCCATCCCCGGCCTCGCCGGCATCGAAATCCTCCTCCAGGCCATGGCCGAGAGCGGAGCGCCCGAATCGGCCCTCTCGCGCGTGCGCGAAGCCGCGGGCGAGTTCGATCGCATGATCGAACTCCACACCGGCGACCGCCACACGCTCGAACTCGTGCTGGATAGCGCCGGCGCCGGCAAACCGACGGAAATGAGCCGCAAACTCGCCTTCCGCGGCAACAGCGGCATCTGGGGCATTCAGGCCGGTGTGCGCGTCACCGCCCACTTCGCCGCGCTGAACAAGGACGACCCGAACCTCCTCGACCTCGCCATGGTCGGCGGCCTCACGTCCATCCGCCGCCTCCGCCCCGTCGAGCGCTGGCCCGTCTTCCAACTGCGCAAGTACGACGACGTCGGCGGCACGGTCACGCCCCGCGGGCGCATCGCCATCGAGCCGCGCCACGGCGACGCGCCCGGAGATCCCTGGCTCATGCGCTCCATCTGCGAGGGCGCCGTGCCGGAGATCACGCTCTCGCACCGCGGCGATACCACGCTCTACGAAATCGGCGACGGGCCCATCGGCCGCACCGGCGAGTTCTCCTGCTTCTTCGGCTTCGCCGACGTCGCGACCGTCCCGCGTCACCGCGACGCCAACAACTCGGTCGGCGAATGGGTCTCCTCGGTGTCCGTTCCCGCGGAAGGCATGCAGTTCGACCTCTTCCTTCACGAAACGCTCACCGAAGCGATGAACCCGAGCGTCGAGATGTACGGCACGCTCGGCGGCTCGCTGGATGGCGTCGGTTCGATGCGCCTCCCGCTGCCGGAGCAACTCAAGGACCTGGGCCTCGGATCGATGGTCGATACGCCGCTGATCCCGCGCTACGGCGAAGCGATCGGCGCCGTGTTCACGCGCCTCGGCTGGAGCCCGCAGGAGTTCCGCCGCCTCCGCCTCTTCGTCTCCCACCCGCCCATGTCCTCCCGCGTCCGCGTGCGCTACGACCTGCCCGCGCCGCCGCCGGAAGAATGATCGAGACGGAGCCCATTGCCGGAATATCCCGGTCACCCGGCCCGCTTTCGTCCCGCGCCCGCCCCCCAGCCCAAGTTTGTCATGCCCCCCCGGCGCCCGTGCCGATGTGCCCTTGCGCAGAAGGCGCCGACACACGCCGGCGCGCCTCTGCTTCAATCTTATGAAAGGGCTCCGAGCATGACATCACTGCCTCTCCTGCTCGCCACATCCGGAACGAACGGCGGGGGCATCGCCGCCGCCATCGGCGGCATGCTCTTCTTCTTCCTCTGGATCGCCCTCATCCTCTTCTTCATCATCGGGATGTGGAAGGTCTTCTCCAAGGCCGGCCAGCCCGGCTGGGCCGCCATCATTCCCATTTTCAACGTCTACGTCCTCTGCAAGATCGGCGGCCGCCCAGGCTGGTGGCTCATCCTCTTCTTCATCCCCATCGTGAACCTCGTCATCTCGGCGATCGTCTCCATTGATGTCGCCAAGTCGTTCGGCCGCAGCGCTCTCTTCGGCATCGGCCTCTGGCTCCTCGGCTTCATCTTCTATCCCATCCTCGGCTTCGGCAGCGCCGAGTACGTCGGCCCGTCCGCGGCCTGATGCGCCGACCGAACCCCGCGCGCCGCCGCCGCCCATGCGACGCCACCTTCCCGACCCCACGTTTTACATCGAGACGTGCGTGCGCTGCGGCTACGACATGCGTCACGCCGCGGCGCCCCAGCCCTGTCCCGAGTGCGGCGCCCTCTTTGATCCTCAGGCCCTCATGCTTGCCGGCGTGCCCCGCCGCACGACCACCGTTTCACCCCTCCGCCGCATGGCGTGGATCGGCGTCATCGGCGCCGGCATTGCGATCTTCCATCTGTGGTTTCTCTTCGTCGTCGTGATCGGGCTCATCGGCACGGGGATCAGCGTCGTCGTTGTCATCGGCGCACTTGTCGTGCTGCTCATCACCGGCCCGCGCGATCGCGGCTCCGCCGAGCGCTTCGCCTTCACGCCCGATGGCGTCGTCCGCCTGCCGCTCGCGGCCCGCAAGGCGCATTCCGCCTACGCTGGCGACTTCGTCCCCTTCGCCCTCGCCGACACGGTCTACTTCGAGCGCCTCAGCCCCTTCTGGCGCCGCCTTCGCATCGGCCGCCGCGTCCTCCGCTCGCGCCGCCTCCGCCCCGTCGTCTTCGACGCCGGCGTCCGCTGCACCGATGCGGACGCCGACCGCGTCCTCTTCACCATCACACGCCTCGTCGAAGCCGCGGCAGTTACCGCCGCGCCCACCATCGCCGCCGCATCCGCGCCTTCCCCAGCGCCCGGCGACGTGTCTCTTCACAATCCCGCCGACCGTCCCCCTCCGCGATAGCATCTTCCTCCCCGACACCCGGAGGAGGAAACCCGCCATGCCCGTCACGCTCTCCGATCGCCCCGCGCGCATCGCCCTCGTCGAATGCTCCATCCAGATCGCCGCCAGCCGCAAGCGCTGCTTCCGCGCCTTCTTCCGCGACGTCGAGGACTGGTTCTACGAGAGCGAAGAGTCCCGCAAGACCCGCCCCGCCCGCATCGAACCCAAGCTCGGCGGCCGCTTCTTCATCGAATCCGACAACGGAGACCGCAACCTCCTCGCCAACGTCACGCTCATCAAGCGCAACCGCGAAATCCGCCTCCGCGGCGATTTCACCATCCCCCATGCCTTCATCGCCAACGTCACCATCCGCTTCGAAGACGCTTCGCCCCCCGCCCCGCCCCCGGCCCCGCCCCCGCCCCCGGAAGGCAGCGCGCCATCCAGCGCACCTCGCGCCGAAGACGCCGACCACGAAGACCAACCCTCGCGCTCCACGCGCATCTCCATCACCCACCGCATGTCCGGCGAGTTCGACGACGACCTCCCCAAAGGCTTCCACGAAGGCTGGCTCGACGGCCTCAACAAACTCAAAGCCCTCGTCGAATCAAAAGACTGAATCCCCCCCCGCGCCCCCGCATCAACGGGCCCGCAGCGCAAGCGAGGGATTCCACCGCATCAACGAGCCCGAAGCGCAAGCGAGGGATTCCACGGGCGCCAGCATCGCCGCGCCCAGCCCCAATCCAGATGACTCGACCCAGCGCCGGTAGGGGCACGGCCCGCCGTGCCCGCGAACCGCCACTCGCGCCCGACCTCTCCCGACATCAATCGCGCACGCGTCCTCTGACCAGCAACGGCATGGCCGCCGCCACGACTAAAGTCCCAATCATCAACCCATGCTTGACGACCTCGCATCCCAGATCTTCTCGAGTCTTCGCCGCATGGACGACGAAGCGACTTCCATGCACAAATCACCGACAGGCCTGCTTGACTACGGCCGGCATGCCCGGCCCGAGCTTCGAAGGCCTCAGACAGAACCCGAGTGGACCAAGCGTCTCGCAGTGCTCTTGGCAGAATCAGGTCGGAGCGTTCGGGCTGAGGTTCGTTACCCGTCGCTCTCAGCCGGGCGACACAATCGGTGCGACCTCGTCATCGGCGGATGCGAGGGTCCATTGTGGCTCGAGCTCAAGGGCGCTTGGAAGACGTACTGGGCTCGGCGTCGTGGAGATTGGATCTACCGTTCCTACCTCCTTCACCCAATTGTCCCCGGTTTGGACGCGAAGTCTCACACCGCTGCGCTGGACGTGCGCAAGCTCGCCACCATCAAACCGAAGGATGGCTCGCACGTTGGATTGCTGCTTGTCGGCTTTGACAGCCAAGACGCGCCGATGGATCACGACGTAGCTGAACTGACGCGCCTTTCAAACCTGGCGGGCTTGACCTGGCGGTCATGGTCAAAGGAGTGGGACGATCAAAGGCGACCCGGCGAGCGCGTTCGAGTATGGCTCTGGATACAGCCGACTCAAGAGGCGGATCGCAACTAGCCCGTGCGCGCTACCCACACCTCATCACAATCAACGTCCTGTCATCCGTCGCCGCGGCGCCCTCCGAAAACTCCTCCACCGCCGCCCGCACGCGCTCGATGCACTCCCGCGCGCCCCCCCTCTTCGCCGCTCCCACCAGCGCCTCATCCAGCCGCCCCACGCCGAACAACTCCCGCGGCTTCCGCGCTTCCTTACCCGGTGCTTGCGGGGACCCTTCCGGGGGCGGGGGTTCCGGGGGCGCCATCGCCTCCGTGATCCCATCCGTATAGAGCGCCAGCACGTCCCCGCGCTCCAGGTCCACCGTCGCCTCGCCGTATTCCTGATCCTCCATGATTCCCAGCGGCAGCGAGCCCGCTCCATCCAGGCTCAGCACGCGCCCGCCGCGCGCCACCCGCGGCGGGTTGTGCCCCGCCGCGGAATACGTCAGCCGCCGCGTCCGCGGGTTCAACACCGCGTAGAACGCCGTCACGAACGTCCCCGATCGTGTATACGACCGCGCCAGTTGCCGGTTCAGATACGTCAGCAGCGCCGCCGGCGGCGTGTGCGTCCCCGGCTGCGCGTGCGCGATCGCGTGCGTCACCGCCATCAGCACCGCCGCGGGCGTGCCGTGCCCCGAAACATCCGCGATGAACACCCCCCACTCCCCATCCGCCAGCGGGAAAAAATCGTAGTAGTCCCCGCCCGCCCGCGCGCTCGTCAGGTAATACGCCGCGATGTCGAACCCTTCGATCGCCGGCAACTCCTCCGGCAGCAGCGAGCGCTGAATCTCCCCCACCACCTGCAGTTCGCGATCCAGCGCCTCCAGCGCCTCATCCAGCTGGTTGCGCAGCACCAGCGTCTGCGTCCCGCGCCCGAACAACCCCGAGTGCCAGTGCATCATCGGAATCAGCGCGTGGTCCATCTCCTCCCCCGGCGGCGCCAGCCAGATCGCCATGTTCAGCGCTTCGCCGCCGTCATACGTCGGCAGCGCGATGAGCGATTGGTACCCCTCGAGATAGAACCACCCCGGGTCATCGCGCAAAAGCCGCGACGGCAGATCGTCAATCACCACCGGCTTGTTCGCGTACGCGATCTCGCCGAGCAGCCCGCCCGTCAGCCGCGGCAACCGCTCCCGCTCCTTCCACGGGTTCGGGTGCTCCGTGAACCGCGAAGAGCGCGTGATCAGAAACTGCGGCGGCGCCACGTTCCGCCGCGACAGCGCCAGGTAATCCCGCGGCGGCAGCAACTCCCCGATCCCGTCCCAGTACACGCCGACGAGTTCTTCCGGATCCCGCACCCCCGAGATCGCCCTCATCGTCCGATCGATGACCTCCAACTCCTCCCGCCATGAGCGCCTGGGCTTTGACATGGCGTCATTCTAGAAGCCCCCGCCCGCACGATTCCCTCACTGCGTACCCCCCTCTTCCCATATTCCGTATTCCGTATTCCGTATTCTCTCCCCCCATGCGCCTCGCACTCGCCACCTGCGCCACCCTCCCTGAGCCCGACCCCGACAATGCCCCCCTCCGCGCCGCGCTCGCCGCGAACGGTATCGACGCCGCGCACCTCGCCTGGGACGCCGCGGATTCCCCGAACTGGCGCGCCTTCGACGCCGTCCTCCTCCGCTCCACCTGGAACTACTACGAAGACGCCCCCCGCTTCCTCCGCTGGTGCGAATCCGCGGCTTCCGCCACACGCCTCCTCAACCCCCTCCCCGCCGTCCGCTGGAACATCCACAAGCAGTACCTCCTCGAACTCGAAGCCCGCGGCATTCCCATCGCTCCCACCGAACTCCTCCGCCGCGGCGAAGCACCCGATCTCACCGCCATCCTCCTCCGCCGCGGCTGGAGTGATGTCGTCATCAAGCCCGCCATCTCCGCGGCATCCTTCGAAACCCGCCGGTTCTCCAACACGCACGCCCCCGAAGCGCATGCTTTTCTCGCCGCGCATCTCGCCGAGCGCGACATGCTCGTGCAGCAGTTCCTCCCCGGCGTCGAGACCACCGGCGAGCGCGCCCTCATCTGGATCGATGGCGAACTCACGCATGCCATCCGCAAGAACCCGCGCTTCGCCGGCGGCGTCGAGCAGGTCTCCCCCGAAGCCCTCGACCCCACCCCCGCCGAGCGCGACCTCGCCGCGCAGACACTCGCCGCCGCGCCCATCCCCGCCCGCGACCTGCTTTACGCCCGGATCGACGTCTTCCCCGGCCCGAAAGGCGAGCCCCTGCTTTCCGAACTTGAACTCATCGAGCCCTCGCTCTACTTCCCGCAGCGCCCCGCGGCGCTCCAGCGCTTCGTCGCCGCCGTCACCCGCCGCGTCGGGCCCCGCTGAGCGGCCTCCGCCGCGCGCTTCACCGCGCGCCTCCGAAAGGACGAATCCATGCGCGCACTGCTCCTCATCCCGCGCATCACCGCCCTCGCCGTCCTCCTTGCCGCGGCGCGCATCGTGGCCGGCGTGGCGCTCGCGGGCGGCGGCGGCGACGCGCCGGCGAGCGCACCCGAAGTGGGCGCCGAAATCGCGGGCACTTCCACCACAGCGGCGACTCCCCTCGAACAGGCGATGCTCCTCGTCACGGTCCTCGCCGTCGCGGGCATCGAAGCCCTTGCGCTCGCCTGGATTGCCCGCCGCGCCCGCGCGCCGCTCGGGCTCCTCGCGCCAGCGCTCGTCATCGCGACATTCGGTGTGCTCACCGTGCAGCCCGCGATCGAGGCGCTCTACTTCGGCGTCGGCGGCGCAACTGCGAGGCTGATGCTCGGCATGGGCGCCGTCGTTGCGCTCGTCGGCGGCGTCGGCGCTGCGCTCCTGCTGCGCCCCTGGAAGAGGTCCGCGCCCGCTGAGGCGCCTCCAGAACCTCACCCCGCCGCGCGCCCTGCCGGCGCCATTTTCTGGACTCTGCGCTTCGCCGCGATCGCCATCGCCTATGTCGGCATCTACCTCGTCTTCGGCTACTTCATCGCATGGCAGGACCCCGCCGTGCGCGACTACTACGGCGCCGCCGCGGCGCCGCGCGGCTTCTTCAGCCACGTCGCGAGCCTCATCACCGGCCAGCCCGATCTGCTCGCGCTGCAACTGGGCCGCGGCTTCCTCTGGGGGGCGCTCGCGCTGCTCATCGCCGTCACACTCTGCCGGGGACGACTCGAAACCGCGCTCGCCGTCGGCGCCTTCTTCGCGGCGATCATGAACGCGCAGCTCCTGCTTCCGAACCCCGGCATGCCGGAACACGTGCGCCTCGTCCACATCGTCGAGACCGCGCCCTCCAACTTCCTCATCGGCGCGCTGGCGGGCGCGCTCGTTGCACGGCGACGGCGCTAGGCGCCTGCGCCGTCCGCCATCAGCATCCATTCCACCACGCTCACGTGCGGGAGCGGATCGACGCCCAGGTGGCGCAGCATGTTCAGGCACTGGGCGCGGTGGTGCATGCCGTGGGTCATCACGTGCGTCATGACTGCGCCGCGCGCGAAGGAGTATGACCTTCCGCCGCGGCTGCCGGTGACAATCTCGCCGGGCGGATGCGCGCGGACGGAGTTCTCGATGTCGTCCGTGATTTCCTCCAGGAGGGCGCGCATCTGCTCCGGCGTGCGCGTGCCTTCCTGCTCGATGCGGGGGCGCTGGTCGCGCCCGGCGAGCAGATCCCCCCAGCCGCGGAGCGCGCCGAGCATGTGGAGCGCCGTGTCGTGGAGCGAGCCGGGGCCCATGTCGAAGCGCTGGTGGAACTGCTCCGGCGTGAGTTTCGCGCAGGCATGGAGCAGGTTGCGCATCGCCCAGCGGTGGTGCGTGAGGAGGACTTCGGTGGGGTCGGACGTCGCCATGGGGCTCGATCGTACCTCGTTCGGTCGCGGGTCGGGTCGTGGATCTGCGCTCCGGCCCGCTTCCAGTACGATGGTCACCCGCGCCGCCCCTGAACGCCGCCGGCGCACTGATCGAGACATCCGAGGAGGAGGACAACCATGCGCTCGTTCGCTCATGCACTGCGCCGCGCCGCGGCGTTCGGGATCATTCCTGCGCTTGCGCCGCTCGTTTCGGCCGACATGCTGCCGTTCGTGGAAGTTCCGGTGGACGACGCCGCGGGCCAGCCGTTGGGGCTGGCCGTCGCCGATGTCGATGGCGACGGAGACAACGACATCGTCGCCGCGACGTTCGGCGCGGGCATCTGGTGGTACGAGAACATGGGCGGGGTTGCGCCGGCGTTCGTGAAGCGCAACATCGCGGGCGCGCTGCAGCCGTGGGCGGTGATCGCGGCCGACGTCGAGCACGACGGCGACATCGACGTCGTCTCCGTTTCGGAGACGGGTGTGCGCCGCCACTTCAACAGCGGCACGTTTCCGCCGGGCTGGAACACGAATCAGCTGGTTCCGATGGCGCAGGGGCAGCACATCATCTCGGCGGACATCAATCGCGACGGCGCGCTCGATCTTGTCGTCGCCTCCACGATGACGAACGAGGTTGTTCTGTACCAGAACACCGGCGGCATGCCCCCCAACTTCGCGCGGATGACTTTGCCCGGCGCCCCCTCGATGCCCTGCGGCGTCGCCGCGGGCGATCTCGACAGCGACGGCGACCTCGACATTGCCGCGGTGTCGCAGGGAGACAACACGCTCGCGTGGTACAGAACTTCCGGCGTCCCGACGCCCGGTTTCACGCGCTTCGTCATCTCCGGCGGGATGAACGGCGTGCGCACCGTCGGCCTCGGGGACCTCGATTCCGACGGGGATCTCGACATTGCCGCGAGTTCCGACACGGCGTGGGGCACGTGGATCTTCCTGAACAACGGCGCGCCCAGCCCCACCTTCAACCTGCACATGATCGTGCCGGAGTTCGCGGAGGAGATCCAGGTCGTGGACCTCGATCGGGACGGGGACCTCGACATCCTCGCGGCGCAGAAGACCGACGGCGAACTCATCTGGCTGGACAACAACGGCGCATCCCCTCCCGGATTCGTCACGAGATCCGTGTGGGGCGGAGCGGGGATGGCCGCGGCGGTTGCGGCGCCGATCAACGGGGACGGCGCGCTGGACATCGTGATCTCGATCTCGGACGAGGGGCGCATCGTTTTGTTGCGCGGCGTGGGCGCGGGCGCCGGGTGCTTCGGCGACCTCAACGGGGACGGGGTGGTGAGCGGGCTGGATATTCCGGTGTTGCTGGGGCAGTGGGGTGGATGTCCGTGAGGTTGGGGTGGTCGGTAGGCGGTAGACGGTAGACGGGGAAGGCGGGGAGGCCGTGCGCGCGCGCGAGCAAGGCGGACAATCGCGTGGAACTGAGCGGGCTATCTTGTCTGAATGGACACTCCCCCAGCAGGCCCGCACGAGCGGAAGGTTGATCTGTCGGCGATTCTCAAGTGGACGATCCTGTTGAGCTTTCTCTCGCTCATCATCGCGTGGCACATCTTCGTCGTTCGCCACATCGTGATGGGGAGCGACTGGATGGAGGAGTTGTTCCGGACGCACGCCGGGGCGCTGATCGGTCTGCCGATCTGCGGGCTGTCCGCGTATTTCCTGGTTCTGTTTCTGGAGATCCGCTCCGGGCCGATCAGGGTGGATGCGCGGATTCTGAGGCTCGAGGGCGCATCCGGCCCGGTCGTGATGTGGATCGTTGCATTCGCGGTGATGGCCCTCTGCGGAAGGATGCTGTGGTGAATGTCGCGGCGCGAGGCGTCCGCATTCCGAGATGGATCGTCCTGACCCTCGCTTGCGCTTCGGGCTCGTTTTGGGGCTTGCGGTGTCGGCGCGCGCGAGTGTAATGATGGTGTTGGCGGCTTTGCGGGCGGGGTCGGGGCGCTCGGGGGCGAAGGATTGGGTGATTTCGAGGAGTGTCTGCAGCGCTGTCGCGGCGTGAAGCGAGGCGATGAAGCGTGCGCGGCGGTGGGCGATGCGCTCGGCGCGGTCGAGGCGGTGTTGCGTGGATTCGCTGTCGGCCCAGTCGAGGAACTGATCGATGGTGAGGTTGTGGCGGTGGGCGATGTCGCGGAATGAGAGCGCGGGGTTGGCGTAATCGGAGAGAAGAGTTGAACGCAGAGGAGCGCAGAGGGGCGCGGAGGAAGAGTAAGAGGGATTGAACCCGGAGGGAGACAGAGGAAGACGGAGAGGATCAGGATCAGGAAGCGGGGAAGAAAAGGGAACGAACCCGGAGGAAGACGGAGGAAGACGGAGAAGAGGATCAGAATCAGGTGAAGAGGAAGGCGGAGGAGCGGAACAGGAAGGGAGATTGACGGGGAGATCAAATTGGATCGCGGGAAAGGGAGAACACGAGAGCGGTGGAGTGGTATTGGAGGCGATGGCGCTGTCTGTGTCGGTGTCGGCGGGCCAGGGGAATGTGATGAGGGGCGGGGGGTCGAGGGCGTGGAGGGAGGCGCGGC
>CAZGVW010000221.1:0-38399 GCA_964529265.1 uncultured Phycisphaeraceae bacterium
GCGCGGGACCTCGGGGGCGCGGGCGTTTGGCGCGCCGATGGCTGTTTGTGGTGCGGGGCTGGGCGGGGGGCCGTCGCTGGAGGGGGGGGGTTGGGGGGAGGGGGCGGGGGGCGTGTCGGCGCGGAACATTGCGAAATGGGATGGGGCGCAGTGGTCGGCGGTCGGCGGGAGCGGCGCGACGGGCGCGGTGCATGCGCTGGTGGTGTTCGATGACGGCGGCCCCGGAGGGCGGGCGCTGTACGCGGCGGGTGAGTTTGACTCGATCGGGGGCGTTGCGGCGAATCACATTGCGAAGTGGGATGGGACGCAGTGGTCGGCGCTGGGCGCCGGGGTGGATGACGATGTCGAGGGGCTGTGCGTGTTCGATGACGGCGCCGGGACCGGGTCGGCGCTGTATGCGTGCGGTCAGTTCATGACGGCGGGGGGCGCGCCGGCGGCGCGCGTGGCGAAGTGGGATGGCGCGGGGTGGTCGGCGGTCGGGGGCGGGATTGCGGCGCCCTTGTCGAAGGCGAGCGCGATCGCGGCGTATGACGACGGGGGAGGCTCAGCGCTGTACGTCGGGGGGACGTTTGATGGGGCGGGCGGCGCGGCGGTGAACAACATCGCGAAGTGGGACGGCGCGGCGTGGTCGGATGTGGCCGGTGGGATGACTCTGGCGTTCGGTGGGTTTCCGACGGTTGAGGTGTTCGCGGAGTTCGATGATGGATCGGGGAGCGGGCCGGGGTTGTATGCGGGTGGGTGGTTTATTTCGGCGGGCGGCGTGAATGGGTTTTCGGTTGCGCGGCTGGACGCGGCGGGATGGACGGGCGTGGGGAAGGGGTTGGGCGGAGGCGTTGCGGCGCTCAAGGTGTTTGACGACGGGCTCGGCGCCCCCGGACGGCCGGCGCTGTACGCGGGGGGAAATATTCGAGGCGCGGGTGGGAAGCAGGTGAACTACATCGGCAGGTGGGATGGCGAGGAGTGGTCCACGCTGAACGGCGGCACGAACGGCGAGGTGTATGCGATGGCGATCGGGGAGATCGGGCTGCGCGGTGAGGGCGGCGGAGAGGCGCTTTATGCGGCGGGCGAGTTCACGATGGCGGGCGGCGCGCCGGCGAACCGCGTGGCGAAGTGGGATGGCGCGGCGTGGACACCGCTGGGCACGGGGATGGATCACACGGTGCGCGCGCTGGCGTTCTTTGATGACGGTTCGGGGGACGGAGAGGAGTTGTACGCGGGCGGACAGTTCATGCAGGCGGGGGAGTTTGCGGCGAGCCGGATTGCGAAGTGGGACGGGACGAGGTGGACTCCGCTGGGCGGCGGGATGAATCTGAGCGGCGGGAGCGCGGTGGTGTGGGCGCTGGCGGTGTTCGACGACGGGCAGGGCGGGGGGACCGCGCTGTATGCGGGCGGTTCCTTCACGACGGCTGGAGCGACCCCGGCGAGCCGAATCGCGAAGTGGAACGGATCGGCGTGGACGGGAGTCGCGGGCGGGGCGAATCTGGATGTGGCGGCGCTGGCGGTGTTTGACGACGGGCAGGGTGGTGGCCCGGCGCTGTATGCGGGCGGAATCTTCAACCTGGTGTCGGGGATTTCGGCGCTGCGCATGGCGAAGTGGAACGGAACAGCGTGGTCGCCGGTTGGCGGCGGGACGGATGACTGGGTCGTGGCGTTGGCGGTGTTTGATGACGGATCGGGCGACGGGCCGGCCCTGTACGCGGGCGGGCGGTTCACGATTGCGGGGAGCGCGGAGGCGAACCGGATAGCGAAGTGGAACGGGACATCGTGGACGGCGCTGGGGGACGGCATGAGCGACTGGGTGACGGCGCTGGCGGTGTTCGACGACGGGCGCGGCGGCGGTCCGGACCTGTACGCGGGAGGCGCGTTCATCTTTTCGCCCGCGGGGGATTCGTTCCTGGCGAAGTGGGGCGATTGCGACGATACGCCGCCGCGGGAGACGGAGTTCAACGAGGCGGACTTGAACCGGGATGGCGTTGTGGGCGCCGGCGATCTCGGGCGGCTGCTTGGCGCGTGGGGCACGGACCACACGGAGGCGGATATCACGGGGGATGGGATTGTGAACGCGGGTGATCTTGCGCGGCTGCTGGGGGCGTGGGGGGCGGGGTAGAGCCGGGACGCGGGGCTCGATCTGAATCAGGGCGCGAAATCGGACCGGGACGCGGCGAGGGCATCCGCGGCATCGCGGAGGGTCTTGCGGCGGTGATCGGCGAGGTCGGGCGCTTCCGCGGCATAGACGACGAGGAATGCGGCGAGGGGAGCGCGCTCGTCGTCGGGGATGGTGTTCAGGAGGTGGTCGCGATCGGGGCGATCGATGAAGCGGCGGAACGGCTCATCATCGATCAAGCGGCGCCATGCTTCCTGAACGAAGAAGGGGCGGATCCATGGCGCCGCGCCTGGTTGGCCGGCGCTTTCAATAAGCGCATTGAGGCGGTGGTGGGTCAGCGCGTGCGTCGGCCGGCGCGGCTCGCCGCGGGCCATGAAGGGGTTCCACATCGGCGGGAAGTCGCTGCGCGAGTGGCGGGAGAGGAGGGCGACGGCGGCGTCGAGCTGATCGGCGGCGAGGAGACGCTCATAGGCGTCGCGGCGGCGCTGTTCGGACTGCGCGAAGATGAGGGCGGGGAGGAAGGCGAGCGAGATAATGATGAAGGCCGCGACAAGAGCGCGGGAGGGCGGCGTGATCGATGGTTCAAACGGGATAAGGCCCTGGGGCTTCCACCATGCGAGGCTGATGAGCGCGGCGAGGACTAGAGGGACCAGCGCATACAGGGCGCCGATCGCTGCGGTGACGTTGAGAGCGCCGAGGGCGTGCTCCTCGGAAGCGGTGAGTGAGGCATCGACGAAGCCGCCCATGAAGGAGACGAGGGAGACTTCGGGCGCGAGGGTGTTGGCCGCGAAGACGATGATGTCGGAGAAAGCGAGAACGATGAGGAGGGTGAGCAGGAAGCGCGCGCGGAAGAGCACGCTGAGCGCGCGAGAGATGAGGAGCACGCGCCACGCGGCGACGAGGGCGAGTGTCCAGGCGTTGGCCGTGACGGCGTCGAGCGGCGGGAGGAAGCGCTCGTAGGGGATGGCGTAGAGCCACGCCAGGGGCGCGGTGAGCCAGAAGAGGCCGAGGAAGGACAGATAGGCGCGGATGAAGGGCGCGGGCTCGCGGCGCGATGGCTTCGGACGGCGCGCGCGGAACAGCGCGTAGACAATCGTGAAGAGAAGGAACGATGTGCCGAGTGAGGCGGCGAGGCCATGGAGGAGGACATGCGGCTCGGCCGGGAGCCAGACGCCGTCGTAATTGCGCGCGAGGGCGGCGGAGAGGACGAGCAGGAAGCCGAGGGGCAGGGCCCAGAGGCTGGAGGCGGCGGTGACGATGGATGCGCGATCGACGAGCAGGAAACGGGCCAGCGTGCGGAGATTCATGAGACGCTTTCCGCCGGGCTGAGGCGATGGTGCGGCCGCGCCGGCCGGGGATGTTCGGCGGGGGGGCGGCGCGGGTTGCGTGATGTGAGCCGAGATCCGTCTGCTGTGGGATGGGCTGGTCGAACCTGACCGGTCCGGCGGACGAAGATATAGAGGCGCCGTGAGCGGGCGATGAGGCCAGGCGCCGGGAAAGGGGCAGGTGAGGCAAATGCAGCGGGGATCGTTCGCCAGGCGACGTGAGATTGCGATTCCGGCGTGGCTGGCCGCGGCGCTAGTTGGCGCGGGGCTGGGCGCGTCCTGCAGCGGCCCGCGGCTGGAGGGGGAAACGGCGGGGCGCCCCAATGATCGAGGCGCAGCGGCGGACGCGTGGGAAGCGATGCTGCTGGAGGTTGCTGGAAACTACGCGGCTTGGGAGTGGGTGTCACACCAAGGGCTGTGGGCGCCGACGTTGTGCAGCGCGCCGCGCGGCCTGATCAGTCGGGCGCCTGGCGGCGCGATGAGCGCGAGCGGCGATGAAGCCACGCATGGCGGGAAGCTGTACTTCCTGTTCGCGAGGGATGACGAGGCGTACACGGCGCTGAGCCGGTGGGCGGGGGAAGGCCAGGTGGGCGAGCCGCCGCGGACGCCGGTGGGTCAGACGATTGTGAAGGAGACGTGGACTGCCGTTGGCGCAGGGGAACCGCGGGCGGCGGACGTGAACGACGACCGGCCGGAGTTGGCGAGCCCGGTTCAGCGGGACGGGCGGGCGTATTGGCCGGGCCAGCGGCGCGAACTGTTCATCATGCACAGGATGGAAGCCGCGGCGCCGGGGACGGATGAGGGGTGGGTGTATGGCACGGTGAGCGCGGATGGGAAGCGGGTGACGTCGGTGGGGCGGATCGTGTCGTGCATGGGGTGTCATGCGCAGGCGGCGCATGACCGGCAGTTCGGGGTTTGGGGCGTTGCGGGCGAGATGAAGTAGCCGCGGACATCGCTGATTCGTCCTGCACCGAAGCGGCCAGGGCCGATGCGGGCCATCACGTCGGGCGGGGTCCGGTGTTGCGCTGGCCGGCCGCGGGCGAGGGCGTCGGCTGCTCGACCTCGGCGAGGTCGCGGTTCGCCGGGCCGGTGATGATTTCGCCGAAGCAGTTGAAGCGGGAGCCGTGACAGGGGCAATCCCAGGTTCGCTCGCCCGGGTTCCATGAGACGATGCAGCCGAGGTGCGGGCAGACGGCGGAGCGGGGGTGCGTCAGGCCGGCGTCATCGCGAAAGACGGCGATGGGCTTGCCGCGCTCACGGAGTACGGCGCCTTCGCCCGGGGCGATGTCATCGGCGGAGGCGCGCTCGGCGGGGAGCACCCAGTCGGCGTACTGCAGCGCCACGTTCAGGTTTTCCTTGACGAAGACGCCGACCGACGAAAGGTTCTTTCGAGCGGGGTTGTACATGTCCGCCCAGGGGTGCTCGCGGCCGGCGATGAGGTCGCAGAGCAGGGTGGACGCGATGGTCCCGTGGGTCATGCCGTTGCCGGAATCGCCGGTGGCGATGTAGACGTTGAGCTGGCCGAGGGGCTCGCGCCCGATGAAGGCGATGGCGTCAACCGGCTCGAACACTTCGCCGGACCATCGGCGCGGGACATCGATGATGTGGGGGAAGTGCGCGCGGGCCCAATCTTCCAGACGGCGCCAGCGCTGATCCTGGTCGGACGCCTGTCCGGTCTTGTGGTCTTCACCGCCGACGATGAGGAACTCGTGCGCGGGATGATCGTCATCGGGTTGGGTGCGCGCGTAGTGGTATGGGTCTTCGGTGTCCCAGTAGAGCGCGCGCGGGACGGCGCCGGCGGGGATGCGCGCGGCGATGGCGTAGGTCTGAAAGGGCGCCTGCTTCGTGTGCATGGCGACCTTCTCGAAGACCGGCGTGTTCGTGGCGACGACCGCCGCGCCGGCGTTGATCACCGGTCCATGGGCGGTCGTGATCGTGACGCGGGCGCCGCTCTCGAGCGAGGCGGCGTGGGCGCCGGTGAAGACCTGTCCGCCCATCCGCTCGATGACATGGATCAGCGCGGCGAGGTACTTGAGCGGATGGAACTGAGCCTGGTTGGGAAACCGGATCGCCGGTCCGAACCCGGGAAGAGGGCCCTGTCCAAGCAGTTCGCACACGACGCCGAGCCGCAAGGCGGCATCGTGCTCGCGGTCGATGGAGCGGGATGAACGATCTCCGGCCGCCTGGAACAGGAAGCCATCCACCCTTTGGAAGTCGCATTCGATGCGCTCTGCCTTCACGCGCTCCTCGATCACGTCAATCGCGCGCGCGTGGCTCTGGACGTAGAGGCGGGACCGCTCTTCGCCGTGCAGACGGATGAGGCGCTCGAAGCCGTCGTCGGGGAGCGTGAGGTGCGCGGTGGTGCGGCCAGTCTCCCCGCCGCCGATGGGCCCGTCGTCGATGAGCGCGACCGCGAGCCCTTCGGAGCACAGGGCGAGCGCCGTCGAGACGCCGGTGATCCCGGCGCCGATGACGCAGACGTCAACGCTGACATCTCGATGGAGCGGGCGATCCGCGATGACGGGGCGGCTGGCGTTCCATAGCGGGGAGGAGGGCGGCCGGCAGCCCCGGTCGCCGCCGCGGGGAGTTCCGTCAGAACCGGACGGGGCGTGCGGCATGGCGGAAACGTCCTGCTTGGGTTCAAGAATCCCCGGACGCGCCGGGCCAGACGAAGCGCGCGGCGCACGGACGCCACACCATGAGGGCGCGGCTTGAACAGGAGATGAAGTTGTGGTGAAACCGCGCTCATGAACGCGGCTTGGCAGGTGGAACGTGGGGCGCACGACGGGGGCGCGGCCGGCCCGCGGCTTCCCGGTTCAGTCGCCCTTGCTGTCGCCCCTGGCGAAGATGCTGGCGACGTAGTTGAGCACGTCGGTCGCGGAGCGCTCGTTGTAGCCGAAGTTCTTGATGAGGCGCTGCTTCACGACGTCGATTTTGGCCTGGGTTTCGTCGTCCACCACGCTGGAGACGAGGTTCTTCAGCTTGATGGTGTCGCGCTGGTCCTCGAAGAGTTTGAGTTCGAGCGCCTTGTAGAGGCGGGCGTTGGTGTTGTACTCGAACTTCTTCCCGTCGAGCGCGAGGGCGCCGATGTAGTTCATGATCTCCTGGCGGAAATCGTCCTTGCGCGTGGCCGGGATATCGATCTTCTCCTCGATGGAGCGCATCAGCCGCTCATCCGGCTCCTCCTCGCGGCCGGTGTAGCGGTTGCGGACCTTCTCCTTCTGCGTGTAGGCGCGGACGTTCTCAATGTAGTTGGCGCACAGGCGCTTGATGGCGTCTTCATCGGCGCTGATGGCGCGCTGCACCTCGGCCTTGATGATGTCCTCATACTCGTCCTTCACGACGGCGAGCAGTTCGCGGTAGCGCTTCCTGGTCTCCTCGTCCGTGAGCAGCGAGTGGTGCGAGAGGCCGGATTCGAGTTCGTTCAGGACCATGAACGGGTTGATGCACGCCTCCTCGATGGCCTGGTGGCTCACGAGGGCGTTGGAGATCTTGTCCTGCACGTAGCGCGGGCTGATGCCCGTCATGCCTTCGCGCGGGGCTTCCTCCATGAGTTCGGAGATCGAATCCTCGGTGAAGCCGGGGATGGCCTTGCCGTTGTAGAGCTTCATCTTCTGGAGGAGCGAGAGGCCGCTCTTCTTGGGCTCGGCGAGTCGCGTGAGCACGACCCACATCGCGGCGACCTCGAGCGTGTGGGGCGCGACGTGGATGTTCTTGATGCGGCCGGGGCCGAAATCCTTCTGGTAGATCTTGATCTCGTCGTCGAGGCGCGAGTTGTAGGGGATATCGATCTTGATCGTGCGGTCGCGGAAGGCCTCCATGAGTTCGTTGGACTGGAGGCGCTTGTACTCCGGCTCGTTGGTATGGCCGAGGATGACCTCGTCGATGTGGGTCTGGGCAAACTTCTTGGGCTTGATCAGGTGCTCCTGGCTGGCGCCCAGGAGGTCGTAGAGGAAGGCGACGTCGAGTTTCAGCACCTCGATGAACTCGCACACGCCGCGGTTGGCGATGTTCAGCTCGCCGTCGAAGTTGAACGCGCGCGGGTCGGAGTCGGAGCCATATTGCGCGATCTTGCGGTAGTTGATGTCGCCGGTGAGTTCGGTGGAGTCCTGGTTCTTCTCGTCCTTGGGCTGGAAGGTGCCGATGCCGATGCGATCCTTCTCGGAGAGGATGATGCGGCGGGCGCGCACGTGCGACATTGCCTGCTTCCATTCGCCGTCGTAGTGGACCATGAGATCATTCATCACCCTGCGGCAGAAGGGGCAGAGGTCGCCCGGCATGCGGATGCGCGCGCTGCTGTGCGCCGGGCGGTAGCGCTCGTTCACTGAGGCGAGGACATCCGCCCGCGCCTCGCGCGGCACGAGCACCAGCGGCTCCTCGTGCATGGGGCAGGGGAAGGCGACGCTCTTCTCGCTGGGGCCGGCGCTGGGATCGAGCATCCACGAGAACGAGTACAGCGCTCCGGCGTCGGTGCGCGAGTACGCTTCGAGCCCCTTCTTGAGCAGCCGCGCGATGGTGGACTTGCTGGACCCGACCGGGCCGTGCAGGAGGAGGATGCGGCGATCGGTGCCGTAACCCTCCGCCGCGGAGCGGAAGACATCGACCAGCTCCATGAGCGGGCGGTCGAGGCCGTAGATCGCATCCGCGCCGCCGTCGATGGGATCGGAGAAGAAGTGGTAGCGGATGAGATCGTGCTTGAAGAGGCGGTACTTCTCCCAGCCGTAGGAGAGGATCATGTCGTAGAGGCGCTGGAAGGCGTTGCGCGCGACGGCGGGGCGCTCGTGCGCGACGTCGAGGTAATCCCAGAAGGAGCCCTCCCAGTGGTGCTGCTGGAAGCGCTTGCGATCGATGCGCGATTCGATGGCGGCGACGAGGTCTTCGCGCGAGAGAGATCGGGGCGCGGGTTGGCGGGACTGCTCGGACATGGTCGCCGTTCCTCCCTGACGACCCCCGCCGCGGCGTGGCGGCCAGGGGCCGGCGATGCTTCGATGGGCGCGACGAGCGTGGCGGATGCGTCCGCGGTGCGCCGCTGCGCCTCCTGACACGGAAACGAATGCCGGATCGCCCGCTCGCGTCACGCGCACGTGCTTCCGCCGCCCCGGATCGAAGCGGCGCCGGCCAAGGGAGGCCGTCTGATGCTATCGGCCCGTCTGTGCAGGGCCGCCATCATTATTCTCACCTGCCCTACGCTCGTTCCACCTGGAGGGTTCCGGGACTGGGATTCGTGCCGGAATGAGGGCGGACTGACCGGTTTTGTGCGCGCAAGGAGCGTCATTCGATGAGTTTCGGACTCGGCCGCGGAAGAGCGCTCGACCCCGGCGAGGCGGGGCTGACACTGGACGACCTGCCGCCCCTGCCGGACGACTTGTCCGACCCGCGGGGGGCGTGGATCGATCCGCGGCGGTGGTTTGAGCGCCCGGAGGCGCGTTTTGAGATCGAAATCGGCTCCGGGAAGGGCACTTTTCTGCTCGAGGAGGGGGCGCGGCGGCCGGAGGTGAACTTTCTGGGCATTGAGCACGCCCGGGAGTTCTTTCTCTATGCCGCGGACCGCGTGCGGCGGCGCGGGCTGGCGAATGTGCGCCTGCTGTACGCCGACGCCGCGGCTTTCCTGCGTCACAGGACGCCGGATGCGATCGCGAGCGTGATTCACCTCTATTTTCCGGACCCGTGGCCGAAGAGCCGCCACCACAAGCGCAGGATGGTGCAGGACGCGTTTCTGGCGGAGGCGTTCCGAGTGCTTGAACCGGGGGGTGAACTGCGCATCGTGACGGACCACGACGACTACTGGGAATGGATGGAGGGGTTCTTTGCGCGGTGGTGCGTGGCTTCCGGGGGCGGAGTTGGGGCGGGAGTCAGCGAGGCCCGGTTCGACCGGCTCGAGTTTTCGAGCGAGCGACGGGCTTCAGGCGCCTCGGCGGGAGAACTGGTGGGGACGAACTTCGAGCGGAAGTACGCACGGGAGGGTCGGCCGTTCCATGCCGCGGTGTTGCGGAAACCGGCCGGCGGCGGCGGTGAGGGTCCGGTGGGACCCGCATGTGGGTGAGTGCGGCTCTTCCCGCAGCGGTTTTCGGCCGATCTACCGGACGCCATGGGGATGGAGCCAAGCGGAGGCCGCCAGTCTTTTGCGGGGCGCTCGGGGAGCGCGCCTGCGTCGTCGGTCAGCCGACGGACGTGGTGTGGCCCGCGGACGTGCGGCTTGCTCGCGGCGGGGGCGATCATGGCGGCCTCGCTGTTGAGCGTGGCGTCGGTGCACTTCGCGGCCATGGAAGCGATCATGGGTGAGGTGCGGGCCGACCTGGTGCGGACGGCGCAGGCGGCCGCGGCGCTGGTGGACGCGGAGCAGCACAAGGGGCTTATCGAGCGGGGGCGCGAGGACTGCCTGGAGTATGAGCACGCGGTGGCGCCGCTTCGGCGCGTGCTCGATTCATCGGGGGATGTGCGATACCTCTACACCGTGGCGATGGTGGGCGAGCGCGTGCTGTTCGTGCTCGATGCGACTCCCGAGGGGGACGCGGACGAAGACGGCGTGGAGGATCACTCGTTCATTCTCGAGGAGTATCGGGAGGCCGATCCTGCGATGCGGAAGGCGCTGCGGCAGGGCGAGCCTGTCGCGATGTGCGAGCCGCGGGCGGATCGTTGGGGGACTCTGCTCAGCGGTTATGCGCCGATTCTGGATTCGGAGGGTGGCGTCGCCGGCATCGTGGGGGTGGACATCACGGCGGAGCATTGCGCGGAGCGCATCGGCGCGGTGCACAGGGCCGCGGCGATGGGCCTGTTGCCCGCCGCGGCGCTGAGCCTGTTCGCGGGGCTGTGCGCCGGGGCGATGCGGCGGGCGGCGCTGCGGGCGGCGCTGCGGGCGCGAGATCAGCGTGCGGAGGCGCAGCGTGAGGTCGCGGGGAGCGAGTCGCGTCTGCGGCTGATCTTCGATTCCGCGATGGATGCAGTGGTGGCGTCGGATGCGCGGGGGGTCATCACGGCGTGGAACGCTCAGGCGGAGCGCATCTTCGGGTGGAGCGCGGCGGAGGCGGTCGGGCGATCGCTCACGGAGACGATCGTCCCGCCGCAGCACCGCGCCGCGCACAAGCGAGGGCTCAAGCGGTATCTGGAGACGGGCGAGGAGCACGTCATCAACCGGCGGGTGGAGCTCACGGCGCTGTGCCGGGACGGATCGGAGATCCCGATCGAACTCTCGATCGTTCCCGTGCGCGGGGAGGAGGGCGTTTCGTTCTGCGCGTTCCTGCGAGACATTCGCGAGCGGGCCCGCGCGGAGCAGGAGCAGCGCAACAGCGACGAGGCGCTGGCGAAGGTGAGCGAGGCGCTGCGGGCGGCGTCGGATGAGGCGCACGCGGCGGGCCGCGCGGCCAGCGAGTTCCTGACCGGCATGAGCCAGGAGATCCGGCCGCCGCTGACGACCATCCTCGGCTTCGCCGACCTGCTTGCCGCGCCCGGGCTGAGCGCCGAGGAGCGCGTGGAGCACGCAAGGGCCATCAGAAGAAGCGGGGAGCGGCTGCTCTCGATCATGGGGGACGTGCTCGACATCTCGAAGATCGAGGCGGGGCGCATGACGATTGATGCGGCGGAGTGCTCGCCGGCGCGCCTCGCGGAGGAGGCGTGCGCGCAGGCTCGGGGCCGCGCAGTGGAAAAGGGTCTGTCCCTCGCCATGGAGCCTGAGTGGCCGCTGCCGCGCATCGCGCGGCTGGATGCGGCGCGCGTGCGGCAGGTTCTGGATCGGCTACTGGCCAACGCGGTGGTGTTCACGGAGAAGGGCGGCGTGACGCTGCGGTGCCGGCTGAGCGTGGCCGATCCGCGGATGGCGCGGCTGCGCTTCGAAGTCGAGGACACCGGACCCGGAATGAGCGACGACACGATGCGCGCATTGTTCAAGCCCTTCGCGCCGTGCGAGCCGGGTGGAGCGCGCACCTCGACCGCCGGGATCGGGCTCGCGATCTCGCGGCGGCTCGCGGACATGATGGGCGGCGAGATCGAGGCCCGGAGCGTCCGCGGCGAGGGGAGCGTGCTCACACTCTCGCTGCCCGTTGGGCCGGTGGAGTCGCTCACGCTGACACATGAAGCGCCGGCGGTGGATGAGAGGTTCGGCGCGGTCGGGGCGGCGTCGCTGCCGTTGGAGGGGGCGCGCATCCTGCTCGCGGAAGACGGGCCGGACAACCAGCGGCTGATCTCCACGTTCCTGATGCGAGCCGGCGCGGAAGTGGATGTGGCCGTGAACGGGCGCATCGCGGTGGAGCGCGCCCAGGCGTCGCGCGATCAGGACCGGCCGTTCGACGTGATCCTCTTGGACATGCGCATGCCGGAACTCGACGGGTTCGGCGCCGCGAGCGCGCTGCGGCGCGACGGCTGGAGAGGGCCGATCATCGCGCTGACGTCGGACACGGCGCCGGGCCAGCGCGAGCAATGCCTCGAGGCCGGGTGCGATGCGTACCTGACCAAGCCCGTGACGCGCGAGAGGCTCATCACCGCGTGCGTGGAATGGATGGGGCAGGAGCGCGACACGGCGCCGGCGGACTCGGCGCACTGAGCGCTATTCGGCGCTTGTGGTCAGTCGCGCTTTGCCCGGCGCCGCGCCGTGCTCATCGAAGATGAGCAGTTCATTCGCGTCGTCGGGCCGGAGCCACGAGTGCGGCAGGAAATAGCGCTCCTGCGGCGGCACGCTCGTTCCGTCGCGCGTCGCGACCCAGTAGCGGCACAGGTTCTTTCCGTTGAGGAACATCTGCCCCTTGGTCAGGCCCTTCGCCTCGAGCCACAGGGGCCTGCCGGACGACTTCCACTTGAACTCCGTGCGCCACCACGTCGGCACGCCGCTCGTCTTTCCGAGCGCCGTCTTGTTCGCGGGCTGGAAAGCCGCGGGCCGGGGCGGCTCCCATCGCGCGAAGCCCCAGTCGGCCTTCTCGGTGAGGTTGGTGTCGCCGACGAAGAAATGCACAGCGGAAGCGGCCCAGTCTTTCATGGCCGCGGCGTCGCCGAGGAAGGCCAGTTGCACGTGGTTGACGCCGCGTTTCAGCCCTTCGGGGTCGAGCGTGAAACGCTGCGGCAGCGGAAGATCGCCGACGACGCCCGCAAGGTCGCTGTTGAGAAGAAGGAGCGCACGAACATGGCCGGCGCCGTCGCGGTGAGCGCCGGCGGAAGCGGAGGGCGGCGGATCGATCACGACGAAGACAGGCGCCTTGCGGCGGTGCTCGAACTTCCAGGCGAGGCGCGCGGGGTCGGTGCGGTCATCGCGATGCACGCCCCAGAGGGGAGAACGAAGCGCGAGCGGGTTGATCGGCGCTTCGACGGACACAACCGGCTTCGCGCTCTTGAGCGGCTTCACGAGCCACACGTGTCCGAAGAGGCCCTTCTTCTCGCCGAGCGCCACGCCGCTGGACCAACGGCCGATGTTGTCGGCGAGCGCGACGAACATGTTGGCGCCGGACTTCAGCGGCAGCGTTGCAAGCGGCCCCGTTGCGCCGGGCCCCTCCCCCACTGTCTCGATGAACTCGCCCGCGCCGAAGAGGTGCAGGCGGTCGCCGCTCTCGAAGAAGCCGGCGCCGGCCTTGCGAGCGCTCTTCGCCGGGATGCTCATGCGAATCCAGCCGTAACCCTCCGGCGCGCCGAGTGACTCCAGCGAAGCGGGGCCGGAGATGGAGGCGAATCGATCGCTGGCTCCTCTCGTGTACTCCTCGGCGGAGGCGGCGGACCACTCGCCGAGCGATGGGGCGCGCACGTTCGCATGCTCGGCGAACGCTTCGCGCGTCGCCTCGCCCTCCGCGCTGAGGCGCAGGCAGGCATCGAAGCCGGACCGCGGCAGCGGACGACCCTCACCATCAACGCCCGAAGCCCCGACGAAGAGCGCAGATTCCGTCGCGAACGCGGCGTCGATCTGTGTCTCATTGCACGCCACGACCACGATGCCCTCGTGCTCCTCGACCAGCGGCTCGGCGCCCTCCGGCACGATGAGTTCGAACGCGGCGCCGTTGATCGAGAGCATCCCGTGCGCGCCGGCCGGCCCGAAGCACGCGAACACGCGCCCCACGAGCGCGAACGGGCACAGGTTGCACCAATCCAGCCGCGCCCGCGGCGCGAGCAGCGCGTCGCGCAGCAGCCATGTAATGCCCGTGGCGCCGGGCGTCACGAAGAGTGAAGCGCCGTCGGGCTGCGTCAGGCGCACCGTGCGGGTTGCATCCGCCCGCCCGCCCCGCGCATCGCCGAAGACGAAGACCACATCCCCCTGCGCGCCGGTGCAGTGGATGGCGCTCACGGATGGCTCGCCATCCGCGCCCTCCGGATCGATCGCGACGTGCGGCTCGGACAACTCGAGCGCGGTGAACACGCGATCAAACGACGATGCAAACGTGAGGATGCGCTTGAGCAGGTCATGCGCCGGCCCGGTTGCGCCGCCCTCGGCGATGGCCGCGCCCGCATCCTGCCGCGTAGCGCCGCCGGCGGCGGCGTCCGCCGCGGCGGGGCCCGACGCGATGCGACCGGCCTGGAAGCCGAAGTTCGTTCCGCCACAGAATGGCGCGAGGTGAACCTGCGCCCCCGCGGCGAGCGCCTCGGCCACGCGCCGCAGGACCGCCGCGGGCGCCGGCGCCGCATGCCCCCGTGCGGCGCCCCACACGTCCGGCCCGCCCAGCGAAAGGTCGATCACCATCGGCGGCGCATCGGGACGCACGTGCCGCAACTGCCGCATCGTGGAGTGCAGCCGCGCCGACCCGCTCCAGGCGTCGATCTGGCTCTCAATGTGCTGAAAAAGGTTGTTGTTGTTGACAAGCGGCGTCGCGGCGCCGTTTTCGCGCAGAAAGCGGGTCAGTTCGGCGAGATAGCCCTCTCCCGCGGCTTCGTCGCCGCAGTGCCACTCGTGCTCGACATGGATGAGGATGATCGGCCCTCCGCGGCGGCTGGTGGCCTGGAGGTCCTTCACCTCCCCCATCACCGCCCCGAACCAACGGGCGCAGGGCTCCAGGAACTCGGCCCCCGGCCCCCGAAGGACGGCGCCCGGCTTCTGGAGGAGCCACGTGGGCAGGCCCCCCATGTCCCAGCCGCGATCCACGAACGGCCCGGGTCGGAGGATGCAGGACATGCCGGCGCGGCCGATTTCGCGAATGAACGCCTCGATATCAAGATTCCCGTCGAAATCGAAGCGCCCGGGCGCCGGCTCGTGCAGTCGCCAGTTGAGGGAGACGCCGATCGTGTTCAGGCCCGCCAGACGGCAGGTGCGGAGGCGCGCCGCCCACTCCTCGCGCGGGATTCGCGCATAATCCGCGCTTCCGGCGACGATCCAGCGGCGCTTGCCGTCGAGGAGGAGTGACTGGCCGTCGTAGGCGATCGTCGGCATGGGTGGGTGGCGGGTTCCGGGGGTCCGGGGGTCCGGGGGGTCAGGGGCGGGTCTCCGCCGCCTGCGGGCCGGTCTGGCCGCCGCGGAGGCCCCCTGGAAGGGTGACAACCATAAGTGGCGCGGCGCCTTGCCGCAATCCGCGGGTGCGCGCTCGGATGTGGCACGCAACAGGGCATGCCGGGGCCGGTACACTCGCCCGCGATGGGTTGGGAACGCCGAAATGCGGCTGCGGTGAGGCAAGGAGCAGGAAATCGCCGCGCGGCCGGGGTGATCGGATTGGGGGCGGTAGCCGCGGTGTGGGCGGGAGGCTGCTCGAGTCTGCAATCGATCGATCGGGAGGTTGATCGCCTGGTTCAGGGGACCTCGTCGTCGATCAATGCCCCCGTGGCGCCGAGCCGCACCTTCGGGCCGGAGGAATCGTTCAGGCGGCCCGGACAAGCGGATACGAATCCGGAGACCTACAACCCGCTGGCGGAGGACCTGCTGTTCCCCACCGCTTCGCCCGACCGCGACGTGGCGGCGCGGCTGGAGGAGTACGCGGCGATCCCGGCCGACGGCGTCAGGATGGACCTGCGGACGGCCTTCGCAACGGCGCAGGCCTCGGCCCGCGAGTACCGGACGGCGGAGGAGGAGTACCTGCTCGCGGCGATCCGCCTGCTCATCGAGCGGCACCGTTGGGGCCCGCGGTTCTTCGACGACCTGACGGCGAGCCTCGATGGGTCGCTCGATTCGGATTCCGACGTGGCGGCCTCGCTGATCAACGAACTGCGCGTGACGCAGCGGCTGCCCTATGGCGGGCAGGTGGAGGCGGCGCTGATCACGAGCGCCACGGAGCAGTTGCGCTCGACGGTGACGGAGGACTATCGCCAGTCGGCGGCGCTGGTGATCAACGCGGATATCCCGCTGCTGCGCAACGCGGGGCTGATCGCGCGGGAGGACCTGATTCAGGCTGAGCGCGACGTGGTGTACGCGGCGCGGATGTTTGAGCGGTTCCGGCGCGAGTTTTTCGTGGATATTGCGCGGGATTTTCTGGGCCTTGTGGCGCAGTTGTCGCAGATTGCGAACCAGGAGCGGTCGCTTCAGAGCCGCCTTCAGTCGTTCGAACGCGCTCGGGCGCGAGTCGAAGCCGGGCGAGACAGCCCGAGCGAAGCCCGGCGACTCGAAGGAGACGTGCTCGTCGCGCAGAGTTCGCTCATCAATCAGCGTGAAAACTACCTGCTCGCCCTTGATCGCTTCAAACTGCGCCTCGGCATCGATGTTCTCACGCCGGTGCTCATTGAACCCTCCTCGATTGTCCTGCCCGAGCCCGACGCAACGCCCCTCGAAGCGGCCCAGCTCGCGCTCGTATACCGCCTTGATCTTCAGAACCAGAGGGACTTCGTCGATGACTCCCGGCGCGCGGTGGCCAATGCCTATAACCAGCTTCTGCCCGACCTCGACGTGTTCGCGGTCACCACGACGGGCGATCCTGACGATCAGGACGGATTCGACCTGCGCTTTGACGAGACTGACTACCGCCTTGGGGTGACCTTCGGGCTTCCTCTGGATCGCGAGATCGAACGGCTCAATGTCCGTTCGGCGATCATCGGGCTGGAGCGGGCAGGTCGAGCATACGAGCAGTTTCGCGACAACGTGATCATCGACGCGCGGTCAGCGCGCCGCAGAATTGATCAGGAGCGGAACAACCTTCGGCTCGCGGACCAGGCCGTCGAGACCGCTGAACTCCGGCTCGAGGAGTTGAAGATCAAGGAGGCGATCGCCAACGACATTTCGGAAGCGGAGGATGCGCTGGTTGACGCCCGCAACGAACGCGATGCCACGTTCCGGAACCTGCGGATCGCCGTCCTCGATTATCTGGTTGCCACCGGTCAACTCAGAGTGGACAAGGGCGGGATGATCCTCCCCTTGCCGGGGATGGTCTTTCCCCCGCCTCGGGAAATGGACTATCGAGACGCGGCGCCGGGGGCTCCAGGGTCCGATCAGGGCGTCCCCCCGCCCATCGCCGGCGACTGACGGGATTCGGGCCCGTTTTTGGCGTGAAGCGGGGCGACTTTCGCCCCCGAGGCTCTAGGATGCAGAGCCATCGGGGCTCGCCGCCCCGAAACCGGGGCCGGTCCCCGCCGGTTTGTGCTGGGGGCGGCAGCGCCCACCGTCTCTTCGGAGTGGATCAGCAGAGTCAGCAAAGCCGGAGACACGCATCCGGGGACCTTCTGGAGGATTGGATGTCCGCATTGACCAGCCGCAAGCCGGCCCGCCGAACACGCCGCGGAGGCGCCCCGACGCTCATCATCGCCTCCCTCGGCATCCTCGCCGTGGGCGGGGCGGGCGCTTACTTCGCCCTTCAGAGGGGTGGCGCGGCGAGCGGAGTCGGCACGACCGAACTCCACCGGGTCGCCAAGACCTCGTTCGACATCACCGTGACCTCCAGCGGGGAACTCGAGGCGAAGCAGCAGAAGGAGGTCCGCTCCGAACTGGATTCTCCCGCGGCGATCGTCGAGCTCGTGCCCGAAGGGCAGAAGGTGAAGAAGGGCGACGTGCTCGTGCGGCTGTCGTCGGAGGAGATTGAGAACAAGCTGCAGGAGGAGACGCTGCGCGTCGAGGCGGCGCGGAGCGATTACATCAGCGCCAAGACGGCGTACGACATCCAGGAGAATGACAACGACGCGGCGCAGCGCAAGGCTGAGCTCGACCTCGAACTCAAGGGCATTGAACTGACCAAGTTCAGGGAAGGCGACGACAAGAAGAGCCGGGACGAGTACTTGATCGCGATCAAGACGGCCGAGAAGGAACGAGATCTGAAGAAGGATCAGCACGAGAAGAACCAGCGCCTCTTCGAACGGCAGTTCGCGAGCAAGGACGAGGTTCAGCAGGGCGAGATCGCGCTGATCAGAGCCGAGGCAGCGCTTGAGACAGCGAAGCTTGATCTGTGGATTTACGAGCAGTATGAGTTCGACAAGCGGATGAAGGAGCTGACTTCGAACGTCTCCGAGGCCGAGGCGGCGCTGGAGCGCACGATCAAGCAGAATGAGCGCCAGCTCGCGAGCAAGGACGCCGATCGCATCAACAAGAAGCGCCAACTCGAGCTGCGCGAGGAGAACCTCGCCGACCTCCAGGAGCAGTTCGAAGCCTGCAGCATCGTCGCCGACAACGACGGCCTTGTGGTCTACGCCTCCAGCACCGGGCGCGGCCGCGGGTACGTGATGTTCGGCGGCGACGGGCCCATGCAGGTGGGCCGCACAGTGCGCCCGAATGAACTCATCATGATCCTCCCCTCCACCGGGCAGATGGTCGCCGCGGTGCGCGTGCATGAGAGCGTGGCCGGGCGCATTCAGCCCGGCCAGCCCGCCACCATCCGCGTCGAGGCTCTGCAGGGGCGGACCTTCCCCGGCAAGGTCGATTCCGTGAGCGTGCTCGCCGAATCCGATCCATGGCGCGACCCGAACACGCGCGAATACACGGTGAAAGTGCTGCTCGACCCCCTTGAAGAGGACGGCCCATCCTTCAAGCCCGCCATGCGGGCTGAGGCGCAGATCCTTCTGGGCGAGGTTGACGAATCGCTCGCGATTCCGATTCAGGCCGTGTTCCGCGATGGGGCGGTCGCCTTTGCGTACACACCCAAGGGCGGCAAGTTCGAGCGCACGCCCGTGCGCACGGGCCGCCGCTCCGCCACGACGATCGAAGTGCTGGCCGGTCTCGACGAAGGCCAGCAGGTGCTCCTGCGCGAGCCGACGCCCGGCGAAGTGCTGGACACGAAGTGGGACGAAGCCACGCTCGCGGCCATGGCGCCGCAGGGCATGCAGGACATGATGCGCGGCGGCCGAGGGCGCCCGGCGAACGTCTCGGCGCCCGGCGAGGGCGGCGCGCCTCAGGGAATGACCGTCACCACCACCGGAGGTCCGGGGGGCCCGGGCGGAAACCAGCAGGTGATGAAGCTGGATCCGAACGATCCCAAGGTGAAGGAAATGATCCGCAAGGCGCGCGAGAGCGGAAACATGAAGATGGTGGGCCCCGGCGGCCAAGCCGCGCCGGCCGAAGGCGGCGCTGAGAAACCTGCTGAGGCGCCGGCGAAGTCCGGGCCGCAGTCAGCCTCGGGCGGCGAAGACGCCGCGCCGGCGGAGACGGCGCCGGCGAACAAGAGTAGCGAGTGACCGGGTGTCTCAGAGGGGCGCCACGGTAAACGAGCGCGGATGCCGCGCCATCACGCCGCGTCCAGCCCGACTTCCTCGAGAATGAGCGAGAACGCGCCGGGCTTCGCGGGGTAGAAGTTGTCCTTCAGCACGTCCTGGTCCTCGGCGATCGCGATCTGGAGATCGTGGCGCTGCCGCAGATCGAACTGCTCCGTCGGCGCGCCCTCTTCCGGCGCCGCGGCAAGGTCGCCGATCACCTGCACCACCGGCCGGCAGGGGTCATCGGTGGACCATTCAACCACCACGCCCCGCGCGCCGTTCGTCAGCGTCACGAGCGAGCCCGGCGCATAGGGCGGCGCCACGGCGAGCAGCGCGCGGTAGGTCATCGGATCGATGCGCCCGGCGTACTCAGGCCGCTGCATCATCTTCAACGCGCGCACCGCGGGTCGCGGCCACGGCTCGCCGAAGGGGTGGCGCAGACGGTCGTACAGGTCAGCCGTGGCGATGATGCGCGCGAAGACGTGAATGCGGCTGCCGGACAGGCCCTGCATCTCGCCGTTCTCGTCCTCGGAGTCGGGGAAGCCCTTGCCGTCGAAGCGCTGATGGTGGTGCAGGATGGCCGCGGCGGCGCTGGGCTCCACATGCCCCTTCACCATGTCGTAGCCGATCTGCACGTGGCGGCGCCATTCCGGGTCGGATTCGTCCCCTTCGCGGTCCCACCGCTCGCGGGCCGCCTTGTCGATCTCCAGCATCCCGACGTCGTGCAGCATGGCGCCGACGCCGAGGCTTTCCACGTTCTTCGCGAGGCTGGCCGGAAGGCGGCGCCGCTCCGCGACGAGGTAGCCGTCGAGTTTCAATCCCATCATCAGGCACAGGAACGCCACGCTGCACGAGTGGCGCAGCAGCGGCTTGTCCTTCCCGCCGATCTCGTGCAGGAACACCGCGGCGACCGGATCCTCCATCAGGCGGTTCAGGAACTCCTTCACCAGTTCCTTGTACGCCGCGTAGTCCACGCGCGCGTGCACGCCCGCGATCACCGAATCGAAGACGGTCGAGATCGCGTTCGCGAGTTTCGCCTGCCCTTCGAGGATCTGCGGATTGATGTAGCGCCCCATGTACTCGAGGCCGGGATACCTGATCCAGATCTCGTTGAAGCCGAGTTGGCGCAGCCGCGTGATGGTCACGTCGTCGAGCAGGTGGCCCGATTGCAGCAACGTGTGATCCGGCTTGAGGGGGTGCCTCAGCGGGATCGCCAGGCTCATGCCCGGTGTGGCGCTGTTTATCGGGACACGCAGCATCGGGGTCTCCGGGGCCGCCGGGGCTGCCGGCGGGGCCGGGGGCGTTCCTGGCCGGTGGAAAGATCGGCCTCCCCGCCTCAGGCCTTTGACGCCGTCTGCCGAAGCCCGGGCAATCCGGGCCGGATTACCCCGCGGCGGGAAACGGGATCACCACCAACAGGTGGGAGAACCACCCAAAGTGGGGGCAGCGTGCGAGGGGTCGAAGGCCCCCTCGTGGCGCGGCGCCGCCTCGCTCAGTCCGATTCCCCGATGGTCCGTTTCCGCCGCAGGATGTGGTGGTAGTGCTGGGCGAAGCGGTGGGCTTCGTCACGGATGGCCTGGCAGAGGCGCAGGCCGGGGTTGTCTCGCCCGAGGCGGATGGGCTCGGCGCGCTGCTGGACGTAGATCAACTCCTCCTTCTTGGCGAGCGAGATCACCATGGGAGGCTTCACGTCGAGCGTTTCGAAGGCCTCGAGCGCGGCGTGCAACTGTCCGAGGCCGCCATCGATGAGGATGACGTCGGGGTAGAGTTCGTTGCCGGCGCCCGCCTCGCGATAGCGGCGCGAGACGACTTCGCGGATGGCCATGTAGTCGTCGTTGTCCGCGGTGCGGACCTTGTAGCGGCGGTATTCGTTGCGCAGCGGGCGGCCGTCCACGAAGCACACCTTGCTGCCGACGGTTTCGCCGCCGTGGAGATGGGCGATGTCGATCGCTTCGAGGCAGCGGATGGCGCTGTCGAGGCCGAGCGTTTTCTGCAGGCTGCGCAGGCCCTTGCGGGCGTCGAAGTGGAGCGATTCGGTCTCGGGCTGCCAGCGGTGGGCTCGCTTGCCGCGGTCATCGAGTTTCTCGATGGCGCGGATCTGGTCGCGGAGCGTGGCGGCCCGCTCGAACTCGAGGCTCTTCGAGGCTTCGTCCATTTCAGCCCGCATGTCGCGCAGCATGGCGCTGCGGCGGCTCTCGATGAATCGGATGAACCGCTCGATGTCGCGGCGGTAGTCTTCTTTGGAGATCTTCGCGGCGCATGGCGCGGTGCACTGGCCGATGGGATGAAGGATGCAGGGGCGGAAGAAGCGGAGCCTGTCATCGCCGGCGTTGATCTCGAGCGAGCACGTGCGGAACTTGAAGATGCGCTGGAGGAGTTGCACGGCCTCGCGCAGGGAGTACACGCTGGTGAAGGGCCCGATGATCTTCGCGCCCTTGAACTGCTCGTCACTCGGGGCGCGCGTGAGGTACACGCCGGGAAAATCGTCCCGCATCGTGATCGCGAGATACGGGAAGGTCTTGTCATCGGTGAGACGGGCATTGAATCGCGGGCGCGTGTCCTTGATGAGCCGCGCTTCGGCGAGCAGCGCCTCCCACTCGCCTTCGCACTCGACGATCTCGAAATCGTGCACGACATCGAGCAGCGGCTGTTTCTTGGGGCCGAGGTCCGCGGAGGGAACGAAGTAGGAGCCGACGCGATCGCGCAGCCTCGCGGCTTTGCCGATGTACGCCACAACGCCCGCGTGGTCCTTCAGCAGGTAGACGCCGGGCCGACGGGGCAGGAGCCGCGCCTTCTCGAGAAGGCGGGCGAGGCGCTGCTCGCGCCGCTCGCTGCCCCAGGGGGGCGGGGGGGCGTCGGGCGTGTGCGGCGGGAGCGGACCGCCGCCAAGCGTGAGATCGACCCCTGAGGCCTGATTTGATTCACTCACGCCGGATCGTATGCAACCAGTTCGGGTTGAAAAAAAGAAGGGCGCGGCAGCAGGGCCGCGCCCTCCTCATTCGCCTGAGTGCAGCGGGATCACCACTGCATTCCCCACACGCTCAGCAGCATGGCGAGATCGGCGCTATCGACGCTCCAATCGTCGTTGAGGTCGCACGGGCCGCCCTCGCTGCCCCAGTCGCCAAGGAGCGAGCTGAGATCGTGCGCATCCACGATGCCGTCCAGGTTGAAGTCGCCGCGAACCGGGATGGGCCCGTCGACGAATGCGGGCGGCACGATGGGAGGAGCGGGGTAGTCGAACTGCCGCGCTGGTTCGAAGTCCGGCGCGGTGATGGAGATGGCGGCGGCGCTTCCTACCCCGACGTTGACGGAGAACGTCCATCGGCGCACAGCGCCGTCGTCGATGACGATGGCGGAGGCATCGTAGACGCCTGACTGCCCGTAGACGTGGGTAAACGTGACGGCCCCTTCATCGAACATGGCGCCATCGCCCCATTCGACCGAAGTGATTGCCTCTGCGGCCACGTTCTCAAGCGAGACCGTCAGCGCCGCTCCGGCTCCCACGGCGACGGGCCCGAGGGCCGCGTCTTCCACCGGCATGATGAGCTGGGTTGCGAGCCCCTGCGGATTGCCATGCGCCATGATGATGAAGCCGTAGTAGCCGCCGCTGATGTACGCGGCGTCGGCGTCGCGCTGTGCGCCGATCTCCAGGGGCGTGTATTCATGCGGTTCAATGTGCGCGACGCACAGGCGCACGCCATCGCCGATGGCCTGACCGCAGGAGTATGCTCCGATGATCTCGCCGAGCGTGTACGGGTCCGGGTAGCCGGCTCGATTGGTCGGGTTCGGGGTCGTGACGCCGCCGGTGCGGAGTTTCTGAGTCGCCCAGCCGGCGCAGTTGGTGCCGGGCCCGGCGGTCTGCGCGGGACAGAGCTGGTAGGTCGTGCCGTTGTTGATCTTGTTGGTGATCGCGGCCACGATCGCGTTGTACTGGGCCGCCGTCACGTTGTAGCAGACCTTGTGGGTGTGCTGGCGTCCGCTGTCGTCTCTTATGACGCCCGGGCTGTTGCGGGCGCCCTTTGCGCCGCTCTTGCCCGGGTACAGGCCGCCTTTCCACTCGGGGCCGTTGCCCTGGTCAAGCCCCACCCACGCGTGCCCGGCGCCGAACAGACCGGGCTTTTCGACGTAGAGGTAGACCTTGAGTTGCTGCGCTGCAGCAAGAGGCGCAACGAGCGCCCCCGCGAGGACGCCGCACGCGATCAATCGCGTGCGCGAGTGCGCGAGCCTTCGACCTGCGCGCAGAATCCACTTGGAGCAACATGTGCGCGTACTGATGCCGTTCATGAGAATCACCTCCATCTCCGAGCCGAGCGGGCCTGCTCCCACGCGGGAGCCTCCGCTCTCTGAATTGTCATTGAGTTCCCGGTCTCACACCCCGCCGGTCGACGACGCCAAATCTGAAGAGCAGCAACGCCTGCGCCGGGTTCGATTTGCCGTGCGGATCGCGCAACCTCTTGTGTCGGCAGGGATGAAGGCTCGAGGCCTGCCGGCAGGCATCCCCTTGTGGCGGTGTCGCTTGTGGCAGTCAGGGCGGGACTCGCGCAGGCCGCCATGCCAAGTTGGCAGGGGATTCATCGGCTCAGCCGACTCGCCCGAACCGGCGGCTGCGTGCGCAGAGCGCCCGTTTCTTCAGTATTGCAGGAATATGCTTCTCGAATGAGTGATCCATCACGCCGGTCTGGAAGCAAGTCTGCCCCCTGGCGCCAGTGGGGCGAGGATCTCGAAGCCGAGGCCATCAAGCAGATGGAGAACGCCTGCCGTCTGCCCGTTTCCGTGGCCGGGGCGCTGATGCCGGATGCCCACGTGGGCTATGGCCTGCCGATCGGCGGCGTACTGGCGACGGACAACGCCGTCGTGCCCTACGCCGTGGGCGTGGACATCGCCTGCCGCATGAAACTGACGGTGCTGGATGCGCCGGTGTCGCTCATTCGCTCGGAGGGCAAGCGTCTGGCCCGGGCGATCGAGGAGGAGACCCGTTTCGGCATGGGCGCCTCGTGGGGCTCGAAGCCGCGTGAGCACGAGGTGCTGGACGACGACTGGTCGGTCTCACCCGTGACGCGGCAGATGCGGGAGAGGGCGATCGGGCAACTGGGCACGAGCGGCTCGGGCAACCACTTCGTGGAGTTCGGGACGCTGACGCTGGAGCGCGACGACCTCGGGCTGAAGGCGGGGGAGTATCTGGCGCTGCTTTCTCACTCCGGCAGCCGCGGACCGGGGGCGCGGGTGTGCGATCACTATTCGAAACTGGCGATGGAGCGGCATCCGGATCTGCCGAAGGAGCTGCGCTACCTGGCGTGGCTGGATCTCGACACGGCCGAGGGGCAGGAATACTGGGCGGCGACGGAGCTGATGGGCCGGTTCGCTTCGGCGAATCACGCGGTGATTCACAAGCACGTCGCGAAGAATCTGAAGGCGAAGGTGATCGCGGGCGTGGAGAACCACCACAACTTCGCGTGGCGCGAGACGCATCGTCTGCCGGACGGCGCACGGCGGGAGGTGATCGTGCACCGCAAGGGCGCGACGCCCGCGGGCAAGGGCGTGCTCGGCGTGATTCCGGGGTCGATGGGGACTCCGGGGTTTGTCGTGCGCGGGCTCGGGAAGGAGGAATCGCTCGAATCCGCGGCGCACGGCGCGGGGCGGGTGATGTCGCGCCGCGCGGCGAGGAGTTCATTCGCGTGGGGCGATGTGAAGCGGAGTCTCGCGGAGAAGGGCGTGACGGTGCTGAGCGCGGGGATCGACGAGGTTCCCGGCGTGTACAAGGACATCGAGCGCGTGATGGCGCAGCAGCGCGACCTGGTGGAGATCGTGGCGCGCTTCGACCCGAAGATCGTGAAGATGGCGCCTGAGGGTGAGAAGGCGGAGGACTGAGCCTCGTCTCAGACCGGTCGGGGCTCCGGCTCCTGAACGGGGCTGGCCGGGGTTCGCGCGGGCGCCTGGGCCGGAGCGGTCGGGGTCACCGGCGTGGCGCCGCTGCGTCGGCCTGGGCGCTTCACGGGGACAAGCCCCGCGGCCTGCTCCTCGATGAGCTTCCGCCGGGCGATCTTCACCGCCGTGACTCCGATGTATGACACCATGACGAGCGCGATGGCGTAGGCCACGCGGGCCCGGCCGAGGCTCACGACCACGCCGAGGATGGCGAACGCCGCGGCAATGCCATAGAGCACGAACACCGCGCCCCTGACGCCGAGCGCGCGCTTGAGCAGGTGGTGCAGGTGCTGATCGTCCGGCGCGCTGAGGCTGCGGCCCGCCATCTTGCGGCGGACGATCGCCAGCGTCGTATCGATCATCGGCAGCATGTAGATGATGAGCCCCGCGACCACGAGCGGCGTCTTTCCGGTGTCGCCGAGCGACAAAATGATCACGATGGTCGAGAACCCCATGAGCATGGAGCCGCAGTCGCCCAGGAAGATCGTCGCCGGGTTGAAATTGTGCGGCAGGAATCCGAGCGTGGCGCCGAGCAGGCACAGGCAGAGTGTGATGCGCGAGGAATCGAGGGGCCCGTCGCCGATGAGCGCGAGCGACAGAGCGATGACGAGCAGGCCGGCCGCGGCGATGGCCGTGACGCCGGAGCAGAGGCCGTCGAGCCCGTCGATGAGGTTGGAGGCGTTGCACGCGCCGAGGATGAAGACGGCGATGATGGCGGTGCCCGCCCAGTAGATGAGGTCGATGGAGACGCTGACCTCGGGCCCGAGGAAGTGCAGGGGGAGCGTGAAAAAGAGGCGCTCGTTGCCGAACAGCGCGCCGATGGGGCCGAGAACGCCCTGGGCGACGCGCACGCCGACGTCGTCGAGGGCCAGCGCCGCCGCGGCGATGAGCTGCATCGCGATCTTGATGCGCGGGCTGACGCCCACCACGTCGTCGAGCAGGCCGGCGAGGGTGATGATGGTCAAGCCGAGCAGCACCGAAAGCGGGATGCCGCGTTGAGCGAGGGCGTGGTCGCCAAGCACGGGGAAGACCGCGTTCTTCTGCGTGAGGATGGCGAACGCCACGCCCGCAAGCATGCCGAGGAACACGGCGACGCCGCCGAGGTAGGCAACCGGGATCCGGTGGATCTTGCGGGGATCGTTCGGGCGATCGATCACCCCGTTGGCGACGGCGAGCCGCCGCATGAATGGCGTGGCGAAGAGCGTGACCAGGAAGGCGATCACGAAGACGCCCATGTAGCCGTGGAAGATCGCGAGGCGCGTGATTTCCTCGGGCGCTCCCGATTCGAGCCCGGCGCGGGCGGCGTCCGACAGCAGCGCCGACCGTGGCGGCGGATCCGGGAGGATGGGGCGTGTGAAGGTCTGCAACTCGAACGCTCTGCGGGCCGTCGCGGGCGGGGCGCTGGCTCAGGACTCCCTGGCCTTCTTCTCAGCCGCCTCCGGGTCCACGATGCCGTTGTTGTACTGTGTGATGTCGCCGTTTGTCGTGACGGCCTCCTCGCCGTCCTTGCCCTTCCGCCCGCGGCGGGAGCGCTTGGCGCGGAGATCGTCGTCGTCCGGCCCTCGGTTGACGTACTCGTGGGTGGCCCGGAAGTTCCGGCGGAAGTAGCCGCCGGCGGAGGCCCGCACGCCGTTGATGACCACGCCAAGGAAGTCCGCCTTGGTCTCTTCCAGTTGGTTGCGGATGCGGGCGACGAGGCCGCGCTTCTCGTTGAAGGCGCGGACCACGAGCATCACCGAATCGCACAGGTTGGCGAGCATGAAGGCGTCGCTGGAGACGATGGTGGGCGCCGCATCGATGAGCACGACCTCGTAGCGCTCCCGCGCCTCGGCCAGCACACGCTCCATGGCGGAGGTGGTGAGCCATTCACAGGAGCGGGCGTCAGCCGCCCCCGCGCTGATGACGTGGAGACGGTTCTCGGAGGTCTTCTGAACGACTTCCTCGATCGATCGCTTGCCGGTGAGCAGTTCGCTGAGGCCGGGCGCCTCGTGGAGCCCGAGCGGGGCGTGAATGCGCGGGCGGCGCAGGTTCGCGTCGATGACGAGCACGGCGTGCTCGCTCGAGGCGAGCGATTCCGCCAGGTTGATGACGGTCGATGTCCCGCCCGACTGGGGCATGCCGCTGACCACGAGCAGCGTCGTGTGATCGCGCCCGCGGAGGCGCTTGAGGATCTCCGTGCGGATCTGCCGGATGCACTCGGCGATGACGCCCGTCGGCCGGTCGCGCACCGCGGTCTCGATGGCGGGCGGGCGCGAGGGGTCTTCGAGCAGGTCGGGGATGAGGCCGAGCACCTTGACGCGCCCGACCATGCCGATATCGGCCGGACCGCGCACGCGCTGCTCCATGATCTCGCGCAGCACGACGCCGCCGCCCGTGAGCATGATCGTGAGCAGCGTGACGACGGGCACCATGATGAGGATGTTCGGGAAGGCGGGCACTTCGGGAATCGTCGCCGAAGCGAGCACCTTGACGCGGTTGGACGACGGCCGCTGGTTGATCGCATTGGCTTCCGCGATGCGGACCTGGAGTTCGAGTTCCTCGTCCGCGAGGCGCTGCGAATCGAGTTCGAGCGTCTCGAAGTTCTGCTTCATGCGGTTGACGTCGGCCAGCGCCACGCGAGCCTCCTGAAGATCAGCCATGGTCTCGGCCTTGGTGTTCTCGAGGCTGGCGATCTGCACCGCGAGCAGTTCGATCTGGGCGTCGAACATCGTCTGCATCAGACGGTTCTTCTCCTGATCCATCTGGGCCTTCTGACCTTCGATCGTCTTATCGAGCTGCTTGACGGCGCGATGGTTCGGCCCATATTGCGAGACAGCCGTGAGGCGGCTGGCCTCGAGGTTGGCGATCGTCTGCTTGAAGTTCTGGACGATCGGATCGTATTCGATGCTCGCCCGGATCTCCTCCGGGATCTGCGGTCCGCTCGGGGCGTTCTTCTGGGCCGTGAAGTTGTCGAGGCGCTGCTTGGAGATGTTCAGTTCATAGTCGGCGCCGACGAGCACGGGGAGCAGTCGCTCGATTGTCTGAGCGTAGTAGTTGAACCGCTCGTCCACAGTCTCAAGGCCGGTGCTGCCGCCGCCTTGGAACAGCCGGTCCTTCTTCTCGTCGAGCAGGCGACGCTCTTCCTTCACCGCGTTGTACCGCCGGTTCAGCGATTCGAGCATTTCCGTGCTCGTGGCCTGCGTGGAGACGCGCACCGAGTTGACGTACTGATCCTTGATCGCGTTGGCGATCTGGGCCGAGTCCTTCGGAAGCGGCGTGCGCACGCGCAGCACCACGATGTTCGATTCCGGCAGAGGCACCGCCCGCGAGATGTCGTCCAGCTCCTTCATCGCGTCCGGGATGTTGATCACGCCGTTCCGTTTGAACTGGTTCGCCCACGTCGTCTGGTCTCGCACGATGGGCGTGTTCACCGCCTGCTTGATGACGTTCTCGGAGAGCATCACCTGGATCTGCGTCCCGATGAAGCGCTCCATTTCCGCCTCGCCGAACTTCTCGCCGACCGTGATGCCCGACGTCATGTCGGCCGAGGTCATCGGCGGCAACAGTTCGAACCACACCTCGCCGTCGTACCGCGGCATCGTGAACAGCAGCGCAAAGTGCGTCACCACGCCCAGCGCCACGCCCACGAACACCGAGCCCAGCAGCCAGGGCCAGTATTGCAGCAGCAGCTTGCGCGGATCGATGGTGACGTTCAGTCCGCCCGCCTGAGGAGGCGCTGCGGGGCGCGGGCCTGCGGCGGGAGAGCGAGGTGCGGGAGGCGCGGTCGTGGGAGGCATTGTTCGAATCCTTGTGACGGATGGCCCCGGAAGCCGCGGGACGCCGCCCCGGTTATCGGGTCGGCCGGCGCGCGGCGCCTCAACGGATCATTCGGCTCAGTTCAGCCCGTTCATCAGTGTCTCGTAATCGGACCCATATTCAGCCTTCATCGAAGGCTTCAGCGACAGCATTCGATCCACTTCCTTCGCCAGGGCAAGGGCCTCGGCCTTCTCGCCCCTGGCCTTGTGGACCATGGCCAGGTGCAGCTTGGCCGGCAGCACCTGCTTGATGCGCTGATCCTCATCCTGCACCGACTCGGCCGACTTGATGGCCCGCTCCAGCGTCGCCTGCGCCTGGCTGTAGTTCTTCAGTTCGAACTGGATCCACCCGAGCGTGTCGAGCGCGATCGCGTTGCCCGGGGCGTTATCCACCGCGCGCTGCGCCACGTTGAGCGCATCCTGCGGCTTGTTCATGTGCTTCGCGAGCGTGTACGCCGCGTTGTTGTTGAACTCCAGGTCGTCGGGCTTCAGGGCCGCGCCGTCCTCGAAGCACTTGAGCGCCTCTTCATATCGCTTGTACGCGTAGTGATAGGTGCCGAGCACGCGATTGCAGTCCACCAGCACGATCGGATCCGTCGCCCGGGCCTTCACCTGCGTGAGCGTCTCCACCATCTCGTTGTGCACCTGCGTGGTCGCCTGAGGATTCCCCTTGACGTCCGACGTCGGCGCCAGGCGCAGACGGCCCATCTCCACCAGGAACATGTCCGTCACGGTCGGCGGCGGCGTGACGCTCTTCATGAACGCCACGTGCCCGTCGTGATCGTTCGGGAACATCGCCTGCGTGTGCGTAAACCATTCCGCGATCGCCGCGTTGTCCTGGGCGCGAAGCAGGGCGCGCTCCGCCGTCTTGAAGCACTCACGGTTGCCCAGTTGCCGCTGGGCCCGGGCCTTCACCGCCAACAGACGCGTGTGATCGTCCGCGTCCGTTCCCAGCGCCTCGATGACGTCGAGCGCCTCCTTCGACCGCGGCGGCGCGGTCTTCACGAGCGACCGCGCCAGGCGATACGCCAGCATCAGGTTCTTCGGCTCGGCCTCGTACGCGGCCCGGTACTTGTCCGCCGCCTGCCCGTACTTCTCGTCCGTCTCATAGATGTCCGCGGCCATCACGAGCCAGAACGGATCATTCGGCCGCTCCACGATCGCCTTCTCGGCCTCCATCTGCGCCTCGCCCGGACGGCCCGTCTGCACCAGGAGGCTGATGAACTCCCGCCGCAACTGGTCGGAGCCCGGATTCGCGGCCACGCCCTGCCGGATCTCCGCCACCGCGTCCGACACCTGGCCGTTCCGCAGGTACAGCGCCCCGCGCATCTGCCGCGCCATCACCGACGTCGGATCCAGCTCGATCACCTTCTCCAGGTCCTTGAGCACGAACTGGAACTGCTGGGGATCGCGGAAGTTCAGCTCCGCCCGCTTGATGTACGGACGGATGTCGTGCGGCGCCTGCTCGACCGCCTTGTTGAGCAGATCGGCGCAGGTGCGCAGATCCTCGCGGCCTCGCGCGATCTCGGCCCGCAGCAGCGTGATCCGGAGGTCGTTCGTGAACGAGTCGCCCACTTCGTCGAGGGCGCGCTCCGCGTCGTCCCACCGTCCGAGGCGCTGCATCGCCTCGATGCGGCGCAGGGTGAAAATGCGATCCTCCGTGTCGGCGCCGGCCGCGATGATGGCTTCATAGTGCGGCAGCGCCTCCGCCCATTTCTTGGTGTTGAAGAGATACTCAGCCTTCATGCGGTCGGCTTCCCGCTCGGTCGGCGATTGCAGCCGAATCGCCTCGTCGAACGCCGCCATGGCCTGCTCGACGCGGCCGAACTCGATGAGGAACTGCGCCAGACGCAGGTAGGGCTCCGAAGAAGCGTCTTCCGCCGGGATGGTGTGGATGTAGGCCAGGAAGCGCTCGCGACCGGCGTCCACCTGGTCCTGCAGGCCGAGCAGCCGGGCGCGAAGCGTCACGAACTCCAGGTGGTTCGGGAACTTCCCGTCGGCGAAGTCCAGCATCTCCTCCGCCTGCGTGAACTGGCGCCGTTGGAGCAGGAGCCGGCCGAGCGCCACCATGTTGTCCGGATTGTCCGGGTTCTTCAGGTACTCGTTGTACCGGTACTGCAGCGCGGCGTTGGTGTCGCCGAAGCCTTCCTCCAGCTGCAGCCACAACTCCGTGAGGGCGTCGCTGCGCGGATTGCGGCCGTGTGAATCACGCGCGATCTCCAGCGCCTGGGCCTGCCGCTGAAGGGCCGCGAGCGTCTGGATATAAAGCTGCGCCGTCTCCGGATCCTGCGGCTGGTAGTCGTAGGAGTTCTTGAACGCCTCCACCGCGCGGTCGGCCTGCCCCATCTGCAGGCGCACCTGGCCGAGCAGCCGCCAGACGCGCGCATCGTACGGCAGCTCCTCGCGCGCCTGCTCCAGCGCCAGCGCGGCCTGCTGGGCGTCGTTCTGCGCCAGCGCCAGCCGCGCGAAGTACAGCGCGCCGTTGGCCTCGTCCACGTTCAGCTTCCGCGCCTTCTCGGCGATCGCGCGGGCGGCTTCGAACTTGCTGTTCTGCAGGAGGTTGACGAACTGCGCATCGAGCACGGAGGGGTCGTCCGGCGCGACCTTCACCGCCTCCGCCAGCATCGCCGCGGCTTCCTCCGGCATGTTGTTCTGGAGGTACACCACGTGCTTGCGGATGAGCTTGGTCGGGATCGAAGCATCGCTCTCGTCGATCAGGCCGATGATCGCCGCGATACGGTCCTCGGCCGTCACGACCTGAAGACGCCGGCGATAGTCGAGGAAGCGCTGGTCGTCGGGATACTTCGCCAGTGCGCGGTCGATCGCGCTGCGGATGCCCTCCATGTCGTTCTGCATCACGTGCACGCGCAGCAAGGCGCCATACAGCCGCTGGTCCTCGTCGTTGTCCTTCAGACCCTGCTCGATGACCTCGACCGCCTTGCCGTACTCCGGCTGCGCCTTGTTCATCAGGCGATCGATGTCGAGCACGATCCTGATGACCGGATCATCGATGTCGTCGGCTTCGGTGTCCTCCACCTGGTGGCGCAGGGCCTTGGCGAGGTTCTCGATCTCCGCGTTGTCCGGCGCATAGTGCCTCGTGCGATCCAGAAGATTCATCGCCTCTTCAAAGTCATTCAGCCGCACGTGGTACTGCACGAGCTTCATCGCCGCGGGCACGTTGGCCGGCTGCAGCATGAGCAGGCGGCCCAGCACTTCCCGCGCGGCGCCGACGTTCCCCAGCCGCTCGAGCGAGTTGGCGAGCATCGTCAGCACCTCGGGCTTCGCCGGGTCCTCCGGGGTGAGACGGTTGTCCAGTTCGTACAGCCGCGCCTGAGCCTGGTTGTGCCGGTCCTCCGCGATCGCGATCTTCGCGTCGAGCATCAGCACCTGCCGGTTGTTCTCGCCCTCGGCCAGCCGGCTCGCGAGCGCGTTGCGCGCCTCCTTCGCCTTGTCGAGCGCCGCCTGCTTCGCCGCCTCGCCTACCTCCGTCCCGCGGATCTCGACCCAGTTGTCCGCGATCTGGTACAGCGCCTGCAGACGCAGACTCTTCAGGATCAGCCCGTCCAGGCTCACCGGCAGGTCCGGCATGTCCACGATGCGCTGCAGCTGCTCGATCGCCCGCGGACGCTGGTCCATCCGCGACAGCGCCAGGGCGCGCAGCCCCAGCATCATCGGATCATTCGGATTCTGCCCGATCAACCGGTCCAGCGTGTTCACGTACACGCTTTCGAAGTCGTCCGGCCTCAGCATGCGGAGCGCCAGACGGAAGCGCTCCAGCATGTTCGCATCAACGTCCTTCAGGTCCGTGTTCTCGAAGGACCGGACGACATCGGCCTCCGCGCCCCGCAGCGCCTTGATCTTCTCAATGCGCTCGGCCGGCGTCAGGTCCACCGTCTCCTGATCAAGCCTGATCACCAGCGCCGTCAGCGAAACACCCGGATGCGACGGATGCTCCGCGACCATCGGCGCCAGCGCCTGCTCGGCCTGCCGCTTCTCGATCTCGCCCCGCTCCGGTTGCCGCTGCGACCTGTACCGCATCCACTCGAGCGCGTGCCATTGCACGACGCCCAGCCCCGCCTCGATGTCCTCCTGCCACGACGCCGGCCAGCCCTCCGGCCACGCGGCGCCGTACTGCTCCTCCATGTCCGCCGCGGCTTTCACCGCCGCCTGGAGATCGGAAAGCGCCTGCTCGCGCACGTCGTTGCGGTCCGGCAGCATCTGCATCGCGTTCAGGTACGCCAGCCCGCGATACCGCCGCAGCGCCTCGACCTCCGGCTTGCCCGGACCCAGCCGCTGATGCTTGTCCCACGACAGGTCCGCGATGCGCAGCCATTCGTCCGCGCCCGCGCCGCCAATCTCCGCCCGCACCATCAGCGCATCCAGATAGTCGCGCTGCGGCGCCGGGTCGTATTCCTGAAGCGCAGCCAGCGTCTCCAGGATCGAGTAGTACATGCTGTACGCCTTCTCGTACTCGATGTCGGTGTCCGGCGTCGTCTGCACCAGTGTGTCGCGCCACGTCTTCAGCCAGTCGATCCGCGTGCGGTCGTGCGCCACGGCCTTGGCGTAGGAGTCCGAGGCCTTCTGGAGGTCCCCTTCCGCGAGGAAGCGGTCCCCCATCGCCATGTATTCCTCGCCGGACTTCGTCAGCGCCTGGTACGCCAGGACGGCGACCACGCCGAACGCGGCGGTGATGCCCGCCGCGAGGATCACGACGAACCGAACGTTCACGCGCGATGAGCCCATGTCAATCACCCTTCAATGAAGCGCCGTTGCGGTCCCCGCCCGGCGCGATTGCTCAGAGTCCGGCTCCGCCGGTCATGCCGCCCGCCCCTTCCGTAGGCGGATACCGCCCCTCCACCACGTCCACCCAGTCGGGCGTCCGCGACATGATGTCGGGGAATAACTCGTTCAGCGCCTCCGCCGCCAGGGCCGCCAGCCCCTCGGCCGATTCGACCTGGGCGCTCAGAAACTGCACCTTCGCGTAATAGGCGTACGAATCCTGGAGTTTGAACGCCAATTGCCGCACATCGTTTGCCGTCGGCACGTGCCCGCCGTTGGCCAGGAAGAAGTATCCCGCAAAAACCTCCAGCCCGCGCGGGTCGGCGAACTTTGTCACGTTCATCCGCAGGCCCTCGAGGTCCCGCGGCATATGCACCATCCGCCCCTCCAGCGCCCGCCCGGTGCGGATCACGCCCCCGTGCGTGGCCTCATCCACGTACCGATCCGGCGGGAACCGGGACAGATCGAGCGGCACGGGCACGGTCGTTGTCTCGACCGCCCGCATCCCGCCTCCCACGAAGCACCGCTCCGGCACGTGCGGCACCGTGTCGATCGTGCCCGTGTAGTACGCGCAGTGCAGTTCGAACGCCCGGGGTCGCTCCTTGTCCTCCGGCTCGGTCTCGATGTACCAGCGCGAGAGGTAGTTCTCCGTCCCCAGCTCCTCCACAACCTCCTTCGATGAGATCGCGTCCTCACCCTGCCGGTTCCAGCCGGGGAACGCCGTCGGCAGCGTGTGGAACTTCACGCCCCCCGCCGCCTCGATCGGCGCCTTCTGGAGGTTGATCTTGCCCAGTCGGATCGTCGCGCCGATCCCCGCCGCGGCGGTGCAGAGAATCGCCATCGCCGCCAGGAACGCCGCCATGGAAAGCCGCGGGCCGCTCACGACGCCACCGCCTTTCCACCGGCTGGCGCCGTTCCGGAAGGCTCAGCCACGATCCGCTTCAGCGCCCACACCACGCCCATGAACAGCAGGAACGCCGGCAGCAGCCACAGCACGCCGATGAGCATGTGCGCATCGCCCGCGGCAAGGTCCGCATCGAACATGCTCGCCAGGCCCAGGAACGCCACGCGCAGCACGTTCACGAACACCGCGATCGGACCCGCCATGAGCAGCAATGCAATCCGCTGCCACCAGTGCTTGCACGAAAGGAACGCCACCGCCGCGCCGAGCGCGTAGAACGCGACGACCATGCGCATCCCCGCGCACGCCTCCGCCACGTTCAGCGGAATGGTTTCGCCGCCCTTCGTCGTGATGTTGATGACGTTGCCCGCCTGCTCCACGATGAAGCCCGAGGCGCTCCCGATCATCTTGAGCAGCACCGTGGCGCCGTCGGACGCCCAGAACTGCAGTCTCGTCGTGACGTTCAGCATGATCATCTGCGCGATCGTCACGCCGAAGCCGAGGTACGCGATCGGGAACGCGATGTGCGGGAACACGCGCGGCCCCAGCGTCAGCAGCGCCAGGCCCGCCAGCGTCAGCACCATCGCGAACCCCTGCAGCATGTGGTTGGGGAACCCGATGACGAAGAAGAAATAGCACACGATGCCCGTCAGCAGCGGCAGCAGCCCGGGCCAGAACGCCTCCGGCTTCAGCCGCGATATCGCCTCGCGCCGCCGCCAGATCACGTATCCCGAAATGAGCGGCACAAGGTACGCGTGGCCCCAGTCGTCGGGCGCCTCCATGCTGTGCCTGTTCTGGACGAGGAACCAGCGGAAGAAGAGCGCGATGAACGCCACCAGCAGCGCGCCGGCCATCGCCAGCGTCGCCGGCGCGATCCACACCGCCGAAGCGTCCTGATCCTGCGCGCGCCGCAGCGCAGCCGGATGTGCCGGGACGCTCTGCGGATTGCCGGCCGCGACGCTGCTCATGCCGCCTCTTGCTCCTCCGGCGCCATCCGGCGGCGACACCGCCAGCCCATGGCCGAAAGACCGACCCTCATCTCCTCATCGCCGTCTCGCCCCACGAGCGAAACGACCCGCCTCTGACCCGCCGCCGACGTCCCTGCGTCCGTGACGCCTCGCCAACGCCACAACGCTCCCGGACCCACCCGGCGCCGGCCGGTGGTACGAGAGCCGTGACCCGATGGTTCGGCCTCCTGCCTTGATCCAGTGACGCGACCTCGTCCCTGCGGTCGCACAGTCCGCGTCGTCGCCCCAAACGGCGAACGCGCGATTATTGGCCGACAATCCGCGTGGGCGGCGCGCCGAAGACGTCGTTTCCGAAGTTCCTGTCGAGCAGGAACCCGAAGCCGTACGTCATCCGGAAGCCGTTTCGAATGACCGCCAGCGGCGTTGCCCAGAACGAAGTGCCGACGTTCACCACGTCGTCGGGCTTCAGGAAGATATCAGGCTGCCCGCCCTCGAAGATCGCCTTGACGTTCAAACGGATCGTCGCCTGCCGGTTGTCCCCGATCCGGCGCGTCAGATCGACCCTCCAGGGCACGCCGATGCCGTTCAGGCCGCCCGCGGCAATCACCGCCTGCTGCATGGTGATCCGCCCGGATCCCGGCAGCGAGTAGGTGCCCGGCCGCGCAATGCCCGGCCCACCCATGTAGAACTCGCCCTGCTCGGGGAAGGGCACGCGGATCACGTCGCCCGGACGGATGACGATGTTGTACTCGGCGACCCCCTGAAGCAGGGGCTCGGTGGGCACTTCGATCACGCGCTGCGTCACCAAGTCGCTGGCCCGCAAGCGGTTAGAGAGCAGATCCTCTCCCTCGGGCAGGCCGGCGCCGGCATCGGCCGCCCGCCGCGTGTATCGCACCCACTCGCCATTCAGGAACATCCAGCGGCCCGCCTCGCCGCCCGCCGTCCCAGACACCGACCCGGGCCGCTCTTCCTCACGCTCCGGCGTCCGGGGGGCGGAAGGCTCGTCCGGCAGGTCGATCGGGGGCTGCACCACGCGGGGCGGCTGCTGCTCGGCCGATTGCTCCAGCGCCAAGGCCAAGGCCGAACTGTCGTTGCCGCTCGAAAACTCGGAGGGCGACACCACGGCCGGGTTGCCACCCTGCCCCCCCTGCCCCTGCCCTTCGCCCTCCGGGCGGGTGAGTTCCTCGATCAGTTGCTCCAGATCGCGGCCGGGGGCCTCTCCGGGCTGCTGCTGCCGGCCGGGCATATCCGGCTTCGGGGCCGGCCGAACGCCCTGGCCTCGCTCCGCCTCATCCGTCAGGGGGGTCTGGCGGATGACGTAGACCTTGCGGACGATCGGCGGCACGCCGCCGGCCTCGGTGAGGGCCTCCAGAAGGCGGTAGTCCGGGGCGGGAATGAAATAGCGCCCAACGCCCGCAACTGCGCCGAAAACAGCGAAAGTCTGCTGTCTTTGCTGCGCCAGCGTCACGCCGACGAGGGCATCCTCGATGATGCCGGCCTCGCGCAGGGCGACGTGGATTCGCTCGCGAATCTCGTCCTGGGTGAGTCCCAGCACGTTAATGCGTCCCAATTGCGGGATATCGATGGCTCCGCGCGGATCCACGACCAACTGGAACTGCGACGGCGTGCCCGGCTGGACAAAATCCCAGATTTCGACCACCAGAGCGTCGCCGGGGCCCACTTCGTAGTCCGCGACCTCGGGCAGGAGATCCTCCGGCTGGACCGCCGTGGCCTCCACGAAGTCGCCCTGATCGCGCTCGATGATCTCGATTCGCTCCAGAATGGGCACGACCGTGGGAGTGTGCTCCCACCGGCCGATCACGCTGGGGTCGTAGAGCCAGGAATCCATGTCGCAGCCGCCGCTGAGGCCGGCAGCCGCGGCAAGGAAGAGTGCGGTGGCCGGGCGGGCGAGCCGCCGGCGGGGGCGTAGTCTTGTTGAAGGGCGACGCTCGCTCACACCTGACTCCTTCAGAAGGCGCGTTTTTCGCGACCGCGGGGCGAAACTCCAGCCGCGGCGAATCGCGACGCGCCTTAAGCGCATCCTCTTGTGGCCTACGCCAGCCCCGGGCCTCCCACCCCTGGCGAAGGTCCTCAAACTACCACCGGACCATGGTCTGTCAACGCACGGAGGGGCCGCGGCGTTCGCCAATCGGCGCCTCCGGAAAGGTCGGAACCGCCGGATTGATCGACCGATTCCTCCCCCCCGGTTCAGCCCACAGGGTCATTTTCGGGCGCGGAGCCCGGCTTTCGGGCATTCCGAGCGGGGTTGCCCGGCCGATGCTTCATATGGTTCCGCAGAACGGCCCGACCCCCCTGCTAGACTTTCCCCGCCCAGTGTCCGTGATCCCAGCCCATTCCGGAGACGAATCCCCGTCCGCGGGTCATCCCCCCCGGGCCAAGGGCCTCCTGCGCCATCCTCGCCCCCTCGGCGGCGATCCGGTGAAGCGGCTGGATAAGCCGCTGCACAGCCTGACGGGGATGGTGCTGAACAATGGGGCGGGGGCGAAGCAGACGCTGAGCCCGAAGCGGAAGCCGCCGTGGCTGCGGGCGAAACTGCCGGGCGGGCCGGGGTATCAGAGGCTCCGCAACATCCTGTCGGAGCACCGTTTACACACGGTGTGCGAGGAGGCGGGGTGCCCGAATCTCGGCGAATGCTGGGCCCGCGGCGTCGCGACGATCATGATCCTGGGCGATACGTGCACGCGGGCATGCGGCTTCTGCAACGTGAAGACCGGCCGCCCCCCCACTCTTGACGAGGATGAGCCGCGGCGGGTGGCGGAATCGCTGGAATTGATGCACCTGGGCGCGGGTTTGAAGCACATCGTCATCACGAGTGTGAATCGGGACGAACTGGCGGACGGCGGCGCGGCGATCTGGGCGGAGACGATCGTGCGATCGCGCGAAAAGTGCCCCGGGATGTCGATCGAGGTGCTGATTCCCGATTTCGAGGGGAACTGGGACGCGCTGCAACTCGTGATAGACGCGAAACCCGAGATTCTGAACCACAATCTGGAAACCGTGCGGCGGATGTACCCGGCGGTGCGCCCGCAGGCGAAGTTCGAGCGGTCGGTGGAACTGCTGCGCCGGAGCAAGGACGCCGGCATG
>CAZGVW010000222.1:0-4969 GCA_964529265.1 uncultured Phycisphaeraceae bacterium
GCTCCACTGCCCCGACCCGTCGCCGAACACCGTCAGTCGCGCTACGAAGAACGCAGGCGGCAACGGCACAACGCTCTGCGTCGTCGGCCAGTTGATGAACGGCGCGTTGTGCGCCAGGTTCGGCCGATCTTCCACCTTCGAGAGATTCGAAACATGCGCCGTCGGATCATGCAGCGGGTTCGGCAGCCGGATGTGGAAATGAGCATCGGTCTGGTCGTTCGCGCCCGTCGCGCCGATCAGCAGCGCCGCCGCCACGCCATCCACGTCGTTGTCCACCGCGAACACGCCACGCACCGTGAGGGTGGAGTTCAGCCGCACCTGCGCCGAGGCGCTCACCGGCGACCCCGACTGCGCCCACGGCCTCATCATCCCCGTCGGCGTGTCCGTCGAAAACTCCTCCCGCATCAGCGAATCTTCCAGCAGGTTCTCCTGCATGATCGATTGCGCCGGCGACCCATCCGATCCCGGCGGCGGCGTCGAGTTCACGCCCGTCACCACCTCGGCGCCCGAGAACAGCGGCCCCCTGTTCCGCCAGCGCGCACCCTGCCTGTCAAGCGACACGTTCGCGTCGTACAACTCCATGTCGTCCACATACGGCAGCGCCAGCGCCGGCTGCATCGGCAGCGCATGCTCCTCGCCGATCACGCACCAGTTGTCCAGGAACCGGTTCGTCGGCCCCCACCCCGGAAACGGCGCCGCCGGATCGCGGGCATCGCCCCCGATCGCCGAGAACAGCGCATCGACATGCCCGTACAACGCCGCGCCATAAGGATCCGGCGAAACCTCAACACCGAACGAATCCACCGCCACGCCGTACCCATCCCACTGCGTCACCCCGCCGCGCGCCGCCGCGGGCGCCATCGGCGTCCCCGGATCACGCCCCGGAAACAACCTCGCCCACTGCGTTTCAAACAGCGCTGTATCCGCCGGGTCATCAATCAGAATCGCCTGCGACCCATCCGTCCCGCTGTCCTTCACCCACCATTCGATCACCGGCAGCCCGCCCGACACCGAAGCGCGCAGCGCCACCGTGAACCACTCACCCGTCTTGCTCTCGAATGTCGGCAGCCCCAACGCCGGGTCCACCGGCGGCGCCCACAACTGACCCACCAGCGACAGGCCCGGCGCCGCCGCGAGCATCCGCGGCCGCCTCAGCGTCCCATCCGGATCCGCAAACTCCGCCTCCGCATCCACGCCGCCCATCACCATCCGCGACGCCACGCTCTCCGCAATCTCGGATCCGAACGCCACATCCGCCGACGTCTCCAGGTCCGGCAGATACACATCCACGCACGTCACCAACGGATCATCTACGGTCGGCGTGAAGAACCGCCGCTCCGCGGGATCCTCATGATCCCCCGCGCCGATCGAAAAGCCGCGGAAACCACCCGCCGTCCGCAGCCCGCGGCTGCCCCTTCCATCCATCAACACCGCCTGCACACCCGGGCTCGCGTCGTCGCACGGCAGCGGCCCGCCCATGAAGGGATCCCGCGACGCCGCGGCTGGCGCAGGATCAAGCATCGGGTCCAGCACGTCCACCGCGGCGAACATGTACGACGACCGCGCCGGCAACCCGCCGCAATCCAGCTGCCCGTGAATCGAGTTCGTGAACAACTGGTCCGATGGATCAGCCTCGAGCGCAAACGTCTCGAACCCGTCCCAGTGCGCAAACGGCGGATCAATCCCCCGCGCGCCCGCGCCTGCCCGGGCGCCAACTCCGGCGCTCGCGCCGACACCAATCACGCCCCGCGGCGATGGCGCAAACGAATCAACCAGCGGCAGCAGCGGGTCCGTCACCGTCAGCCCGCGATACAGCGCGTCCATCGCCCCCAGCCGCACACCCTCGCGCCGCGCATCCGGCGCCGGCAGATCGGCGGATTCCGCGATCGCCCCGGCGCAGAACAACACCGTCCCCAGAGCAACCAGCAGCGCAGCGTGCTTCATGATTTGCGACCCCTCTTTCCACTCTCCTGATCCGCTCATAATTTATCACCCATTGCCGCTCCTTCAAACATCGGGAGCCCCAACTCGCCCTTTTTTCTCCCCGCAGTCCCCACGCCCGCGCCCTCCCGGACCCGTCCGTACACTGAACATGCTGGCCGATTGACCCCGCCGCTTGCGCCTCATGCGCCGGCCCGCACACCGCCTCACACTCCACGTGCGCACATGACACCAACCCGCATCGCACGCCTCCTCCTCTTCCTCCTTGCGCTCCTCGCCCTCGCCGCCTGCGCTTCGCAGCGCCAGGGCGCAGGCTCAATGTCCTCACGCACCAGAATCGGCCCCGCAGGCGTCACCATCGATGTCATTCAGGACCAGGTCATGTCCTTCTGCGATCGCTTCATCCTCAGCGTCACCGAAGCCACCGCCCGCACACACATCGAGTTCACCTCCCCCGTCCACCGCCAGATCATCCAGGAACTCCGCCTCTCCGCCGCGCACGGCGCCATCACCATCGCCGCCGGCCCCAACCCCTTCGCCAACCTCCTCGATATGACCACCATGGTCACCCTCCAGCGCATCGCGCTCCAGGATCGCTCCGCCATCAACCCCGAACTCATCCACCTCCTCCGCGCCTTTCAACGCGGCGAAACCGAGATCTGGGCCATCGCCGACCGCACCCTCACCCCCGCGCAGCACGATGAACTCATCGCGCTTATCGAATCCTGGCGCGCCGAAAACCCCGATCGCTTTCTCATGACCCTCGTCCGCTTCGAGGACTTCGCCGACGTCCGCCGCCGGTCGCCCACTTCCGTCTCCTCCTCCACCAGCCTCCTCGGCCTCTTCGCGCTCGATCCTCTCGCCAACCTCGATCCCGCCACCCGCGAAGTCGAGCAGACCCGACTCCTCGCCGAGCGCGCCTTCTTCTTCCTCCAGCGCCTCTCCACGCTCGTCGCCTGGGAAATGGAAGGCGTCTTCTCCCGCGTCGTCGCACGCGAAGAAGTCGTCGCCCTCCAGGAAAAAATGGATTCCATCGCCCAGAGCGCCGATCGCGCCACCCGCGTCGCCGAATCCATCCCCGATCTCATCCGCGAGGAACGCGCCGCCGCGGTCGATCAGATGGGCGACCGCCTCGAAGCCGTCCGCACCGCCGCCATCGATCAACTCATGGACCGCGTCGCCCAGGAGCGCGAGCGCACCTTCGCCGACCTCGCCGAAGGCGATGAACGCCTCCGCGCCTCCCTCACCGAACTCCGCGATACGCTCGCCGCCGGCGAAACCCTCTCCTCATCCGCCCAGGACGCCATCGCGTCCCTCGAGATCCTCCTCGCCAACATCCACGAGCGCACCCTCGCCGCCGCGGCGGCGCGCGCTGCAGCAACCGGCGCCCCCGGATCCCCCGGCGCCCCCGGCGCCCCCGGCGAAGGCCCCGCCCAGCACCCCGACCACGTCCCCTTCAACATCAACGAGTACGGCGCCGCCGCCATCGAACTCGCTCAGGCCATGCGCGAAGCCCAGGCCCTCACCGATTCACTCAACACCGTCATGGCCTCACCCGCCTGGTCCGCACGCCTCGCCGAAATCAACCAATCCGCCCAGGGCGCCGAACGCGCCGCGCACCGCTGGCTCAACGCCGCCTTCATCCGCGCCGCCGCCCTCGTCCTCATCCTCCTCGCCGGCCTCTTCGCCCTCCGCCTCTTCGGCCGCTCCACCTCCAAGGGATAACGGCGCGCATACCCACCACGCGGGGGCCAAGTCGAGTGACAGCGCGTCTGCAATGAAGCAGTTCGCCCCTCTTACCCCTCTCCCCGCGCTTCGTGGGGAGAGGTCAGGGTGAGGGGCTCTCCCTCTACTCCTCCTCCACGCCTCAACACTCCACACGCGCCCCACCGACCCACACCACCCGCGCGCGCAATCCTCCTCCTACCCCCCGCGCTTCGCGGGGAGAGATCAGGTGAGGGGCTCTCCCTCTACTCCTCCTCTTAGCCTCAACCCACCCAAGCGCCCCCAACCCCGCGCCCCCGTATTCCGTCTTCCGTCTTCCTCCCCCAAAAACACCCCGAGCCGCGGCAACCCCACCGCGGCTCGTGCGCTCACTCATCCAATCAATACGGGCGAAGGGAGTCGAACCCCTAACCTCCTGATCCGTAGTCAGGTGCTCTATCCAATTGAGCTACGCCCGCCCTGACAAATCGACAAGACCCGAAGCCTAGCCGCCCCCACCACCACCGGCAACCCACCGCCCAATCCGCGCCGCCTCCCTCCACCACCCTCTCCCGACTAGCCTAGTGCGCCTACCTCGTCTCCCGCCCTTTTCCCCTCCGCTATTGCCTATTGCCCATTCCCTATTGCCTTCCCCCAAAAGGAGCCCCACCATGCTCGACCGACGCGAAATGCTCACCGCCGCAACCATCAGCGCCGCCGGAGTCGCCGCCTTCGGCGCAGGCGCCGCCGCACTCGCTCAGCAACCAGGGGGCGCAGCCCCCGGGGGCGGGCCTCGCACACACCCCAACCCCGGCTTCACCTACCGCCGACTCGATAAGAACAACGCCGCCGTCCTCCTCGTCGATCACCAGTCCGGACTCTGCAACCTCGTCCGCGATTTCGCGCCCGACGACTTCAAGAACATCGTCATCGGCCTCGCCGCCGCGGCCAAGTACTTCAACCTCCCCACCATCCTCACCACCAGCTTCGAAAGCGGCCCCAACGGCCCCCTCATGCCCGAACTCCGGGAGATGTTCCCCAGCGCCCCCTACATCGCGCGCCCCGGACAGATCAACGCCTGGGACAATCAGGACTTCGTGAACGCCATCAAGGCCACCGGCAAGAAGCAACTCATCATCGCCGGCATCGTCACCGAAGTCTGCGTCGCCTTCCCCGCCCTCTCCGCCATCGAGGAAGGCTTCGACGTCTTCGTCGTCACCGACGCCTCCGGCACCTTCAACCCCATCACCCGCGACGCCGCGTGGATGCGCATGCAGGCCGCCGGCGCCCAACTCCTGACCTGGTTCGCCCTCGCCTGCGAACT
>CAZGVW010000223.1:0-12316 GCA_964529265.1 uncultured Phycisphaeraceae bacterium
GTCACTCCCCGGGCGGGCGTCGGGATTCCTTCTTCTCGCCGCGCTGGCGTTTGGCTTCGAGGCGGCGCTGGACGCTGCCGCGGGTGGGCTTGGTGGGCTTGCGGGGCTTGGGACGGACCTTGGCGCGGATGATGAGTTCGCGGAGGCGGTCGAGGCAGGCGTCCTTGTTGCGGGCCTGTGTACGGTTTTCGTCGCTGATGATCTGGAGTTCGGCGCCTTCTTCGGACTCGGGGTCGCCGACGAGGAGCGCGGGGCCGGCGAGGCGGGCGAGTCGCGTGCGGGCGCCGGGGGTGATGGGGATTTCATTGATGTTCACGCGCAGTTCGACGCGCGTGCTGCGCTTGTTGACGTTCTGGCCGCCGGGTCCGCTGGAGCGCGAGAAGGCGAAGCGGAGGTGAGCGCGCGGCATCGTGACGCCCGGGGCGACCGGGACGCCGGAGCCCCCGGAAGCGCCCCCGGAAGCGCCCCCGGAAGCGCCGGACTCGGCGGGATCGTCGAACTCGTGCGGCGGAGGGGCGGACATCGTGATGTAAGGATGGTACGCGATGGAGCGGCGCGGTCTGTGGGCGCTTTGCTGCGGGCGCGGGAGGAACGGGGGAAACGGGGGAGTCCGGGGGGCCGGGGGCGGTGGGGCGCCGGCGGCGCGGGGCGTGTAGTCTCCCGGCCCGATGGCGGCGCGCCCCATGTGTGTTCGATGGCGCGCAGGGAGGTTCGGCGTGGCGCAGGGTCGCGTGTGCAGGATGGCGATTGCGGCGCCGGCGATGTGCGCGGCGGGCGCAAGCGTGGCCTTTGCTCGGGAGGGCGCGATGGCCGCGGCTTCATATCAGCCGGCGGAAGCGGTCGCGGCAGAAGGGATCGCGCCCGGGGACGAGGAGAAGGCGCCGAACACGGACGGCTGGGTGGTGCAGTTCGAGCCGATCGTGTGGTTCCCGGCGGTGCTGGGCGATCTGGCGCTGCCGGGCGGCGGCGGGAAGGCGGATCTCGAGCACGCGCTGAGCCTCGATGAGCCGCGGGTGACGCCGTCGGGGGAACTCTTCATTCGCGCCGACAAGGTGATCTTCTCGCTGAGCGGCTTCGGCTACTTCGGCAGCGAATCCACGACGGCGACTGAGGCGTTTTCACTGGGCGGGATCGACGTGGGCGTGGGCGACGCGTTCGACATCGATCTTGATTTCGTCTCGGTGGAGTCGGTGATCGCGTACACGGTGTGGGAGCATGAACTGGATGAGGAGCGCGGTGCGGACGGGGTGGTGATGCGGTTCGATCTCGGCGGCGGGGCGCGCCTGTACTCGGTGGACAGCACGCTTTCGGCCGACGGCGAGACGGTGCGCGCGGATGAGACATTCGTGGAGCCGATCCTCTCCGCGAAGCTCTCGATCGACATCTATCGCGACTTCACCCTGGACGTGGCCTTCACTGCAGGGGGCTTCGCGCTTGACGACAAGTCGTCGGTCTCGTGGGGCATCGTGTCGGGCGTGCAGTGGCGCTTCATCGAGAACGCGGGGGTGCAGTTCGGCTTCCGGCACCAGTACATGAACCTGGAGGACGGCGACGGCGCGGATGAGTTCGAGTTCGATGGATCGTTTTCGGGGATTTATGCGTCCATCGTGTTCCGGTTCTGAGGACGGCGCGCCTATTCGGCCGCGCTCGCGCCCAGATGCTCCTCGAAATGCCCCATGATCCGCGTGTACAGGCTCTGCATCACCACAGGATCGGGCACCATGTGCGTGAAACCGGGCAGCGGCAGGAACTCGAACTCCTTCCCGGCGCGGAAGAGCGCATCGGCCATCTTCAGGCTGTGCATGAAGTAGACGTTGTCGTCCGCCGTGCCGTGGATGATGAGCAGCGGCCGATCCAGGTTCGGGCAGTGCGTGAGGACGCTGGCGGACGCATATCCCGCGGGGTTGTCCTGCGGCAGGCCCATGTAGCGCTCGGTGTAGTGGGTGTCGTAGTCCTCCCACGCGGCGACGGGCGCGCCCGCCACCGCGGCATGGAACACCTCGGGCCGCTGCATCACGGCATGCGCGGAGAAGTAGCCGCCGAAGGACCAGCCGAAGACGCCGACGCGCGTGAGATCGAGTTCGCGATGCTTGCGGCGCAGGGCGCGCAAGGCCTCCACCTGGTCTGACAGCGGGATCGCGATGAGTTCGCCCTTGATGGCCCGCTCCCATGCGCGGCCGCGGGTCGGCGTGCCGCGGCCATCCATCGAAACCACGATGTAGCCGTGGTCGGCCATCCACTGCTGGAGGAGGTAGCGATCGGCGTTCGCGGTGACGGTCTGCGCGTGCGGGCCGCCGTAGACGCTCACGATGACGGGGTACTGGCGCGTGGGATCGAAGTTCCGCGGACGGATGATCGCGCAGTGGATCTTCGGGCGCGAGCCGACGGTGGTGAGTTCAAGCCGCACGCTGAAGGGCGGCTCCTCGGCGACCGATTCGAGCCTGCCCGCGGCCATGCCATCGGCGCGGCGGATGGTCCACAGGCTCTCGCCGTCGAGCGCGCTGACACTTTCCACCCACGTTGAGTGATCCCTGCTGAAGACGGCGCCGTGCATGCCGGGGCGGTGCGTGAGGCGCTGCACGGCGGGGTCTTTCGGCGCCGCCATCTCGGCTTCGAGGGGAATGCGGAAGACGTGCGACTGCGTGGGATCATCGGGCGAGGCGGTGACGATGATCTCGCCGAGCGATTCGTTCACGGACACAAGTTTGCCGAGCATGAGTTCCGGCGCGGTGATGTTGCGCACGAAGCCGCCCGTGGGATCGCGCAGTTCGATCTGCCACGCGCCGCCGCGTTCGGTGGTCCACAGGAAGCCGCGGCCGGCCTCCAGCCATCGGGGGACGGATTGATCGAGGTTCAGCCACGCCTCATCGCGCTCGACGTGCAGCGTGGTCGGGTAGCCGGTGGTGTGATCGACGGCGAGGATCGCCTGCTCGGTCTGCTCGCGGTTCTGCACGACGATGGTGAGCGGCGCGCCCTCCGTGCTCCACTTCACTGTCGCGAGGTATTCGTAGGCGTCGTGGTCCCACTCCACCCACGTGGTCTCGCCGCCAGTGGCGGGCACGACGCCCAGGCTCACGGTGGCGTTCAGTTTGCCCGGGCGCGGATAAGGCCACTCCGCGGGCGATTGCTCCGGGCGCATCGCATCCATGATGTGCATGGTTTCGAGCGCGGATGTATCGGTCTGCTGGTAGGCGATGAACATGGAGTCGGGCGACCACCAGTAGCCGTGGTCGCGGTCCATCTCTTCCTGCGCCACGAACTCGGCGAGCGCGTTCGTGACCGGCCCGCCCGCCGTTTCCGTCAGGCGGCGCTGCTCGCGGCTTTCGATATCGATCACGTAGAGATCGCCGTCGCGCACGCAGGCGACCATCATGCCATCGGGCGAAAAGCGGGCGTCGATGGGGTATCCGCCGCCGGAGGGCAGTTCCCTGATCTCGCCGGAGGCGCGCGTGATGACGAAGAGGCGCCCGGAGAGGTTGATCAGGATCTGGGCTCCATCCTTCGAGAGCTCGTAGGAGGCGATGCCGCGGGCGGTGAGGCGCTGGCGTTCGCGGCGGGCGAGTTCCTCGGCGGTGAGTTCCTCCTGGCCGCCCTGCAGGATCTGGTCGGCGGTGCGGATGATGCGCTCCCGCCCCGCCGAGACATCGAACTCGTAGAGATCGCGCACCTGGGAGCGCGGGCCGGACCGCAGGAAGAGCACGGCCGAGCCATCCGGGACCACCTTGATCGACGCGGGCTTGCCGAGTGAGAAGCGGTACGTCTCGGCCCACTGGGCGATGAAGGCGGGGTCGGCGATGTTTCCGGGTTGAGCGACCCCCTGATCCCCGTTTCCGCGCCCGTTCGCGGCAGTGGCCGACTCGGCGCCGTTCGAGGCGCAGGCGGAAAGGAAGCCGGCCGCGGCGAGCGCGATGACGAGAGCGATCAAGATGCATCGAGCCATGTCAGATCCCTTTGTCCTTCGATTCCGGCCGCCCCGGGGGAGGGCTGCGTCTGGGAACGCCGATTGAGAATGGTACCGCGCCACTGGACGGGCGCTGCGGGCCGGGCGGCTGGATCGCCTTCGCTTCGTGGTATGCTCGCCCCAGCCCGCGACGCCCGCGCGGCATTCTGGCGAGGACCACGTCACGATGAGCGAGCATGAACTGAGCCCGCAGGAGCGTCTCAAAGAAGGGTTGATGCACGATCCGGACGTCGCCGAGCCGGCGATGCACGGGCTCGCCGAGGGGGCGGCCGGCGGGCGGATGAGCCATCCACCGGGCCTCTACCTGCTCTTCGTCGTCGAGATGTGGGAGCGGTTTTCGTATTACGGCATGCGGGCGCTGCTCGTCCTCTTCATGGTGGCCGAGATCGCGGGCACCGGAGTCGGCGGGACGGGCGGCGGGCTGGGCTTCTCGCGCGAGGAGGCGGGCAAGGTCTACGGCTGGTACACGAGCCTCGTGTACCTCACGCCGGTGTTCGGAGGCATGCTCGCCGACAAACTGATCGGCACGCATCGATCGATGGTGATCGGCGGGATCATCATCGTGCTGGGCCACGTGTGCCTCGGCGTGATGGATTTCTTCCGCGTCCCCGGGGCGACGGAAGCCGCGCCGGTGGCGATGCAGATCGCCTTCGCAACGGGCCTGGCGCTGATCATCCTGGGCACCGGCTTCTTCAAGCCCTGCGTCTCGGTGATGGTGGGTCAGTTGTACGGCGAGGGGGACAAGCGGCGCGACGCGGGTTTCACGATCTACTACATGGGCATCAACCTCGGCGCGTTCACGGGCACGCTGATGTGCGCATGGCTGGCGAGCACGTTCGGCTGGTCGGTGGGCTTCGGCGCCGCGGCGGTGGGCATGCTTGCAGGCCTCATCGCCTATGGCATGGGGCGTCCGAAGTTCCTGAAGGGCGTCGGTCTGCCGCCGGAGGACCACGAGCCCGCGCCGCGCGTGCTCACCAAGCTGGGCGGTGCGATTCTGGCCCTGGCCATCCCGGTGGCGATCTACGCCGTGCTCGGGATGCTCGCCGCGGCGCCGCCGGAGGAGCGCGCCTCGTGGCTGCGCTTCGCGGAAGGGCTCAGCGCTGAGACGGCGGCGACCGTGCGGCTGGTGTACTTCCTGTTCCTGATCGCGGCGGTGCTGGGCGGCGTGGTCATGTTCACGATGAGGCAGGCGAAGCACGAGCGCGGGCCCACGGCGGCGCTCTTCATCATCGCGTTCTTCGTGATCTTCTTCTGGTACGCGTTCGAGCAGGCCGGCTCGTCGATGAACGTCTTCGCGCAGCAGCGCACGAGCCTCACGTGGCGGGAGCGCCAGGCCGATGGCGTGATCGAATCCACGCGATTGGGCGACAAGTGGAAGGGCATGGAGGAAACGACCTTCGGCTGGCTTCGCCCGCCCATCGGCGATGCGGGCGGGGCGCACGGCGCTGGCGGCTCGGGCGAAAGCCCGCACATCGTCGCCGCACGGGAGAACCCGTTCAACGTCGGCAAGGGCACGATCCGCACCGTGCTGCGCGACGGGCGCGAGTTCACGTTCGAGGTCGAGCCTGAGACGACGGTGGGTCAACTCGCGGCGCAAATGGCCGGGCAGACCGGAGGGGCCCTCACGCTCACGCCCACCGAGAGCAACACCGGCGTCGTGCTGCGCGATTCGACGACCGGGGGGGGGCTGCTCGTCGAGGATGCGCGGGGGTCGCCCGCGCGCGACCTGCGGATCCACAGCGCCAGCGAGATTGCCGCGGCCCAGTTCCAGTCCCTGAACCCGCTCTACATCCTCATCTTCGCACCGGTGTTCGCGATCCTGTGGGTGCGCATGGCCCGTCGCGGCGTCGAGCCGAGCACGCCCCTCAAGATGGCCTATGGCCTCATCATGCTGGGCCTGGGCTTCGTGTTCATGGTCATCGCCGGGAAGTTCAGCGATTCCGGCGTGTTCATTGCGCCGAACGCCACGGAATCGGGGGACGGCGCGGTGATGCTGTCCCGCGTCGGCGCGCAGTGGCTTGTTCTGGCCTATCTGCTGCACACGTGGGGCGAACTGTGCCTCTCGCCCATCGGCCTTTCGCTGACGACGAAACTGGCGCCGCGCAAGTGGGTGTCGTTCATGATGGGCGTGTGGTTCCTCGCGCCTTCGATCGCGCAATTGATCGGCGGATACACGTTCGCCTACATCGAGCCCATCGAAACCGGCGACGCCGCGGGCTTCCCGATTCTCGGCGGGCAGGCGGATTTCTTCCTCATCTTCGTCATCACCTCGGTGGGCGCGGGCGTCGTGCTGCTCCTCATCACGCCGATCATGAAGCGCCTCATCGGCGGACGCGGATGATCGAACCGGCCATGAGGAACACCCGGGCATGACGCCACTCCTGCTGGGCGCCCACACCGCTCACGCTGCGCCCGAAGCCGCCGAATCCGCCATCACCCACTCCGTCGAGGTCGCCGTCGGCCTCGTGGCGGTGGCCGCGGTGATCGGCGTGCTCGTGAAGTTCATCAAGGTGCCGTACACGGTGGCGCTCGTGCTCGCGGGGCTGGCGATTGCGCTGGCGGGCGGCGCGCCGGCGGGCGTGTTCATCACGCAGGACCTCGTCCTGGTGCTGTTCCTTCCGCCGCTGCTGTTTCAGGCGGGTCTGCACACAAACCTCGACCACCTGCGGAAAGTATGGGCGCCGGTGCTCATCATGGCGCTTCCGGGCGTGGTGGTGACGGCCTTCGCCGTCGCCGCGGCTGTGCGGCCCTTCATGGCCGATGCGCTGGGCGAGCACGCCGCGACGTGGCAGGTGGCGCTGCTCGTCGGCATCGTGCTGGCGCCGACGGATCCCATCTCCGTGATGGCCATCTTCAAGACCACCGGCGCGCCGGAGAAACTGAAGACGGTCGTCGAGGGCGAATCGCTGTTCAACGACGGCACGGCGGTCGGGATCTTCACGGTGCTGAAAGCCGCGGTGGTCGGCGCCGCGGCGGGCATGGAGGGCGGCGGCACGATCGCCGACGCCGCGGGTCAGGTGAGCATCGCGGAGGTGGCGACGCGCTTCGTCTTCATGGCGGGCGTGGGCACGGTGCTCGGCCTCGGGCTGGGGCTCATCGCGTTCTTCCTGCTGAAGAAACTCAACGACCACACCCTCGAAACCGCGATCACCGCGGCCCTCGCCTGGGGCGCGTTCGTGCTGGCGGAATCGATTCACGCCTCGGGCGTGATCGCTGTGGTCGTCTCCGCGCTCATTCTGGGCAACTACGGCAAGACGCTCTCCATGTCGGAGGAGACGCGCACGACGCTCACCGGCTTCTGGGACAGCGTCGATTTCATCGTGAACTCGATTCTGTTCCTGCTCATCGGCTTTGAACTCTCTGACCCTGCCGTGGGGGGTGCGAAAGCACTGTTGCGCAGCGACGCGCTGCTCACCGCCGGCGCAGCGCTGCTCGCGCTGTGGGCCGCGCGGGCTGTGCTGGTGTATCCCACGGTGCTTGCCCTCAAGCGCCACTGGCCGAAGGGATGGAAGCACGTGATCTTCTGGGCCGGCCTCCGCGGGTCGCTGTCCCTGGCGCTCATCATCGGCATGCCGCCGGGGCCGCTGCGCGCGTTCCTCACGCCGGTGGTGTTCCTCGTGGTGCTCGCGAGCCTGCTGCTTCAGGCGCTCACGATGCCCGCGCTCATGCGGCTGACCGGCGCGTCTGAGGACCTGCCCGTCTCCGACTTCGGGGCCGGCGACGAGACGCCGCGGCACTGACCGCGCGCTCGCGTGAGCCCACGCGGGCGCAACGGTACGATGCAGTCATGACCCGCCGAACACTCCGCTCCGCCATCCTCGCGCTCGCGCTCCTGGCGCCCTCGCTCGCCTCAACCGGTTGCGCCTCCACCAATCGCGCTCCCGAGCGACCCGCCCGCATCGGGCACATCGTCTTCCTCAAACTCGTCAAACCCGCCGATACGCCCGCGCTCATCGCCGATTGTGACGCCGACCTCGCGCGCATCCCCGGCGTCATCGCGTATTCCTCCGGCCGGCACATCGATACCGGCCGCCCCACCGTCATCGCCGATTACGACGTCGGCCTCTACATCGGCTTCCAGAGCGAGCAGGACTACGAGCATTACGTGACCGACCCGCTCCACACCAACCTCGTCGAGCGCTGGCGCCCGCGCCTCCAGTGGATTCGCGTCTACGACGTCCTGGACGAGGCGCCGTGACGGCGACGGCGCTGCCCGACGAAGCCGTCAAGGCCATGCGCACGCAGGCCCCGCGCCGCCGCGGCGCGCCGGCCGTCCTCATGACATGGCGATCGCTCCTCTTCATGCACTGGCGCATCGACGCCTCGCTCATGCGCCCGCTCATCCCCCGCGGCCTCGAGATCGAGACGTTCGATGGCTCGGCCTGGATCGGCGTCGTTCCCTTCACGATGACCGGCATCCGGCACCCGCTCCTCCCGCCGCTGCCCGGCCTCAGCGCCTTTCACGAACTCAACGTGCGCACCTATGTCCGCCCCGCGCAGGATGACCGCTCCGAAGCCGCGGGCGTCTGGTTCTTCTCGCTCGACGCCGCCTGCGCGCCGGCCGTGCGCTCCGCCCGCGCGGCCTACGGCCTCAACTACCTCCTCGCCCGCATGAGCCTCTCCCGCCGCGGCAACCTCGTCGAATACGATTCCCTCCGCGCGCACAACGGCGCGCCGGACGCCACATTCAGCGCAGCCTGGCGCATCGGCGACCCCCTCCCGCCCGCCGCGCCCGGCTCGCTCGCTCACTTCCTCACCGAGCGCTACTGCCTCTACACGCTCCGCCGCGGCATCCTCGCCCGCGCCGATATTCACCACACACCCTGGCGGCTCCGCAGCGCAACGCTCGATCGCTGCCGCTCCAGCATGATCTCCGCGCTCGGCCTCTCCGAGCCCGAGATCGCCGCCGCGCTGCCCGCCACCGTGCGCAACCCAAGCCCCGGCGAGCCCCTGCTCCACGCCGCCGATGAACTCCGCGTCGCCGCCTGGTGGCCCCGGCCGGTCTGATCACGCCCGAGCGCCCGCCCGGCAATCGCCCCGCCACCCGCGTCCGTACGCCCAAAACCCCGCCTATTCTTGCCTGTGAACCCTTTCCGCCCGCCCGGCGTCTAAGTCATGATGACGCAACGCCAAGCACGTTCTTTTCTCAGAGCGGCCCTCGCCGCGGCCGGCGTGTGCACAGCACTCGCCGTGCCCGCCTGCGCCCCCGCGGGTTCCAACGCCACCGCCTCAACCGCCGCGCCCCAGCCCCCTCACACCCCCGCACCCAAGGACAACCGAATCGTGAAGACCGACGCCGAGTGGCGCAAAGAACTCACCCCCGAGCAGTACCGCATCCTCCGCGAGAAGGGCACCGAGCCCGCCTTCACCGGCGCCTACTGGAACACCAAGGACCCCGGAGCCTACCGCTGCGCCGGCTGCGGCGAAGTCCTCTTCCAGTCCGACACCAAGTACGATTCGCACTGCGGCTGGCCATCGTTCTACGCCCCCGCCGACGCCGAAAAGATCGATGAGCACGTCGACACCACGCACGGCATGGTGCGCACCGAAGTCACCTGCGCGAAATGCGGCGGCCACCTCGGCCACGTCTTCGACGACGGCCCCAACCCCACCGGCCAGCGCTACTGCATCAACTCCGCCTCGCTCGATTTCGAGAAGAAGGGCGAGACCGTGGACAAGACGCAGGTGAAGAACAAGCCCGAGTGATCAGCGACGACGCGTCGCTCGCCCGCCCCCGCGCCGCCGCGCTCAATCCCACTTCAGCCCCGTCCCCTCCTCGATCTGCCGCCGCTCCTTCTCGCTCATCCGCGAGAGCAGCACGCGCGTCGTGTACGCCCCGATCGCCCGCCCGTTCTCCACGTACATCCAGTCGCTGATCTCGGCGGGCGCCACCGACGCCTGGTCGCCCAGCCTCACCGCCTTCGTGCTCACCGGGTCGTTGTTCACCTCGCCGTGGAGCAAGCCGTCGCGATACGACACATTCATCAGCCACATGTGCTCCGATTCGCCTTCCGCCACCGGAAACGCCGCTTTGACCGAGAAATCGCCCTGCCCCGCCGCCGGCGATTCCAGCGCCGCGATGAACCGCTCCACCGTCGCCCGCGCCTGCTGAACCGCGGCGTCCATCGCCGCGTCATCCTCCTCCACCATCACCACGCCCGGCTGGCGCTCACACCCCGCCCCCGGCGCCAGCCCCAACGCCACCGCACACACCGTCACTGCCATCAACCGCGACATACGCCGCTCCTTTCGCCTTATTGCTCCCCGAGCCAGTGATTCAGCATCACGAACACCGTCGCCCCCATGAGCAGCTTCCCGAGAAACGTCACGATGCCCACGATCACGATGTCGTCAATATCGAGATCCAGAAAATCCATCATCAGCGCGATGGTCACGATCAGCCCCGCCACGATCGGAAACACCTGCGGCAGGTACGCCATGTCCACCAGGTCGAACGCCATCCCCGCGCCGCCGTAGATCCCCGCGAAGTTCAGCAAAACCAGCCAGAACCCCATGTTGAACCCGAGCCACAGAACGCAGCACAGGTAGAACATCATCACGCCCATCGCCAGGTTGATCACATTCCCGAGGAAGAACGCATCGAGCAGCTCCACCCCGTCCCGGTCCACCGCAATCGCCATCATCACGCCATACCCGATCACCGCGCACATCGCCGGCTTGATGTACGTTCCTATCGGCGCCACATCCCGGTTCTTCTCCTTCTCCTCCTTCGGCGCATCCACCTTGCTCACGCGCGTCTTCAGATGCCCCCCGCGCCGCCGGTCGAACCCGCAGTGCGTGCACAGCATCGCCTTCGCCCCCAGCGGCTGCCCGCAGTCCGGACACGGCCCGCTCTGACCCATCGGCGGCGCCGCCCCGCCCCGAACCGGCGCCCGCGCGCTCTCCGCCACACCGAACACATCATCATCATGCCGCGGCTGCGCCCCCCCGCCCTCCGCCAGCGCCCCGAACGAATCATGCAGACCATGCCCCGTATCCGCCCCGCCGCCCGCAACTCCATGCGCACCCGCCCCGCTCCGCGCACTCATCGCGCGCTCGTAGCACGGCTTGCACATGTACCGCCCCGCCTTGTCCTTCACCCGCGGCTGGGTCGCCACATCCGCCGCGCACATGAAGCACACCTTCTGACCCGGCCCATTCCCGCTCATCGTCATGGCCCAGATGCTCCCACGCCGCGTCTGCCTCGCGGATGAATACATCCTAACTTCGCTCATAACGCCCGCAAACACCCTCCAGCCTCCTTTTTGCGCCGATTTCGCGCGAAATTGCCGCGATTCCGCGCGAATCCACGCCCACGCACCCCTCGCCGCGGGTTGCAATCCTCCGCCATGCGCCTAGGCTGTGAAAACTTGCGGATTCGCGCTGTCCGGCGGCCCTCACATCGCCGATTCCAGTGAATCCGACCAGCCTGTCGCATTTGGGTTGAGCGCGTGCTTGGCCTGGTTGCGGCGTCCCCATTCAGCGCCGTGCTCGTCGCCCCCCGCCGAGGGACAGCGACAGCCCGCGGCGGGAAAGGAAGCCCACCCATGCTCACCGTCACCGAAGCCGCCAAGAGCCACCTCGCCGACCTGCTCCAGCAGTCCAAGGCGCCGGATGAGGCGGCCATGCGCATCATCAAGAGCCCCACCGGCCTCGAACTCGCCATCGATCGCGAGAAACCCGGCGATCAGTCATTCACCGATGGCGATAACACCATCCTCGTCGTAGACCCAGACCTCGCCGGCGCCCTCGACGCCGCCACGCTCGACATCGAAAAAACCGCCAACGGCGTCCGCCTCCGCCTCGCCTCCTGACCCCCGGCGCCACGCCCCACCGGAGAGCGCAAGCCCCCTCCGCGGCGGTGACGCTCTTCGCGGCCGCTGCTGCGGAACTGCTCCGCGCGGCCCATGTTGCGCGACGGTGTTTCTGCGCGCACGGGCCTGCGCGCGCGTGCGCAAAGGCGCGTCGCGCCGCCCGCGAGCTCTCCGTGGTGGCGAGATATGTCTCGGCGCATCCTGCTCGCGCAAGCCGCGGAGCAGTTCGCCCTCGACGTCCGCCCCGGCCCCGGAGGGGCCCGCGGACGTTGCCAGGGGCTTCAGCCCCTGGAACCGGCCATGCTCACATCGCCCCAGCGGGGCGAACGAACTCCTCTTCGCACGCGCCGTCCGGCTCTTCCGTGGGCCGCAGCGCGGTGAGCCCCCGGCACAGCGCCGCAAACCCACCCACACCACCCCAACACCCCACACGCACGCCCCATCCCCAACCCCCGCCAGCGTCGTCCGGAAAACCGGATTAACCAGCGTCAACTCGTTCCCCTTCATCGTCCACGTCCAGGTCGTCAGCTACCCCGTGTCG
>CAZGVW010000224.1:0-27324 GCA_964529265.1 uncultured Phycisphaeraceae bacterium
TGGACGAGGACTTCGACCCGAATGATGAAGGCGATGAGGACCTGCTTGCCATGGACTGAGGGCTGACATTTATTCCTCACGCTCCCCAAGCCTCTCCCTCTTCCCCCGCATAAACCCCATGTGATGCTCCAGGTGTTCGCACGCAATCTCCACAACCCGCAGCAGCGTCACCGGTCCATCGCCCGAGCCGAACGTCGTCTTCTTCCCCTCCAGCACGCCCTCGCGCGCAAACGCCTCCCGAGGCACAGCGCGCAGCATGGTCGCCGTCATCCGACGATTGCGCTCGAACAACTCCGCCGCCGCGACCACATCCAGCGCCTCATACCCAAGCGCCCGCGCGAACGCGTCCTGGTCCCAACCCAGCAGCCGCGGCCGGTCCATCGCGATCACGCGCTTCATCCGCTCGCTGTACGCCAGATCCGCTTCCAGCAGGTGCAGCACGAGTTCCGCCACGCTGAACGCGCCCGGCCCGGTGTGCGCCCGCATCTCCGCGGCTGACAGCCCCTCGATCGCGCTCCGCAGCGCCGGCGCACCCGCCTCATACCGGTCGATCGCCCCCCTCTCGGAGCCCGTTTCAACCCCTGCCGGCATGCTCGGAAAGCCCCCGTACGGCGCGCAGAACGTCGTCAATGTGCCCCTTCACGCGCACCTTGTCCCAGCGCTTCGCCACCTTGCCATCCGGCCCGATGAGGTACGTGGTGCGCACAACCCCCATGTACTGGCGCCCGTACATGCTCTTTTCCGCCCACACCCCGTACTTCTGGCACACTTTGGCGCCATCGTCGGCCAGGATGGGATAAGTGAGCCCGTGCTTACCCGCGAAGGCCATTTTGCTTTTTTCGTCCTGCGGACTCATTCCCAGCAAAACTGCCCCCAGATCGTTGAATTCCGTGTGCGCATCCCGGAACGCGCAGGCCTCCTTCGTGCACGTTTCCGTGTCGTCCTTGGGGTAGAAAAACAGCACGACCGGACGGCCTTTCAGCGCTGAAAGCGACCATTTCTCACCGCTCTGATCGTTCAGCGTGAACGCGGGCGCTTTTTCACCGGGTTCGATCAGGCTCATGGCCCGGAATGGTAGGTTTCCCACCCGCCGGCGCGCCTTTTCAGCGCACAATCCACGAAATGAGCGCCACCACCCCCACGAACGCCAGCCCGATCGCCACCACCACCGCCATCAGCACGCCCTGAGCCCCCAACCCGCGGCTTTCCTGCGCGCCGAAACCCCCCGCGCGCCGCCTGGCGCGCCTCCCCAGCCGCTCCTCCCCCACCACCCACGCCACCAGCCCGGCGGCCCGCTTGCTGAGCGCCGTTTCGCCGCGCCGCGCGTCATCCTGCACGATCGCGATGATCAAATTCGCATCAAAAGCGCGCAAACCGAGGCGCTGCGCCGCAGAAACGAGTTCGCGGCGTCGATCCGGCCGCAAAACCCCCGCCGCGCCCGCCTCGAGCGATTCAAACACGCGCAAAGCGAAGATTCTGCGCGCATCCTCCGCCGACATCGCCGCCGCGGCCCGATTCGCCCGCGCAATTTCCCGCGCCCGCTCGAGCAAATCCGCTGCGGTGGCCTCCTGGAGCGGCGGCTCGGGGGTTTCCGGCCCGTCGTCGCGGACCAGGCGCAGCGTCAGCCTCGAGGCGGGGATATCCATGGCCGACGAAGGATCGGCCCGCCGCGGGGGTGGTTCAAGTGCCGCCGCGGCCGACCTTTGCGACATTGTTCACTAGACTCCCCGGCCGCGGTTCTCTCGGACCCGCGGATCGGATTCCTATGCCAGCCAGCAACCCCAGTCCGGTTGCCGAGCCGCCCGCGGAGGCGGCGCGCGCGGAAATGGATGCGCCCGGTGGGGTTTTGCCGCGGTTGGAGACGGTTTTTGCGCCAAAGGAAGCGCTGGAGCGTCTGGATCGGGCGTCGCGGCGGGGGCGTTTGCCGGGGTTTGAGGCGCTGGGGCCGAACACCAGGGGATGCCTGCGGTTCGAGGTCGCGGCGTTCGGGGAGCCGGTTGATCACCGGCTGATCGGCGCCGTGAGCGAGCAAGACGGCGCAAGTGGCGGCGCCGCAATCACTTTTGAATCGAAACCGCGCTGGAAGATGCCCGTTTTTTTCCTGATCAGCGTGGTTGTTTCGATCTGGCCGGGGCTGCCGATCGTGGATGGGCTGATCCCCGCGTCGTGGGGGTGGTGGCCGACGTGGACGTGGTATATCCCCTTGTGCCTGCTGCCTTTACCGTTCATCCCCCGGATGTGGCGGAAGTCGCAGGCCGCCGCGGCGAAATCGGCGCACGAGGCTGTCCGGAAGATCGCGGCGGAGCTGGACGCGCAAATCTTTGACTCCGGAGGCTGATTCCGCGGGGGCGCCCGTCAAGTGCCCCGTGATCGCGGCCGATAGCCCCAGTCGTGCCGCCGGCGCGGTTTGGCGCGTCTGGAGCGGCGACTACTCGGGAAGGAGGCGCCCCGTGCGAGGCGCAGCGGCCGCAAAAAAGCCAGTGGACAAGCGGGAGCGCGAAGCGCCGGACGATGCGCCTGCGCCGCTGCAGTTCGACCGGAGATGCTCGACGCGCTGGCAGGCGATCGGGCCGCTCGAGGCCGTGCGCACGGATGGGTTTGCGTCGCCGACGACGTTCCGCATCAACCTGGTGAATGAGAGCGCGGGCGGGCTCGCGGCGAATACGAACGTGCCGCTGGCGCCCGGGACGCAGTTGCGCGTGCGGACTTCTCCGAACATTGATGCATGGCGCAACGGCGTGGTGGTGCGCTGCATGCCTTCGGGCAGCGGGTACCGGATCGCGCTGGCGTACCAGGTGCGGCGGGCGGCGTAGTTCCCGATCGCGGCGCTACGGCGGCGGCAGGCGGCCCCAGGCGACATCTTCAAGCACGACGCCGGCCTCACGGTACTGGGCGAGGCGGTAGTGGAGCGTGCGACGGCTGATGCCGAGTTCGATCGCGGCGGCGGAGCGGTTGCCGTTGTTGCGTCGGAGCGCGGTGAGGATGGCGTGCTGCTCGATGTCCGCCATGCGCTGGGCGTGAAGCGGCGAGGGCGTGGCGATTCACACCGGCACAGCGCGGAGGGTCGGCGGTGGCTTGCCCGGTGACCGTTCCTGTGGAGTTTGTGCTGCGCGAGCGATAGATGCGCGGCGTGGCCGGGACAACTTGCTCATGGCGCTGGCTGCGCCATGCTCCGCCACACTTCCCTGAATCGCGCGGCGACGTTCTCGAGTGCGGCGGGGTTCACGCGCACGCGGCTGACGACGGTCATGAAGTTCACGTCGCCGTGCCAGCGCGGGACGAGGTGGACGTGCAGGTGATCGGGCACGCCGGCGCCGGCGGAGCGGCCCTGATTGACGCCGATGTTCACGCCCTGAGGCTCCAGGGCTCGCTCGAGCAGATCGGTGGCGCGATCGACGAGGCGCCAGAGGGCGGCGCGCTGATCCGGCGTGTAATCGAGCAGGCGCGGGCGCGCATCGGCGAGCGCGACGAGCAGGTGGCCGTTGGCGTAGGGGTAGCGGTTGAGCAGGATCATGCCCGCGGTGTCGCCCTCGCCGACGCGGGCGACGACGTGGTTCTTTTCATCGCTCTCGGGCGCGAGCCAGTAGGCGCGGAGGAAGCCGCCGGTTGCGGGCTGCGGCTCGGCGGCGCCGGTGGCGCGCGCGGCGCGCTCGTCTTCGCCGAGGCTTTCGAGGTATTCGAGGCGCCACGGCGCCTGGAGGATTTCGGGGCCTCCCGGCGGTTTCGGCTGCTGCGCCGCGGCGGGCGCGGGCTTGTTCGGCTTTGGCTCGGCCATGGCGCCGCCAGACTAGCCGCGGGCCGGTACACTCGTCGAGCCCGCGGCGGTTGCGCGCCATCTGTATCGCGCACTTGTGTCGTTTCGCCGTGGTTTGGCCTGCGCAGGCAAGGGGCCTGGGGCAGGTTTCTTCGCGGGGCGCGAGCGTCGCTCACGCGGCATCCTGCGGGCTGTTCGCCCGCCTACACGGAATCTCCACGCATGTTCCAATCCGTCAGCGTCGCGGCCAAGGGCCAGGTGAATGCGCTTCTGCTCGGGGTTTTTCAGCCGGAGTCCGGCTCGCCGAAACTCGATCGGCGCTCGCAGGAGCACGATGCCGATGGCTCGATTGCCGCGGCGGTGGCGCGGGCGGAATGCACGGGGGAGGTCGGGCGTCTGTGCGAGGCGTTTCCGGTGGGGGCAAGGCCGGCGCCGCGGGTGATCGTCGTCGGGCTCGGGCCGCAGGAGAAGTTCACGGCGGCGACGCTGCGGAACGTGGCCGCGGCGGCGGGGCGGCGCATGGCGGCGACGAAGGAGCAGGCGCTGGCGGTCGATCTCGCGGGGCCGCTGCGGCAGGCGCGAGTGAGCGCCGCGAAGGCGGGGCAGTGCTTCGGCGAGGGGATGGGGATTCTCTCGTTCAACACGGACCACTTCCGCGGCAGCGGCGGCACGACGCCGAAGCGCACGAAACTGGCGCTCATCTGCCCTGAGGATGAGTTCCGCGCGGGCGTGGAGCGCGGGCTGTGGCTGGCGGAATCGACGAACATTTCGCGCACGTGCAGCGTGACGCCGCCGAACATCGCCACGCCGGAGTGGATGGCGGATCAGGCCGTGCGCCTGGCGCGGCGCGTGAAGGGGCTGACGACGACGGTGATCAAGGGCGATGCGCTGCTGCGCGAGCGGCTGATCGGCCTGCACACGGTGGGGCAGGCGTCGGAGAACAAGCCGTGCATGATCCGGATCGAGTGGACGCCGCCGGGAGGGGGACGGGCCCGCGGGAAGAAGAGAGGGCGCGGCGCGGGCGGGCGGACGGCGAAGAAGGCCGTGCTCATCGGCAAGACGATGACGTACGACACGGGCGGCCTGTCGCTCAAGATCAACAACATGATGCGCGGCATGAAGGCGGATAAGGATGGCGGCTGCGCCGTGCTCGGCGCCATGCACGCGATCGCGACCGTGATCAAGCCGGATATGCCGGTGGTGGCGCTGCTCGCCGCGGCGGAGAACTCCATCTCCGACGAGGCGTACCGGCCGGACGACATCATCACCTACCGCAACGGCGTGACGGTCGAGGTGACGAACACGGACGCGGAGGGGCGGCTGGTGCTGGCCGATGCGCTGTGCTGGGCGAAGGATCGCGAGAACCCCGCGTTCATCGTGGATGTCGCCACGCTGACCGGCGGCGTGGTGGTGGCGCTCGGCAGCACCTACGCCGGCATGTGGTGCGAGGACGATGGGCTTCGCAGCCGCGTGGAGAAAGCCGCGGAGGCCTCCGGCGAGCGCGTGTGGCGGCTCCCGCACCACCAGGAATACAACGACATGATGAAGTCCTCCATCGCGGACATCATCAACTCCAACCCGGCCCGCAAGGCGCACCCGATTCAGGGCGCTGCGTTCCTGAGCTACTTCGTGGACGAGAAGACGCCGTGGTGCCACCTCGATATCGCGGGCGTGCACGAGAGCGAATCGGACAACGGGCCCTTCGCGAAGGAGAAGCCCACCGGGTTCGGCGTTCGGCTGCTGGCGGGGCTGTTCGAGGGGCGGTGATCAGGCTCTGAACCGCATCGCCAGCAGCAGCGGCCAGCCGATGTAGGGCTCGGCCCGCGGCAGGCGCTGCGCGAGCGCCGCGTCCGGCGCGTGCTCGCTGATGTGGTCGAGCGAGAGGCCGGCCCGCATCGCGGCCGTCAGGTAGTCGCTCGTCGTGTTCCGGGCGCCGGCGATGGGCCTGCGCTCCCCGGTGGCGGGGTCGATGAACCGCGCCTGCACGCCGCGCAGCGTCATCGCCGGGTGCATGACGGTGATGATCACGTTCGGCCCGGACCGGCTGAGCCGCCGCATTTCGCCGAACAGCGGCTCAAGATCCGTGATGTGATCGACCACGAGGCAGCAGAGGGCCGCGTCGAAGGCGCCATCCTCGAACGGCAGGTCGCGCGCCAGGTCGTGCCGGACGAAGCGGATGCGCTCCGCCCCCGGCTTGGCCCGGGCGCGCTCCAGCATCCCCTCCGAAAAATCCACGGCCGTCACCTCCGCCCCCGCCGCGGCCAGCCGCACGGCGTGCCGCCCCGTGCCGCAGCCGAGATCGAGAATCCGCCGGCCGCGGACATCGCCCAGGAGCGAATCGAGCACGGGCTCTTCCAGAGCCACGAGCGGATTGCCGTCGCCGTCGTAGTGGATCGACCACAGGTCGTAGCCCTCGCGCGTGGGAAGGGGCTGCTCAGTTGCCGTTGCGCGCGCATCCATCATGTTCCCCCCTCCCCCGCCCTGCGGCTCCACTCGAACTCCAGCGGCTCGAGTTCGGTCATCAGTTTCTGGCGCTCATCACCCAGCGACGCCGCTTTGCGCGCATCGCGGTACACGTCCGGATCGATCAGCGCTGCGTCCAGCGTCCTGATCCGTCCTTCAATTTCCTCGATCCGCTGCTCCAGTTTCTCCGTGCTCATGCGCTCCAGCCCGTTGCGCGACGGGTTGCTCCGCTTGGCCGCGGCCTGGGCCTGCCGCTGCGATTCCGCGGCGGCGCGGGCCTTCTTGTCCCGCCCCTCCTGCTCCCGCTTCTGCCCGTCGATCGCCTGCTGCCGCTCCGCAGCGCGACCCTGCTCGCGACGCCGCCAGTCCGACCAGCCGCCGATGAAGACCTCGGCCCGCCCGTGCCCATCGAGCACGACAAGGTGGTTGCACGCCGCGTCAATGAGCGCCCGGTCGTGCGAGATGAGGATGAGCGTGCCCTCGAAGCCGCCTTCCTTGGGATCGGTGGTGAGCGCCTCCTCCAGCCGCTCGGCGCTCGGAATATCGAGATGGTTCGTGGGTTCATCGAGAATGAGCAGGTTCTTGGCCGAAGCCAGCAGCGCCGCCAGCCGTGCCCGGCTCTTTTCGCCGCCCGAAAGATCCCCCAGCCGCTTCTCCTGCTCATCGCCGGAAAAGAGGAACGCGCCCGCCAGATCGCGCGCCTGCTGCTCCGTCAGTTCGCCGCCGGGATTCTCCTTGCGGATGACATCCTGCAGGAAGCGATACACCTGGCGATCGGGGTCCATGCCCTCGTCCGTCTGCCGGTAGTGGCCGACGACCACGTTCGCGCCGATGCGCACGTCGCCCTCATCCAGCGGCAGTTCGCCCAGCAGGCAGCGCACCAGCGTCGTCTTGCCCGCGCCGTTCGGCCCGATGATCCCCCACCGCTCGCCGCGCCCGATCACGACATCAAACGGCCGGAACAGCGTCTTCTCCCCCACGTCCTCGCCCGAGCGGTGATCGACGTTGGTGTACGCCTTCGCAATCCCGCGCGCCGAGACCACCACGTCGCTCGAGCGCGGCGCCTTCGGCAGCGACAGGCGAAACGTCTCCAGTTCAACCGGCGCCTCCAGCGCCGCCTCCTTGGCCCGCTCCAGTTTGCTCAGCCGCCCCTGCGCCTCCTTCGCGCGCTGGCCGGCCTTGAAGCGCCGGATGTACTCCTCCTCGTGACGGAACTTCGTCTGCTGCTTCTCGAACGCCCGCCGCTGCGTCAGCCGCCGCTCCGCCCGGATCTTGCGAAACGCCCGGTAGTTTCCGGGGTAATCGATGATCCGCCCCTGCTCCACCTCCACGATGCGCGACACCACCCGATCGAGCATGTAGCGATCGTGCGTCACCATGAGCACCGCGCCGCGATACTCGTTCACCAGGAACTCTTCGAGCCACATGCGCCCCTCGATGTCGAGGTGGTTCGTCGGCTCATCGAGCAGCAGCACGTCCGGCGATTCGAGCAGCAGCCGCGCGAGCGCTAGCCGCCCCTTCTGCCCGCCCGAGAGATCCCGGCACCGGATCGCGAACTGCGCATCCGTGAACCCCAGGCCGTGCAGCGTCTCCTCGATCTTGTGATCGATCGCGTACCCGCCCGCGGCTTCCGCCGCCGCCTCCAGCCGCTCCTGCCGCCGCATCAGCCGGTCCAGCGCCTCGCCCTCCGCGCCGCTCATCTGCTCATACACCTCGTGCATCTCCTGATGCAGCCGGTGCAGTTCGGCGAAGGCGCCTTCCGCGGAGTCGCGCAGCGATTCCTCAGGGTCAATCGTCGGATCCTGCGTCAGATACCCCGCCCGGCACCCGCGCTGGATCGAGATATCCCCCGAATCCGCGCGGGCCAGCCCCGCGATCACCTTCATCAGGCTCGATTTGCCCGCCCCGTTGCGGCCGACGAGCCCGATCCGCTCCCCCGCCTCAATGGCGATGGTGGCGCCGTCGAGGATGACGTCGGCGCCGTAGTTGAGCCGGATGTTGACCGCGGAGACAAGGGGCATGGCCCGGATCATATGACCCCGCGGCGGGTTGTCGCGGCCGCCGCGCGATTCCCTATGCTGCACCCGGCGCACCCGCCCCTGCGCCGCGGGAGACGGAACCATGCCGGTCGGATCCATCGTGATCATCGCCTATGCGCTCGCCATGATCCTCTGCGGGGTCACGGCGTTCCTCCTCGCCCCGGAAGGCGCGAAGGCCATCACCGCCCTCATCATCCCCGGCGTGTGCGCCCTCGTCATGCTGGGTCTCGCGCTGGTGGAGGCCCGCGCGGCGCGATCCGGCGTCGGCCTTGCCCGCCGCGCCCACCTCGCCGCGGTCATCCTCACCCTCGTCTTCGGCGGCGCCTTCTCATGGCGCGCGGCGAAAACGAACCTCGCCTCGATGAAGCATCAGCAGGCCGCAACCGAGTTTGCGCGCATGGTCGAATCCGGCGCCGCGCAAAACACGCCCGAAGAGCGAAGGCAGTATTTCGCCGCCCAGGGCGCAGCCGACCACGACAAGACCTACCTCGCCAACACGCTCTGGGTGCTCACCGCGATCAGCGCCGCGGCTTTCATCGCGCTCCTGACCACCCGTCCGCGCGGACCGGAGGCAGGCCCCGCAGCCGCCCCGCCTCAGTAGAACGCCGCGGGCTCCGCCGCGCTGCTCAGCAGACCCATCGCCAGCGCAAACGGGCCGTTCAGCGCGCCGATCCACAGCTTGAGCGCGGTCTTGCGAGGAATATCGAACCGCGCCGCCCGCGCCACGAACATCCACCCCATGCCCACGTCCGCCACAAGCAGCGCGATCGCATGAATGAGCAGCAGCGCGCTCGCGGAAACGTCAAGCGCCCGCGCTCCCAGGTTGAACCCCGCCCCCGCGGCAAAAACGCCGGCCGCGATGAGCAGCGGCAGCAGCGCCGCATCCAGCCACAGGTTCGCCGGCTCCCCGCGCCGCCCCCTCCCCGCCAGCACGAAGGCGAAGACCAGCCACGCCACGCCCGCCGCGATCGCCACCGCCCCCGCCGCGGCGACGCCGGCATCAGCCCGCGGCGCCCGGGTGAAACTCAGCACCCACCCCGCCGCGGCAATCGCGCCCGCCGCGATGCACAGCGCGCGCACTGCGGGCGAGAGCGGCTTCGGGTGCTTGTCTGAGGGTGTGTCGTATCCGGTGGGCCGGGGCATGGTCGATGGCGGCCATTATGGCGGCGCAGAGGATCGACAGGCAATCGGGACCGCCGACCATACCTACAATACCGGGATGAAGGCCTTTCCTCGCATCACGGTTGATCCGGGAGTCATGGGAGGCAAGCCGTGCATCCGCGGCATGCGCGTGACGGTGGGAATGCTGATCGGACTCCTCGCCGCGGGGCGCTCGTTCGCCGAGATCCTGGAGACCTATTCCTACCTCGAGGAGGAGGACCTTCGTGAGGCGCTCCAGTACGCCGCATGGCGCCTTGAGGAAGCCGAGGCGCCGCTCGGCAAGGCATCGTGAAGGTCGTGCTGGATATGAATCTGCCTCCGCTTCTCGCGGAGTCCCTTACAGGACGAGGCATTTCCACTGAGCATTGGTCGTTCGTCGGGCGGGCGCAGGCAAGCGACCGTGAGGTTCTCGAGTGGGCCCGGCGGAACGATCGAGTGGTCATTACACACGATCTCGATTTCGGCGCCATTCTGGCGGCGACCGGCGGGGACGGTCCCAGCGTCATTCAAGTCCGAGTCGGTGATGTCATCGCCTCTTCCCTTGCTGACGAGATCGCAAGCGCGCTCACTCGCTTCCGCAAGGAGTTGGAACGGGGCGCTTTGATCGTTCTGGAGCCAGGAAGGGCTCGGGCGAGAATCCTGCCCCTTCCTCCGCCGCGGCAGGCGGAGTAGCTACGCCATCACCCGCCACTTCGCCCCCTCCCGCTCCACACTTCGATACAGCGTGTCGCGCTCCACCGGCTCGAGCCCCGCCTCGCGGATCGCCCGCTCCAGGTCCCACACCGAAACCTCCTGGTGTGTGCCCGCGCCCCCTACTTTCGTGATGTCGTACCACACCACCGTGCCGTCGATGTCGTCCGCGCCGCTCTGAAGCATCACCTGCGCCATCGCCAGCGTCTGCATGATCCAGAACGCCTTCACGTGCGGGAAATTGTCGAGCATCAGCCGCGAAATCGCCAGGGTCCGCAGGTTTTCGAGCCCCGTCGGCCCCGGCAGCCGCTCCAGCGCCGATTCGTCCGGCAGGAAGGGCAGCGGGATGATCGTCTGGAAATACCCGCCACGATCCGCCATCTCCGGCCGCGGCAGCGCCGCGCCCGGCCGCGTCAGCGTCACCGCGCCATCCGCGCCCGCCGCATACCCGAGCCGCAGCAGCGCCTCATCCTGCGCCCGCCGCAGCATGTCCATGTGGTGCAGCCGCTCCTCGCGGCTCTCGATGTGCCCGTACAGGATCGTCGCGTTCGTGTTCAGCCCCAGTTCGTGCGCGCTTCGGTGCACATCCAGCCACACGTCCGACCGGATCTTGCCCTTGAACGCCTCGTCGTGCACGCGGTCGTCGAACACCTCCGCCCCGCCGCCCGGCAGCGAGCCCAGCCCCGCCTCCTTCAGCCGCTCCAGCACCCAGCGGATTCCCGCGCGCCGATCGTCATTCCGGAATACCTTCGCGATCCGCGCCAGGTGCACGATCTCGACCGCCGTGAACGCCTTGATGTGCAGCGCCGGCGTCGTCTCGCGGATCGCCGCGAGCATGCTCGTGTAGTACTCGAACGGCAGATAGGGATGCAGCCCGCCGACGATGTGGATCTCCGTCGCGCCCGCATCTCGCGCCTTCACCGCCTCCGCGCGGATGTCCTCCAGCGAATGCTCATACGCGCCCTCCTCGCCCTTCTTCCGGTAGAACGCGCAGAACGAGCATGAGAGCGCGCACACGTTCGAGTAGTTCAGGTGCCGGTTGACGTTGTAGTAGGCGATGTCCCCGTGCAGCCGCCGCCGCACCTCGTCCGCCAGAGCGCAGATCGACCAGATGTCCGGCGATTCGAAGAGCGCCAGCCCGTCCTCAACGGACAGCCTCTCGCCCGCCAGCGCCCGGTCGCGCATCCCCGCGATCTCCCCCCGCGTCGGGACGAGAATCTCCCGCGCCAAGCCGCGAGTCCTCGGATGTCCGGTGGTCAGTAAGCCCATTGCAGTTTTCAGAAGCTTTTGAAACCACCCCATCCTAGCCGGTCCCCGGCGGTTCCGGAAGCCGGGGCGAGGCCGCCGTCCTACCCCCGAGTTTCCCCGCCCCTCCAGCCGCCTGGGCGGGCCGGACGGGGGATGCCGGGATGGCCTGGCACATCTGCGCAATCGGGGTCAGCCCCGATTCAGAGTCTCCCCTGCCCTGCCGATAGGCGCTCTGGAGGAGTTATCGCGCCGGTCCGCCGCGGCCGGAGGCGTCGTTGTGCCTCCACGGGAACCCAAGCGCCATGTCGCACGATCCGCACGTCGAGCAGTCCCAGCGCAAGCCGGCCGCCGCGGCCGGCGGCGACCGATCCGCGGCGGGCGAGCAGTCGCTCGACCTCATCGCCGGCATCGAAGCGCAACTCACCTCGCTCAAGGCGGCCAGGTCCGAGCAGTCAAGGGCTGAGGCGGCGATCCTGGAGCGCGAGAGGCGCCTCGCCGAGCGCGAGGAGCAGGCGAAGGCCGGCCAGGCGGAGATCGAGCGCCGCGCCGCGGAACTCGCCGAGCGCCAGGAAGCGCTGCAGAGCGAAACCGGCGCGCTGGAGGCCCGAGCGGCCGAACTCGACAAGGTGCGCAAGGATCTCGAAGCGGCCCGAGCGGGCGTGGAAGAGACCCGCGCCAAGGCCGAGCGCGAGACGCAGCAGCGCACGAAGGAGATCGAGGAAGCCCGCGCCGCCGCGGAGCGCGAACTGCGCCAGAAGGAAGCCGAACTGGAGGAGGCCACGCGTTCGCTCGACGCCGCCATCAAGCACGCCTCCGACCGCGCCGGATCGCTCGCGGAAGAGCGCGAATCGTTTGAACTCGAGCGCTCCAAGTGGCAGGCCAAGGCCTCCGAGCGCGAGAAGGCGCTGGCGCAGATGCGCGCCGAACTCGAGGCCGCGCAGAAGACCGTCACCGGCCAGAAGGGCGACGCTTCCGCGCGCGAAAAAGAACTCTCCGCCCGCGCCCGCAAACTGGAGGAGGAGGCGGCGGAACTCCGCACGAGCATGGATCGCTTGGAGGCGGAGCGCGCTCAGCTGAAATCCGCCGCGAAATCAGCCGGCGAAGCCTCGCGCGCACTCGAAGAAGCGCAGAGCGAGCGGAACGCGCTCGCGAACAAACTCGCCGAGCAGGAGCGCGAAGTCGAGAGCCTGCGCAAGCAGATCGCCGCGGTGGGCGAAGGCGCCGATGCGCGCCTGAAGGCCCTCGCCGACGACCTGAAAGCGCGCTCCCAGGCGCTGGCCGACGCCGAGAAGAAGATCGCAGCCCTCGGCGAGCGCGCCGCCGCGGCCGAGCGCGATGGCGGGTCCGACTCGAAGCGCCTCAGCCAGGAGATCGAGAAGCGCGATCGCGCCATCGAAGCCCTCACGCAGCGCCTCCGCAAGGCGCAGGCGGAGAACGAGCAACTCCTCGAAGCCGCGACCAACCCCGCCCCCGACGGCGCGGGCGGCGCCGCCATCGGCTTCCGCAACGCGGCCCAGATGGAGCGCCGCCGCCGCCGCCTCCTGCGCTACAAGGAACTGCTTCAGCAGCAATCCAAGAAGATCCTCCAGGCGCGGCAGGCCATCACGAAACGCCAGGAGGAGTACGAGCGCCTCCTGCAGAAGCGCTCCGAACTCTCGGACGCCAAACTGGCCCTGGAGCGCCTGAGCGCCCGCGTGAACCGCGGCGCCGCGCGCAACAAGGCCTCGATCGCCGTGCTCAGCCTCACCCTCGCGCTCGCGATCGTCGCCGGGCTCTCTTGGACCATCTCCGAGCGCGTCTTCCCCGCCACCTATCTCGTCAGCGCCACGCTCCAGGCCCAGCCCGAGGGTCAGGACCTCACTCCAGAGCAGTTCGATGCCTGGCGCAACACCATGGCCCAGATGGTCGGCGATCCGCGACTCTCCGAAGTCGCCGCGGACCGCTTCAAACGCCGCGGCATCGCCGAACTCTCCTCCCCCGCCGACGTCACCGACCGCATGTCGCACGAACTCGATGTCTCGCCCTCGGGGCTCAACGAAGTCGTCGTCACGCTCCGAGGCGTGGGCGCCGACAGGACGAGACGAATCCTCGACACTTACCTGGCCGCAATGATCAGCGCCGCCAACGAATCGCGCGACCTCCGCCTCGACCGCGCCATGACCGCCCTCGCCGCGCCCCCGAAGGCCGACGACGATCCCGTCGAGCAGCCGCACCTCATGTACGCAGCCATGGGCTTCGGCGGCGCCAGCGGCTTCGTGATGCTCTTCGGACTCATCACGTGGGCACGCCTCTCCCACGCGAAGCGCCGCTTCGAAGCCGAGGAACCGGCGCTTGATGCGCTCGATGAATCCCATTGGCCCCCCACGGGCCCCGGCGCACGCGTCGAGAATCCGTGGGCGTGACCGGCAAGCGCAAGGCCGGCGCGGGCACAGGGAACACTGCTCAAAAAGAAAAAACCCCGGCGAGCGATCGCCGGGGTGTTGAGTCAGGATCGATCCGTCCCCGCGCGCTTACAGCACGTGGTTGCGCAGCACCGGCTGACCCGGCTCGCCCGAAGGCTTCGGCGCCAGGATGGCCAGACGCACGTCCTTCCCGAGCGGGCAATCGGTCAGCTCGCGGCGCATGAGTTCGCCCTTGCTCGAGAAGTGGGCCAGCACCGCCTGCACCTGGTCGTTCTCGTCCACGATCGCCAGCCGGAACTCGCCCTCGACCTCTGGCAGGCCCTTGCACGCCATCACACCCGTCTTGTCATCCGGGTTGATGACGACCCAAGCGCCGGCCCGCTCTCCGCCCGTGTTCGCCATCTCGAAGCGGTGAAGAACCGCCTCGCCATCGAACAGCAGGTTCACGAACTTCGGCCCGAGGGCGCTCTGGAGCTCCTCGGCCATCTTGCCGTCGAGATACGCCGTCAGCGTCTTCTGGTAGTCGGAGTGAACGTTGTAACCCACGCTGAGCAGCACGACCGTGGCGGTCGCAAAGCCGATGCACGCGGCCCGCCAGATCGGCGACACCCGCGACCGCACCGACCAGTGCGCCGGAACGATCTTCGCGATCACCTCGCGCTCGGCCACGCCCGACACAGCCGCGATGGCGTCCCGCACCGCGGCCAGCACGCGATCGCGCAGGCCCACCGCGGGCTCGACATCGGGCAGCAGATCGTCAACCGACGTCAACCGATGCTGCTCGCGGCGCAACTGCGCCTGCAGGGCGGGAGGCGCCGCTCGGAACGCCTCCTCAAACGCGACGCGCTCCTCCGCGTCGAGCAGCCCGAGGGCGTCCAGCGACGCCATCTCAAACAGGTTGCTCGTCTTCAACTCTGGCGGGTTCATGCGACGGACTCCTCGGAAATCGGCCTCTCCCGCAGCCTCACCAGCGCCCTGCTGAGTGTGCTCTTGATGGTGCCCACCGGCCTGTTCAACTCCAGGCCGATCTGACGCAGGGTCTGCCCCCTCATGTAAACGCGGATCAGCACGATCCGTTGCAGTTCCGGCAGACCTTCGATTCGTTTCAGGAGCGCCTGGACCCGCTCCTTCTCCTCGACTGTTTGTTCGGGGCCCGGGACGTCCAGTTCCGGGGCCCAGCCCTCTTCAAGCGGCGCATTTGCCGTTATTCGGACTCTTGCTCGCCTCAGGCGGTCCACCAAGTACCGCCTCGTGATCAACACGACCCAGGTCGAAAGAGCGGCTCGGGACGGGTCGTAGCGCCCCGCGCTCCTCCAGAGACGCACAAAGACCTCCTGAACGGCGTCTTCGGCGTCCCCTTTCTTCGGGATCATCTGGTGCGCCATCCGGAACACCAGCGACCCGAAGCGGTCATACAGCTCCGCCACGGCGCCTTCGTCATGGGAGGCGACACGTTGCATCAGTTCGAAGTCAGGATCGCGGCGTGATTCGCTCACGAGCTCCTGGGAACCCTTTCCGGCTTTCCCCCGTGTCAGGGCGGAAGATACGGGACGATCACCCGTGGACTGCCCCCAGAGTCAGGTTCCCGATATTCTACGTCGAAACCGGCCTCCCTGATCCAGATTTTCTCCTTTCCGGCGCCTCTCGGTCCTCGGCCGGCATCCAACCCGTTGGACGCCCCACCGCCCCGGTCGGAGACCCGGGGAGTATATTCGGTTTCTGTTCGGTTTTCAAGCCGAACCTTGCTTTTTTCCGCCAGGACCTGCTAGACTCACGCGATCTGATCGGAGACCCCGACCAGGAGGGTGAATGTTGACGCGCCTCGACCGCGCATCTACGACCCCGGGAGGTCACCGCTCGCACTGCGGCCGAGGCATCGCTGCCTCTTCGCACGCCGCGGGATTTACCCTTCTCGATCTGCTCGTCTCGATCTCCGTCATCGCCGTGCTCATCTCGATCATGACTCCCGCGCTGGCGGGGGTCACTGAGGCGGCCCGGCGCGTGCGGTGCGCATCCAATCTTCGGCAGATCGGTCTCGGTCTCTTCATGTACGCCGAGCATCACGATGGGATGCTGCCGGCGTCCGTTTTTTCTCGCCCGGAGAACGCGCGACGCGCTCTCGAGCCCAGCAGCATGATGCTGTTGCACGTCGGGGAGAACGATCCCAACAACTGGGACGGCTTGGGTCTGCTCGTGGACGATGAGTTCATCTCAGCCACTTCGGTCTTTTATTGCCCCAGCCACACCGGCAACCACGCCGAGGAAGCCTACGAGGGCGATTGGACGTCACTCGGCGCACAAATCGTCGGAAACTACCACTATCGCCCGTCCACCCGCACCGATGGCATCGCCCTCGAAGCCCTCGCGAAGAACGCCCTCCTCGCGACCGATGGCCTCCGAACGCTTCCCGATTACAACCACCGCGTCGGCCTGAACGGCCTTCAGACTGATGGCAGCGTCACCTGGCGCGACGATTCCGATCGTTACATCGCGCGAAACCTCCCACTGAACGATTCCGGCCGGCACTCCGGCGGCGGCATCCGCGGCCTCTGGTACACGCTCGACACCGGCGAGCGGCGCCCCGAGGGCGGCCATGAGGACGGGCCCTTCGACGGCGACCTCCGCCTCGGCGCCCGCCAGCCCAGCGAGCCCACCATCTCCGTGGACGCGTTCGGCAACTTCTGAGATCAGTCGAACACCCTCCCCACTCCATGCGGAGCATGTGCGCGGATTTCTCGCGCGCGTGGGGCGGGGGCTCCACGTCCGCCCGCACCGGGCGATCCACCGCTCGCGCCTCGAATCACCCGGGGTTCATCGCTATTCTCATCCCCCCGGAGAGGTCTTTTTCTGCGCGTCGCGATGCTGGAACAGCCCCGACAGGAGTCACACCCATGCTTCGGTCTCCCGCCACGTCCCTGAACCGCCTGCTCGGCGCCGCCGCCCTGTTCCTCGCGCTCGCCGCCCCGGCGCTGGCCCAGCTCACGCCGGATCGCCTCTACTACGGCGCCGCGCGCCCCGTCCCCATGACCATCCAGGTCCCCGCGGGCTCGACCGGCGCCGTCGAAGTCGCGCTCCTTCGCCCCGTCACCGCCGAACTCGTCGAGAAAGCCGCGGCTCAGCCGGGCGCCGTCGATTTCGCCCGCCTGTTCCCGAATCTCTGGGCCACCGGCCTGAAGGAAGTCCTCTACGCCCAACTCATGGTCGGCGGCGAGAAGGTCGGCGCCGCCGTCGTGCTTCAGCCCATGTTCACGCCCCTGATCGCCGTCGATCAGGCCGTGAGGCAGGCCGTCATCGATGCGTTCCGCGCCGGTGAAAGACTCCGTCTCGAGAACCTCCTCGATCCGCGCTCGCGCACTCGCGCCCAAGCCGCGGGCTTCGTCACCTTCCCCCCACCCTCCGGCGACGAAATCCAGAACTCCGGCATGCGCGCCTACATCGATGAGCATGTGCTCCTCGAAACCGAACTGGGCAACATCGAGATCGCGCTCCGCCCCGACGTCGCGCCCAACACGGCGTTCAACTTCCTCCACCTCGTCAAGGGCGGCTTCTACACCGACACCGTCGTTCACCGCATCGTCGGGCGCCAGACTCCGGACGGCCACCCCTTCGTCTTCCAGTTCGGCGACCCACTCGGAACCGGCCGCGGCGGCCCGGGGTACAAAGTCGATCTCGAGCCCAGCCCGCTCCCGCACGATTTCGGCGTCGTCTCCATGGCCCGCGCCTCCGAGCCCGATTCCGCCGGATCGCAGGTCTTCGTGTGCCTCAGCCGCGAGGGCACGAAACTCCTCGATGGCCAATACGCATCCTTCGGCCAGATCGTCGGCGATGCGCAGGCCCTCGTGCGCGTCGAATCCGTCCCCATGGTCGAGAACAGCGATCGCCCGCGGAACCCGCCGCACATCTCCACCGCGAAGGCCATCCCTGCGCCGCCCTACGGCGAAGGCCCTCTCCCGGCGACGCGCCCCGCGCCGGCGGGCTCAGATCGCTGAGGCTTCACACCGGGTCGCGCCCGCGCTCCTCCTGCGCCCGCAGATCGCGCCACTTGCGCACCGCCTCCGGCTCGCGCGGATAGATCGGCGCCAGATTGATCGGCGCGACCGGCGCAATCCCCGCGCTCGCCTCGAGGCAATGCAGCGCGCTCAGCCGCGGCGGCGCCACCTCAACTCCCGCGCCACCCGCCCACGCGCGCATCGGCGCCGGCAGATGATCATCAGCGACGATCGTCGCCAGCGGCGCAGCCGCGTGCGCCGCCGCGAGTTCCATCGCCGTCATCACCGCGCTTCCCCGCGCCCGCGCGCCGCCCGAGCCATCCACGTCATACATCGCAACCCACGCCGAATCGCGCTTCCCGCACAGCGCCACCGCCACGCGCCCTGCCCCACCCATCCGGTGCGGCCACAGCGCCACCAGCGCGCTCGGCACAGGGATGACCTCCGCCCCGGTCGCCTCCCCGAGCATGATCGCCGTCACCACCGCGATGCGCACACCGGTGAACCCCCCCGGACCGATCGACACCGCGATCCGCTGCACGTCCACGGGCCGAACACCCCGTAACCTGATCATCTCATCGATCGCCGGCATGAGCGCATCGTCGTGTCGCCCGTGCGGCGCCAGCCGCCGCACCTCGACCTCCCGCACCTGATCGGACCCTGCCCCGCCCCCGCCCCGGCCCCCGGAAGCGGCCACCACCCCCAGCGCCACGGACCCCACACCCCCCTCCGACGCCGCGGGGTTGCTCGTCTCGATCGCCAGCGTGAGGATGTCTCCGGCAGTCCGTGGCATTGGCGGCCAGTCTACGGCCCCCGGCGCCCGCGATTACCGGAGCGAAACCGCCGCGGGTCGCCGGCGGTAAACTCCGGCCCCGCAGGTGGTTGACGCCTGTGACGATCCGGCGCGCCCCCGGTCCGCCGCGGAATCCGGCCGCCGTGTCCCCGCGGGGGGATGTCGCCGATAGTCTGAGTACACACCTTCCCCGGGCCGCCGAGTCGCGCCCAGGGGTCAATCCGGGATCGAGAAAGAGGAATCCGGCATGAACCTGACGACGAGAGAGATCCGGCGTTTTCTTGGCGTGCTCGCCGCAACGGTCGCGGCTTTCGGCGCCCCAGTCGCCTCCGCCCAGGAGAACGCGGACCCCACCGGCAAGAAGCCCACCGCCCTCGAGATCGTGGCCCGCCACGTCGAGGCGATCGGCGGCGAGACGGCGCTGCGCTCGCACACCTCCCTCCATCGCAAGGGCACGTTCGAGAACATCCAGCAGGGCCAGGTCTGGGGCGTTGAACTCTTCACGAAGGCGCCGGACCTGCAACTGATGGTCATCGATTTCCCGGATCGTCAGCGTCTGGGCGGCTATGACGGCGAGAAACGCTGGGCGAACGATCCGCTCGTCGGACCGCAGGTCTTCCCCGGCCCGCCTGACGTGGACGCGGCGCCCAACTTCGATTTCCACCGCGACCTCAACTACCCGAAGCACTACGAGGTCATGGACTACGTCGGCAAGGCCACGTTCGAGGGCACGGAGTGCGAGAAGATCCGCCTCGTGAGCGAGACCGGCCGCGAGATGTACGAGTACTACGACGCGAAGAGCGGCCTGCGACTTGCGCAGGAAGCCACCGTCGTCGGCACGCGCGTCAACACGACGATCTCCGAAGTCTTCGCGGACTACACCGATTTCGGCGGCGTCAAGATCCCCCTCACCACGCACACCCGCCGCGCCCGCAACGATGGCGAGCCGATCCGCACGCAAACGCTGCGTTTCGAGACCGTCGAGTGGGACAAGGTGGATGACGCCCGGTTCATCCCGCCGCCCGATGTGCAGACCGCCGCGGAAGGCGTGATGGACGAGGGTGTAGCCCCCGAAGGCGAAGACGCCAACGACGACGGCGAACCCTCGAACAACTGATTTCGCCCGTGACGGTCAGCCCTCGCGCCCCTGCGCGGGTGGCGACGCTGCGCCCATCATCTGCCGCAGCCGCTCCAGGCGCGTCTCGTGGATCGTCCGGTCCGGCTCCAACGCCACCAGCGCCTTGAGGTGCCGCTCGGCCGTCGGGTAATCGCCCCGCTGCACCGCCACGGCCGCGGCAATCTCGCGGTGGCCGGCGTCGAACGGCGCAATCTGCGTGGCGCGCTCCGCCTTCCTCGCGGCGTCGTCCAGACGCCCCATGATCCGGTAGATGCGCGCCAGTTCGACGGCGTACGCCGGCGACTTCTGCTCGCGGACATCGAGGTATTCCAGGTGCGGCGCCGCGCCCGGATGCCGCTCCGGCGTCGCCGAATCGAGCGCGAACCGCGCCAGATGCCGGTGCGGCATCGGGTCAACCGGCCTTGCCGCGGCATACCGCTCCAGCAGCCCGCCGGGCGCGGCGAGCGCCTCCGCCGGCGCGCCGTTGTTCGCTTCGAGCGCGAGGTCGATCCCCAGTTCGAGCACGTCCGGGTGATCCGGGAAGCGCTCCAGCCACCGGTTCACCATCACCGGGTCGGGCTCGAGCAGCTCGAGTTCGAGCGGCGGCGCGCCGCCCACGCCGAGTGACGCAAACCCCGCGCCCTCGGCGAACGCCGCGAGCGCCGCCTCAGCCGCGGCCCGGCCCTTCTCATCCTTCAGCGTCTCTTCGAGCAGCAGCGCGCTCACCCGCGGCTCGGCCAGCATGCCCCACGACGCCGCCTGCCCCCGCGCCCACACCTTGAACGATTCCAGGAACTCCTCCTGCGAGACGCCCAGCACGCTGCGCATCGCCGCGTCCTCGCGCAGCCCCTCCGCGTACAGATCCATCAGGTCGAGCGGCGCCTGCTCGCCGAACCGCTCGACCATGTACTCGTACATCCAGTGACCCTGCGCATACGCCTGCCCCCGATCCGTCGGCTTCTCCGGCCGCACGAACGCCACGTTGATCTTCCGCATGTCGAAGAGGCCATCCGAGACCAGCGCGCCCACGAGCAGCCGGCACGTCGAGTAATCGCGCGGCGCGCCCTCCAGGTACACCGCCGCCGCCTCCGTAAACCAGTGCGGAATGCGGTTCTTCGTGCGCGAGAGCGTCACCGTGTGCACGTACTCGTGCCGGATCACGCGCACCCAGTCGTATTCCCCCGTGTGCTTCGGCCCGATCTTCGGCGCCTCCATCGCGATCACCGGCCCGGTTGACGCCGCGATCGTGTGGATCTGCGGCATCCCCACGATCCGCACCGCGAACCACTCGTGGTTCGGCATGAGTTCGATCGTCGTCTTCACCGGCGGCACGTGCCTGATCGGCCCGGCCACGTCCTCGTGAATCTCCTCCAGCAGCGGCAGCATCTCCTCCGCCATCACCCGATCCACGCCCGGCTGAAAACGCACGACGAAGTGCTCGCCCTCCACTTTGTCATACGTGAGCAGTTCGTTGATCAGCCGCAGACTGTTGCGGGCCCGCACGTTGAATGGATCGAGCCGCTCCACCGCGCGCAGCGCCGTCGCGGCCCGGTCGTCGCGTCCCGATTGCAGTTCGAGCAGCCCCAGTTCGACCAGCGGCGGCGGCCAGTTCGGCTGCCGCGCCGACGCCCGCTCCAGGTATTCCGCGGATTTCTCGTACTGCCGCGTCTCCGCCAGCGCCTTGCCCACCGCGAACAGCGCCTCCGGCGACCCCGGCGAATATCGATCGAACTCCGCCAGCAGCCGCTCGGTCGCCTCGAAGTCGTACCGCACCGCCTCGATCGCGCACCGCAGCGCCAGCGCCTCGCGCATCCGCGGGAAACGCTCCAGCGTCGGCGCCAGTTGCTCCTCCGCCAGATCCGGATCGTTCTGCCGCAGCCACGCCGCGGCCAGCACCAGATCCGCATGCGGCGAAAACGCCTCTTCGCCGCCCGCGTCGTCGTCGCCGCCCACGTGAACCCGCCGCGCCAGCGCGTCCAGCAGGGTTCCCGCGCGCTCCGCCGAATCGAAGTTGAACGAATCCACGAACAACTGCCCCCGCAGCCACCACGCCGCGGCGGACGCCGGATTCAGGCTGATCGCCCCGCCCAGCGCCTCGATCGCCTGCCCGCGGTTGTCCTTGTCATAAAGCAACTCCGCCTCGGTGAGCAACGCAGGCCAGTAGAGCCTGTCCAGTTCATCCCGCGCCCGCGCCAGCAGCGACATCATCGCGTGGTAGTCCGATGCCGGCTGCCCGCGCAGCCGCGCACGGATCGTCACGCACTTCACGCCCTCGACCAGGTCCTCCGCCCGGTTCAGCCGGTTGCGCAGCAGGTCCCCGACCACCGGCTCGATCGCCGCATCCGCCTCGTCGAACCGCCCCAGCCCCTCCAGCGCCGACGCGCGGATCCGCCGCGCCCGCATCGTGTTCGCGCCCGCCAGCGTCGTCAGCGCATCTTCCAGATCGCCCCGCAGCAGCCGCGCCTCGGCCCGGTCCTCCGCCGCGGCTTCCGGATCATCGAGCGCCGGGTGGTCGTATACCCCCACCAGCAGCGCCGCCCGCGCCATGCGCTTCGGCGATTCCAGGTCGCTCTCGCGCCACACGCCGTGAAACACGCGCAGATCCGCGGCTTCCTCCAGCGTGAGATACGGCGCCTCCAGCACGCGCAGCGCCGCCTCCGCCAGGTCCGGAACCTGAACCTCGCCGGCGCCACGTCCGCCCCCGGCGCCTGAAGGGCCAGTCCGGCTCTGCGCCGTCGCCACCACCGGCGCAGCGATCGCGCCCCACACCAGCGCCAAGCGCGTCGCCGTCCGAATCCATCGTCTGTGCATCATGCAACTCTAGGCGCTGCGCCGCAGACAGCGCAATGGCGCATTCATTCTTCGCCTTCCGCGCCGTCCTTCTTCATGTCGTCGATGATCTGGATGTCCCACCCCTGCCCCTCGGGAGGCGGCGCAACGTCAAACGCGGCGCGATCGATCGGCTCATTCACCTTCACGTCGATCAGCTGCACATACGCCTCGTCGCCCGAACGATTCACCGTCCGCGCCATCCGCGGCAGCAGCCGCTGCGCCTTCTCGTCCCACCGGTACCACAGCCGGATCTCGACGAAGTCATCCTCCTCCGCGCGCTCCGGCCGCGGAACCAGCCGCAACTGGTGACACTCCCTCGCGATCCGCTCCAACGGCGCCCCCTCCTTGAAGAACCCTTCCGAATCCTCAAGGCTCGCGATGTACCGCCGCAGAATGTCGGCCGGCTTCTGCCCGATCGGGATCGGCATGGGCCCCTCGCCGATGCGCAGCGGATCGAACTCCGCGTTCGGCGGCGCGATGCGCCGCTTGATGAACTGCTTCTGCTCCGGACGCCGCTCCACCAGCCACTCGCCGTTGAAGACCCAGTGCTCCGGATCTTCTTCCAGCCGCCCATCCACGAAGAAATCGACGAAGTGGATCGCGAACGACCGCCGCGGCCGATTCGCCTCGCCCGCCGGCGCCGACGTCGAGAAATGAAGCGTCCCGCGCCGCACGTGCTGACCGCCCTGCAGGCGAAACCGCTTGTCGTACTGAATACCCGCCGTCAGCGTCTCCAGACCCCGGTCCACGTGCTCCATGTGCGCCAGCAGGTCCTCGACGGTCCTGATCACCGGCCCCGCCGCCTGCGCCTGAGCCCCCTCAGCAGGCGGCGCCTGCCCACCCGATGGCGCCGAAATCAGCACCGCCGCCACGACCCCAGCCAGGCCCGCGGCCAGCAATCGGCCGCGCCGTCCCCAGCCTCCCGCATGAATCAGCCTTCCGTGTGACATCGCTCTTTTCTCGGCCAGAAGCCGCGCGGGGCTTGCAGGAGGCCCACAAGGCCCCCAACCGCCCGCCCCGTCGCAGGTATGCTCCCTTTGTACGACGCGGAGGGCCCGGCGTTCCGGCCCGCCGCCCGATTCCCGCCGGCATCGCACACCAACCCGCGGCAAGCCGCCGCCCTGAAGGGGTGAGATCGAGATGACCCTCAACCGCAATCGACTGGCGTTCCTCGCCGCGGGCGCCTCCGCCCTCTCCGCCGCCCTCCTCCTCCCCGGCGCCGCCCTCGCCAAGGCGGAAAAAACCGCGGAGGGCCGCACCCTCGTCGTCCCGGAGGAGCACAAGGCCCTCGGCGCGACCTATTTCGTCCACTCCGGCCGCGACGCCCAGGTCACCTTCACGTCCGATGCCCCTCTGGAGCACATCAAGGGCACATCCTCCGCCGTCCTCGGCTATGCGATCTGGGGCGGCGCCGATAAGGGCCTGGTCGCCGGCGAGTTCCACCTGCCCGTCGCCTCCATCGATACCGGCATCCCCATGCGCGATGAGCACCTCCAGGGTTCGCGCTGGCTGAACGCCGAATCGAACCCGGACATCGTCTTCGTCCTCGCCGAGTCCCGCGCCCCCTCGGTCGCGCAGGAGGGCGATGGCTTCAAGACCTATTCCCTCACGCTCGTCGGCGATATGACCGTGAAGGACGTCACGCGCGAAATGTCGATCCCCGCGCGCGTCACGCTCATGGAGGAATCGCAGCGCACCAAGTCCCGCGCCCCCGGCAACCTCATCGCCATCCGCTGTGAGTTCGAAATCCTCCTCGGCGATTTCGGCGTGAAGGATGACGTCATCGGCCTCAAGGTCGCCGACCAGGTCACGCTCGATATCGCCCTCTTCGGCTCCACGGTCTCGCCTGACGAACTGATGCGAGCCCGCCAGCAGGGCCAGAACCGCCAGGGTGGACAAGGTGGCCAGGGCCGCCCCGAACGCCCCCAGGGCGGCGGCTCGCACTGATCGGCGTCACCCGCCCCGCGCCCGCTTCGACAGAAACTCCTCCAGCATCGCCGCCGCGGCAACGGCGTCCTTGCGCGCCTTCTTCTCCCCGCGCGTCAGCCCCGAGCCCGACATCCGCCACCGCGCCTCTTCCGTCGTCAGCCGCTCATCCTGAAAGTGCGCGGCAAGCCCCGTGCGCTCGCGCAGCGCCTCCGCCAGTTCCCGCGCCAGCGCCGCGCGCGGGCCCTCCGATCCATCCATGTTGAGCGGCAGCCCCACCACCAGCGCATCCGGCCCATAGACACCGATCACCCGCGCCAGGCGCGACACCCACGCCGCGCGATCCGCCACCGCCTGCTCCACAACCTCCGCCGGAAACGCCAGGCCCGATTCATCATCCCCGAGCGCCACGCCCGTGCGCTTATCGCCGAGGTCGAGCGCCAGGAACCGCATCGCCCCCTCCGGCCGGGTCACGCCGCTCCCACGGGCTGACGCTGCCGCCGCGGCGACAGATCCTCGTCATCCCTCGCCGCGGTCTCGTCCGGCGACGTGAACACGCGCTCGCCCGGCAGCGGGTTGAATCGCGATCCCGCCATCGGCACGCGCCGGTTCATGTCCGATTTCGGCAGCAGCGGCTGCACCGCGACGATTACGCCCGTCAGCGCCGCGTTCATGATGAGCAGTTCCCACCACGCCGTCGCGCCGAAATGCACCATCACCGCCGTCGCGATCAGAATCGCCAGCGAAATCGGAATCAGCCCGTTCCACGCCAGTTTCATCACCTGGTCCCAGCGGATGCGCGGAATCGTCCACCGCACCACCATCATGAACGAGATGACCAGGATCACCTTGAAGAACAGCACGAAGAACTTCGCCAGCACCGCGATGAACCCCGTCGCCTCCGGGCTCGTGAGCCCGATGAACGGAACGTGGTACCCGCCGAAGAACAGCACGATCAGGAACGCCGAACTCGTCACCATGTGCGCGTATTCGGCCAGGAAGAAGAGCGCGAACCGCATCGACGAGTATTCCGTGTGGTACCCGCCCACCAGCTCCTGCTCCGCCTCCGCGTTGTCGAAGGGCGCGCGGTTCGCCTCCGCCAGGATGCACGTGAAGAACAGGAGCGCCGCCAGCGGCTGCGCCAGCACATACCACCCGTGCTCGATCTGCTGCTCGATGATCCCCTGCGGATGCACCGTCCCCGCCACCAGCAGCACCGCCAGCAGCGAGAGCCCCATCGGAATCTCGTACGAAATCATCCCCGCCGAGGCCCGCAGACCGCCGAAGAATGAATACTTGTTGTTCGACGCATACCCGCCCAGCACCACGCCATAAACGCCCAAAGACGCCACCGCCAGCAGGAACACCACGCCGATGTTCACGTCCGCCGCGGCCACCAGCACCTTCTGCGATTCCACCACCCCGACCAGCGGCAGGCTGAACTCCGGCGTCACCCAGAACCCGCCCCACGGAATCACCGCCCACCCGATCAGCGCCGGAATGATGATCGCCACCGGCGCCAGCGTGAACAGCGCCTTGTCCGCCCCGTGCGGCGCGTAATCCTCCTTGAGCAGAAACTTCAGCCCGTCCGCGATCGGCTGCAGCAGCCCGATCGGCCCCACACGGTTCGGCCCGATCCGGTCCTGGATGTACGCGGAGATCTTCCGCTCCAGGTAGATCAGGTACGCCACCGTGATCAGGATCACGTGGACCACCACCAGGATCACCACCACCGACACGATGAGATTGGCGTTCACGAAGTCGAGCATTCGGCCGCCATCGTAGAGCCCCGACGCCCGCCGCGGAAGCCCCGCCTGAGGCCCCCGCCGGACCGCCGCCTCACCCCTTGAGCCGCTCCTCCGTCTCCGCCAGCAGAATCTCCGCCCGCTCGATGCAGCGCGACGACTCCAGGTGGAAATCGTCCGCCGCGGCCGACCACGCCCGGTTCAGCATCCGCTCCGACGCCGCGAACCGGTCCATCAGCAGCGCATACCCGCTCAGCCCCAGCCGCGCGATGAGCGAATCCCGCCCCTCCGCGAACGCCGGGATCGACGTCTTCTGCAGCCGCCCGATCCGGTCGATGACCGCATCGTTCCGCATCTTGTCGTCCGGCATCGACGGCAGGTCCCGCCGCAGCGCACGAACCGTCTCACGCATGTCGGCCAGCGCCGCCTCCGGCCCCTTCCCGGCCGCCCCGACGCCCGCCGCGGCTTCCGCCGCCAGCCGCTCCCGAGTCCGCTTCGCGCCGATCTTGTTCAGCGTCGCCGCGACGATCATCCCCGCCACCGCCCCGACGAACCACCACCGCTCCCGCCACGTGCCGAACCTGAAGTCCTTCACGCGCACGCGGTTCACCGAAATCCCCCGCCCCCGGATCTTGACCCCGGCCTCCCGAACCTCCCGCGCGTTGTCGCGCAGACGCTGAAGGATGTCCGCGTCGATCTTCAGCGCCGGCGCATCGTCGCCCTCCGGCAGCGTCACCAGCGGCGTGACCGATGCGCCGTCGGCGCTGACCACCACGCCCGCGTCCGCGCCGAGTTCGCGATTCAGCAAATGGTTGTCCGGCGCATCCAGCGGCACGAGATACGCCGTCGCGCCCGCAATGGCGCCCACGGCCAGAGAAATCGTCAGGAGTATGGCGGCGAGGAATCTCATGGTCACACCGCTCCCTGAATAAGCACGATGGAGTTGATCACGAGGCTGAAAATCGCCTCGCCCACGATGAGCCCCGCCGCGAACGGCACACCCCATTCCTCAGCGGGCCGCTTGCCCACCACCTTCGATGCGATCATGCTCAGCAGGCACCCCACGCCGTACGTCAGAATGAAGACGATCGGCAGGTACATCGAGAGCCCGACCAGCACGCCCAGGCTCGCGAACGCGCCCAGCCCCAGCAGCACGCCCAGCAGT
>CAZGVW010000225.1:0-4619 GCA_964529265.1 uncultured Phycisphaeraceae bacterium
TTCCGGGGGCGGGGAGAGGGAGGGGTGAGGGGTCTCTTTTTCTACAACCCTTTCTCTTCCCCTACTCCTTTCTCTTCTTCCTACCTCCTCTTTCCGCTTCCTCCTCCCCCTTTCCCCCTCCTCCCCCCGCCGCACCCCGACTGCCATGCTGGCAGCCCCACCCCCTCACTCCCCACCCCCTGTCAGCCCGCACCCTGCCCTTCCCGCCTCCACACCCCCCAATCCAGCCCATCCCAGCCCCTCCGCGTCCCTCACCACTGGCGCGCCGCTTGCCTCTTACGGGGGTCCGACAGGCGCGGTCCCCGCGCCCACCTCGCCACCTTCAAGAACCACAACTCGCCCTCGCCGAGCGCCAAACGCCTCGCCGAACGCCTCAAGGAGAGCAACACCCCATGGCCGTCAAGGAACTCGCCTTCGATGTCGACGCCCGTCAGGCACTTCTCGCCGGTGTCGAGAAACTCGCCGCCGCCGTCAAGTCCACGCTCGGACCCCGCGGCCGCAACGCCATCCTCGATAAGTCCTGGGGCGGCCCCACCGTCACCAAGGACGGCGTCACCGTCGCCGAGGAGATCGAACTCCGCACCAAGACGGAGAACATGGGCGCCCTCCTCGTCAAGCAAGCCGCCAGCAAGACCTCCGACGACGCCGGCGATGGCACCACCACCGCCACCGTCCTCGCCGAGGCCCTCTTCCGCGAAGGCCTCAAGCACATCGCCGCCGGCGTTGACGCCAACGCCCTCGTCCGCGGCATGAAGGCCGGCGTCGAGGCCGTCGTCAAGGAAATCGACAAACTCTCCAAGCCCATCAGCGGCAAGGCGGATATCCAGGCCGTTGCCGCCATTTCCGCCAACAACGACGCCGAAATCGGCAAAATCATGGCCGACGCCTTCGAGAAGGTCGGCAAGGACGGCGTCATCACCGTCGAGGAAGGCAAGAGCCTCGAAACCACCGTCGAAGTCGTCGAAGGCATGCAGTTCGACCGCGGCTACCTCTCCCCCAACTTCATCAACAACTCCGAAGAGATGAAGGTCGAACTCGAGAAGTGCCTCGTCCTCATCCACGAGGACAAGATCGATTCCGTCACCAAACTCATCCCCCTCCTCGAGAAGGTGATGCAGGCCAAGAAGCCCCTGCTCATCATCGCCGAGGATGTCTCGGGCGAAGCCCTCTCCACCCTCGTCATCAACAAACTCCGCGGCACGCTCCAGGTCGCCGCCGTCAAGGCCCCCGGCTACGGCGATCGCCGCAAGGCCATGCTCGAGGACATCGCCGTCCTCACCGGCGCCGAGCCCATCATGAAGGACCTCGGCCTCGAACTCGATCAGATCCGCCTCGATCAACTCGGCATGGCCAAGAAGGTCGAGATCGACGCCGACAACACCACGGTCCTCGAAGGCGCCGGCAAGACCGGCGACATCAAGTCCCGCATCGAGCAGATCCGCCGCGAGATCGAGAACACCACCAGCGATTACGACCGCGAGAAACTCCAGGAGCGCCTGGCCAAACTCTCCGGCGGCGTCGCCCAGATCAACGTCGGCGCCGCGAGCGAGGCCGAACTCAAGGAGAAGAAGGCCCGCGTTGAAGACGCCCTCCACGCCACACGCGCCGCCGTCGAAACCGGCGTCGTCCCCGGCGGCGGCGTCTCCTTCATCCGCGCCCGCAAGGCGCTCGAGAGCATGAAGGAGTGGAAGGCCATCTTCGCCAAGGGCCACGACGTCCACGCCGAAGACGTCGGCCACGTGAAGTACGACTACGCCGCGGGCCTGGAAGTCGTGCGCCGCGCCCTCGCCCTCCCCCTTCAGACCATCGCCGACAACGCCGGTGAGAAGGGCACGGTCGTCGTCGCCAGGGTCGCCGAGAGCAGCAGCCCCTCCTTCGGCTTCAACGCCCTCACACTCGAATACGGCGATCTCCTGAAGGATGGCGTCATCACCCCGACCAAGGTGGATACCAGCGCCCTCCAGAACGCCGCGAGCGTCGCGACGGTGCTCCTCACCGCCGATTGCATCATCACCGAGAAGAGGGAAAAGAAGGACGACCACGCCGGCCACGGCCACGGCGGCGGAATGGGCGGCGGCATGCCGGGCATGGGTGGCATGGGCGGAATGGGCGGCATGGGCGGGATGGATTTCTGATATGTCTCAGCGCGACTCGTCAGAACAACTGGTTCCGGGAAAGAAAGTGCGGTGTCCGCACTGTGGGGTTGTGGTCCAGCTGCTGCAGACTCAAGTCAATATCGGAGGTACGGGGTTTCACGTCTCGAGCACTGTGTCGCTTCGCAGTGACGACAACATATACTTGCATTTGTCCGAATGCCCATCGTGCAAGAAGGTCATTATTCAGTTGAGACATAATGGTGCTTATCGACTCGTTGTACCACGAGTCAAGCATGGTCGCCTCATTCGCGACGCTGTTCCATCGGACTTGGTGAAGGATTTTGATGAGGCGACCTTGGTCATTGGCGATAGCCCCAATGCAAGCGCAGCCATCTCTCGGCGCTGTCTTCAGAGTCTCCTGATGAAGCAGGGGTTTCGCCAGCGAGATCTCAAAGAGCAGATTGACGCCGCCTACCCGTCTTTTCCGAGCTATGTCCAGGGTAGCGTGGACCACATTCGGAACCTGGGCAACATCGCTGCGCATCCGAAGAACGATATAGCCACGGATCGAGTCGTCGATGTTGAGCCGGGTGAGGCCGAGTGGTTGCTTGAGGTGTTGGGCGAGCTCTTGGATCATTACTACGTTAAACCGGCAGAAGCAAAGGCGAAGAATGCGGCCATCTTGGAGAAGATCGCGAGTATGAAACGGCCGCACGCGACCAGCTCAGCACTAGCCAAGCCAACCGGAAGGCCATGATGACCCGCACCATCCAGCAAGTCCTGATGAAGGTCACGCACCGCACCGACGGGCGCGAGGCGTACCTCCTCTTCGCCCTGCCCGATCCTCCGGGCGTGCCGGGTCACCCCAAGCAGTGCCACTGCGCCCTCATCAACGCCTTCGCCACCGATGCCCGCATCATCGCCAAGATCCCCTTGGGCCAGGCCCTCGTCCTCGAAGGCCCCGGCGACTTCCGCGAACTCGCCGCGGACCGCCTCCGCGACATGCTCGGAACCGATTGGCAGGTCGAAATGTTCGCCCAGCGCCCCCGCTGATTGAGAGAGACTGAACCATGATCGACGAAACACTGCTCAAGGAGGTGACCCGCCGGCTGGTCGAAGGCTTCCACCCTGTCCGCATCATTCTGTTCGGCTCGCATGCCCGCGGCACGGCGGATGACCAGAGCGACCTCGACCTGCTCATCCTGCACACGCTCGAGAATGGCGGCTCGCGCCGGGAACTCTCCGTCGAGATGGACCGCGCTCTCCGCGGCCTCGACCTGCCGCGCGACATCGTCGTCATGACCCCGGACGAGTTCGAACTGGACCGCCAGATCCCGGGCACGGTGGCCCGTCCGGCGTCAATGCACGGCAGGGTGCTCTATGACCGTGCGGCGTGAAGAGATCGAAAGGAAGGTCCACGAATGGCTCACGTTCGCGCAACAGGATCTGAGCGTCGCTCGGCACACGCTCTCGATGGCGGATTGTCCATTCCAGGTCGTCTGCTTTCTGTCCCAGCAATCGGTGGAGAAATCGCTCAAGGCGTTCCTCGTCTTTCGCGAGCAGGAGACGCCCTTCACACACAACATCTCGATGCTCCTCGAGCGCTGCGCCCGACTGGCCGCCTGGCCTTCCGAACTGCTCGACGCCGAGCGCCTGACCCCGTACGCAGTCGTGACTCGATACCCCGGCTCGCCTGAGCCGCTCGAAGAGGATGAAGCCCGAAACGCTGTGAAGATCGGTGAACTTGTCATGCACACCGTTCTGAATGCCCTGAAACTCGAAGGACTCAAGTGAATCGTGGGCGAAGCCCACGTTGCAGGAGAAACAGGAATCATGGCCGTCAAACCCCTTGATGATCGCGTCCTCGTCAAGCCCATCGAGCAGGAGGAGAAAACCGCCTCCGGCATTTACCTCCCCGAATCCGCCAAGGAGAAGCCCGTCAAGGGCAAAGTCGTCGCCGCCGGCCCCGGCAAGCGCCTCGACAACGGCGAACGCGCCAAAATGAGCGTCCGCGTCGGCGACACCGTCGTCTACGGCAAGTACTCCGGCTCCGAAATCGAAATCAAAGACGTCAAGCACCTCATCCTGCGGGAGTCCGAACTCCTCGGCGTCATCGAGGGATGATGAAGGCAGGCAATAGGGAATAGGCAATGGGCAATAGCGGAGAAGAACTCGACGGCGACATCCGGTCATTCCGGGACCTCAAGGCGTGGCAGCACGCCTTCCGGCTCGGTCTCGCCGTCTACGACTTGACCCGCGCGATGCCCGAGAGCGAACGCTTCGGCCTCATCTCCCAGCTCCGCCGCGGCGGCGTCTCCATCGCGAGCAACATCGCCGAGGGGTATGGACGAGGCAGCCGGACCGACTATGCCCGATTCCTGAAAGTCTCGCGAGGCGCACTCTTTGAACTCGAGACGCAGATCCTTTTCGCCGCAGAACTGAAGTACATCAAGCCCGAACAGACCATGTCGATCAAGCAACAGATCGAAGAAACTGCCCGCGTTCTCGCCGGCCTCATCCGCA
>CAZGVW010000226.1:0-4453 GCA_964529265.1 uncultured Phycisphaeraceae bacterium
GGGCCGACGTCAGCCCCGCCGTCAGCTGATCTCCAGCACCTCATAGCGCCGGGTGCCCCGGGGCGTATCCACACGCACCACGTCGCCCACGCGCGCCTTCATCAGCGCCTCGCCCATCGGGCTCGCCCCCGTCACCTCCGCAGGCTCCGCCATCAGGTCGCCCGAGGGCTCCCCAACCAGCCGCACGGTGTCCTCCTCGTCCTTCTCGACGTCCCGGATGCGCACCGTCGCCCCCAGGAACACCATGTCCGAAGGCGCCGCCCCCTCCGCAACCACCTTCGCCTCCGAAAGCCGCTGCTCCAGACGCGTGATCTCCGCCTCGTCCAGACCCTGCTCCTCTCGCGCGGCGTGGTAGTCCCCGTTCTCCCGCAGGTCGCCCAGGGCCCTTGCCGCGGAAATCCGGTCCGAAATGTCCCTCCGGCGGTTGATCAACTGCGAAAGACGGCCCTCGATCCGCTCTTTCTCCGCGTGGGTAATGAATTCCATAGCGCAATCCTCGAAGAGGCGCTTGATCTGTTCAACAAACGGGCAGAAGGGAGCACGCGTGGCGTTCCGCGGCGTCCGCCTGCACACGCAGGGCTGCGCCGGGACACCCGCCGCGAGCGTCACTGTAGGCCCTGAGCCCCATTTTCGCCCGCCGCCCCACCCGCCCGCTCCCGGAACGCGCCTCCCGCCGTCAGAAGCCCCCAGCACACCCCCGCGACCACGCCCGGCGCAGCCACCGCCACCCACTCCCGCTTCGTCATGCCCGCCGAGAGCCCGCTCGGCGCCTCCGTGATCGCAAACAGCGCCGTCAGCGGCGACGCCAGCCATCCATCCGGCGCCGGCACGAACCCGAAGAGCCCTCCCACCAGCATCGCCGCAGGCGCTCCCCCCACCACCATCAGGCAGAGCAGCATCCACCACGATCGCGCCGGCCCCGCCTCGCGGGAAACCCCCGCCGCCACCAGCGCCCCCAGCAGCGCCGTCCACGAGAGCAGCAGCAGCGAGAGCCCCGCCATCACCTCCCACCCCCACCCGGTCAGCAGTTTCGTCGGCCACACCACCGCCTGGAGCGGTCCGTTCACCGCGATCAGGTCCAGCGCCGTCGCCTTCAGCGGCTTCCGCGGGCGCGCCTGGCTCAGACGCACCATCGGCCACAGCACCGTCGCCCCGATCGCCGCCAGCAGCAGCATCGATTTCGCCGGCGAGCGGAACATCCCCGCCTGCGTCATCCCGAGGAACTTCACGCTGAAGATCGTCGCCAGCGCGCACACCAGCAGGTAGATCGACCACAGCAGCGTGAACAGCCGCGGCTCGCCGCGACGGTGCGCCCAGCGATCGACGCTCCGAGGCGGGGCCGACGGCGCTTCATCCACCTGTCGCCCCCCTTCCGGCTCACCATCATTCACGGCCGGCGGATTCATCGATGAGAACATAGGGCGTGAACAACTCCGCCCGCGGCCGCCCGGCGCTGATCCACGCCTCGTCGCCCAGCAGGCTCGTCAATCGGTGCAGTTTCACGCTGTCGCGCTGCTCCCCCGGCGCCACCGTGCCCGGCGGAGAGCCCCACACGATCGCGGCGCCGTCCTTCGTCACCACCGTCAGCCGCCCCTCGTCCATAAACCGGCCGCAATCCACGCCCGCCACCTCCGGCCACGCCGGCGACGACCGCAGCAACTCCAGCAGCCCGAGCGCCGCCTGCACGTCGCCCCCCAGCCACTGCTCGCCATACGCCGGACGCGCCGCCCGCTCCAGCCGCGGCGGGCCGAACGTCACGCCCGAAATCACCCGCAGCGCGCCCGATGACCCGCTCGCATACTCCAGCCGCAGCAATCGACCGTCGCGCGACACCAGCCGCTCCGTGCCCTCATGCCGCACCACAGCCGCGGGCGTCCGCCACGCGCCGGTCACGATCACGCGCCCCTCGCGCTCCCGGCGGATGGTCGGCGCCTCCGAGAACCACCCCGTCGCCATGAGCGCCTCGTGTCCGCGCTTCAGCGACGCCGCGTCGAACGGATCGCCCGAAATCGATTGCGCCAGCATCATCTCGAGCGCCATGCGCTCCCCCGCCGGCATCCACGTCGCGGGCGGATCGGTCTCCGCGGCGCTCCGGTGCCCGACCAGCGGCGGCCACTCCACCTCGATCGCCGGCTGCGCGCCCTTCAGCGCTCCCACGCGCCGCTTCAGCGGCGCAAAACCCAGCGCAGCGCCCCCCAGCAGCCCGATCGCCAGCGCGCCCACCACCGTCGGCGCCGCCCTGGTCCGCATCCACGTCCATGCGCCCTTCATCGAAGCCTCCATGCCCGGTTCACTATGCCCGGTTCTCGGTCAACGGTTTACGCGTGCGCCGCCGCGGCCTGCCGCCGCTGATGCGGCTGCGCCATCTGCGTGTGCATGCCCGCTGCGCTGTCGCGCACCGCCAGGTCAACCAGCGCCGCGCACAGCGCCGGCATCTGCATGTTCACGCCCGGAATCGCCGCCGCCGCCATCGGAACCAGCGAGTGATCCGTGAACCCCGGCATCGTGTTCACTTCGAGCAGCCACGGCGTGCCCGCGCCGTCCACGATCCAGTCCACCCGGCACAGGTGCCGCATCCCCATCGCGCTCCACAGCCGCATTGAATCGTTCATCATGCGCTGCGCGCACGGCCCCGGCAGGTGCGGGTTCATCGTGTACCGCGTGTCGTCGCGGTTGTACTTCGCCTCGTAGTCGTACAGCCCCTCCGCCGGCGTGATCTCGATCAGCGGCAGGCACGTCCCGTCGATCATCCCCACCGTCACCTCGCGCCCGGGGATGTAGGGCTCGATCATCGTCGGCCGCCCGCTCTTGGCCGCCTCCGCGTGCGCCCGGCGCCACTGCTCCTCGTTCCCGCACATGAAGAGCCCGATCGTCGAGCCCTCGTGAATCGGCTTCACCACCACCGGAAACGGCAGCGGACACACCGCGTCACGCGGCTCGAGAACGAACGTCGCTGTCGTCGCCACGCCGATCGACGCCGCGATCATCTTCGTCGCCACCTTGTCCATTGCCAGCCGCGCCGCGCCCGGACCGCACCCCACGAACGGCCGCCCGAGCGCCACCAGCAGATCCTGCATCGGGCCGCCCTCGCCCCACTTGCCGTGCAGCGCCGGGAACACGATGTCCCCCTCCATCCGCCGCAACTGCTCCAGCGACGGCGTATCGATCGTCTGCATCTTCGCGTCGTAGCGACCGGAGCGCTGCAGCGCCTCCGTCACCGCCGTCGCGCTCTTCAGGCTCACCTTCCGCTCGGCGTCGGGGCCGCCCGCCAGCACCAATACCTTCATTGGCCGCCTCCTCTGCGCCAGATGACCACTTCGGTCTCCAGTTCGATTCCATGAACGTCCGTCACGCGCCGCTGAATCTCTTCAATCAGAATGAGCACATCCGCCGCCCCGCACCCCGGGTGCGTCACGATGAAGTTCGCGTGCACGTGCGATACCTCCGCCCCGCCCACGCGCAACCCCTTCAAACCAGCCTTGTCGATCAGCCGCCCCGCGCTCTCGCGCTCCCCATCCACCACCGGGTTCTTGAAGACGCACCCCGCCGACTTGTCCGCCATCGGCTGCGACTTCTTCTTGTACTCCATCACCTCTTTCAGCCGTTCGCGCACCTTCGCCGGGTCCTCCGGCGTCAATCGCACCTCCGCCGCGGCAATCACGCACTGTTCCAGCCCGCTCCGCCGGTAGTCGAACGCGATCTCATCCCGCGTCAGCGTGCGCTCCCGCCGCGATTCGTCGTAGATGTGCACCCGCTCCACCACGTCCGCAATCTGCCCGAACGCGCCCCCCGCGTTCATCCGCACCGCGCCGCCGATCGAAGCCGGGATCCCCCCCAGCGTCTCCAGCCCCGCGAAGCCCTGCCGCGCGGTCTCCACAATCAGCCGCGGCAGGTTCACACCCGCCTCCACGCACAGCACCCCCGGCTCATCCGGAACCTCGATCACCCGCGCCATACGCTCGAGCGAGACCACCAGCCCATCCACACCCTCGTCGCCCACCAGCAGATTCGCCCCGTCGCCCAGCATGCGCACCCGCGCATGCTCATCGAGCAGCCGCCGCAACTCCTCCGCCGTCGAAGGCCGCGCGAGCAGGTCCGCCCCGCCCCCAACCCCGAACCACGTCGGAATCTCCGCATTCCGCTCAATCGTCATATCAACCAGCGCGTTCAAGTTCAGTTCTTCCACTCTTCTTCCACTCTTCTTCCGCTCTTCCCTATTGCCTATTCCCTATTGCCTACTCCCACGAATCCCCTCGCCACCTGCCACACCGGACCCGCCCCCATCACCACCAGCAGATCGCCCGACCGGCAGATGTTCTGCAACTGCTCCACGATCGCCTCGAACGGATACAGGTGCATCGCCTGCACCCCGCGCTTCCGCAGCCTGTCCACCAGGTCCGCCGCGCTCACCTTCGTCTTCTCGATCTCGCTGTCCCGCACGAAGTAAATGTGC
>CAZGVW010000227.1:0-33289 GCA_964529265.1 uncultured Phycisphaeraceae bacterium
GGGCGGAGACGATCGTGCGCTCGCGCGAAAAGTGCCCGGGGATGTCGATCGAGGTGCTGATTCCGGATTTCGAGGGCAACTGGGACGCGCTGCAACTGGTGATTGACGCGAAACCGGAGATTCTGAACCACAACCTCGAAACCGTGCGGCGGATGTACCCCGCGGTGCGCCCGCAGGCGAAGTTTGAGAGGTCGCTGGAACTGCTGCGCCGGAGCAAGGACGCCGGCATGGTGACCAAATCGGGGATCATGGTCGGCATCGGCGAGCGGGACGACGAGGTTCTGGACCTGATGGACGACGTGCGGTCGAAGGCTGAGACGGACATTCTGACGATCGGCCAGTACCTGCAGCCGACGCCGAACCACCTGCCAATCGACCGGTTCGTCGAGCCGGAGACGTTTGGCCGCTTTCGGGAGCAGGGGCTGGCGCGTGGGTTCAAGGTGGTGGAGAGCGGGCCCCTGGTGCGGTCGTCGTACCACGCGGACAAGCAGGCGGACGAACTGACGGGGATCGATCGCGAGCAGCATGAGACGCTGCAGCGGATGATCGAAGATCAGCGCACGGAGCGATGAGATGGACTTTCCATTCGCCCCGGCGCCGAACCCCACGGCGCTGCTGGAATGGTGTGCGCCGCGGGTGACGCCGGACATCATTGAGACCATTGCGCAGTGCGACTACGGCTTCGAGGCAGACAAGTGTCGGGGGTGGCTCCGCCGCATTGAAGCGGAGCGGCGGATTGTTCCCCATGACGGATCATGCTGGGAGCACCTCGAACTCGTCACCAATCATGACGCTTCGCGCCGAATGACCGATTCCGACCACCTCCTGCGCGCGTTTGCGGCCTCGATTCTCATTGCCGACCTGATTGCAAGGAAGGGTCGCCGTTTCTTTGTGTCAATCTCGTGTCTCGGAAGGATGACGGAGAGCAGCCTGCTGATGGGCCGGGATGCGAGCGAGGCGGCATCGTGCATGATGGCTGCCCTCATCGCTTCCGACACGGAAGCGGCTGAAGACTCCATTCCGCTCGCGCCGTACGCCGCCACGGCGCTCCTGCTGCTGAATGCGCACCTTCGATCGCCTGGAGAACTGCAGCAGCAACTTGAAGCCATCGATGCGATCATTGACCGCGCCATCGTGGAAGCGCCATCCTTGGGTCTCGTTGAGGCCTTGGGCCTTTCGGCGGATGAGATGGTCGCAACTCCGCGAGGGGCGCTTCTGATGATTCGAAATCGGCTGGACTCAGGCGATATCCCGTGGCTTTTCTTTCTCAACACCTTTGATGACGATCACTTCCCGTGGACGCGGTGCTCGCGCATCCCGGTCGATCGCAATGGCGAGGTTTGTCCGCCGCTTGCCGCGATTCGCGAGAAACTCAACGGGCCGACCTGGCGTCAGTGAATCATGCTGCGCGCTGCCTCAACGCTGACTGACGACTCGGCTTTTCTCGCCGCGTTCGAGTCGCTTGGACTCGATCCGGCGACATGGGATCACGCGGCGCACATCCGGCTGGCGTTCGTGTGTCTTTCGGTGGAGACGTTCGAGGGGGCGCTGGCTCGCGTGCGGCGCGGGATCAGGGCGTTCAATGCGCATGCAGTGAGCCTGGGGCACGAATCGAAGCGCGGGTATCACGAGACGATCACGGTGGCGTGGCTACGGCTGGTGGCCGCGGCGATGGAGCGTGACTGGGGCGAGGCTTCCGGGGGTTCGAGGGGTTCCGGGGCTGGGGCTTCCGGGGGCGGGGGCGGGAGCGGCGGGGCGGGTGATTCATCGCTCGCCTTCTGTACGCGGCATCCGGAACTGCTGGAGAGGCGGCGGCTGCTTGACCATTACACGGAGGCGCGGCTGATGTCGCGCGAGGCGCTTGAAGGGTTCATTGAGCCTGACGTTGCGCCGCTGCCGCGGGCGCGGGATGTAGCGGGCAGACTCGGCTGATGAGCGCCGACAGCGCGCGCTCAGGAGAACGGCTCTGGAGAGCCGCTCCCACCGGGAGGCCTTAGACTCCGCTGCATGAGCGGGCCCGCGCCGGACAAGTCAGCGAAGGGCCGCGGCATTGCGCCGCGGGCGTGGGCGCCGTTTCACGCGGCGGTGTTCTTCATCTTTGCGCCGATCATGGTGCTGGGGTTCGGGCACTTCGTGAAGGAGGGGAACCACGGCCCGGCGCTCTTCTGGGCGCTGGTCTCGGGTGTGATCGGCGCGGGGTTCGCGTTTTCGTTCACGGTGAACATGCGGGCGCTGTGGTTCGTGATCCCGTTCCAGGTGGCGATGGTGTTCATGTTCTCGACCGGGCTCCCGCGGTTTCTGCGGCTGGAGAGCCGGCTCCCGAGTGTCGAGGGCATGGCGGCGGTGGCGTGCATCGTGATGGGGTACATCCTTTTCGTGCGGTTCGTGGCCGTGCAGGGGCGCGAGGTGGTGCGGGCGCAGGCGGAGCGGGACCTGGCCCGGCGGATCCACGCAAATCTCGCGCCGCCGGTGCAGGCGCATCTGCCGCGGTTGGAGGTGTTCGCCCGCTCGCTGCCCAGCGCCGAGATGGGGGGCGACCTGATCGATCTTGTGTCGCACGGCGATGCGATTGATCTCTACCTGGCGGATGTTTCGGGGCATGGCGTGCGCGCGGGCGTGGTGATGGCGATGCTGAAGAGCGCGATCCGGGCGCGGCTGCTGCACGGCGGCTCGCTGGCGGAGGTGGCGGATGCGCTGAACGAGGTGCTGATCCAGGTGAAGGAACCCGACATGTTCGCCACGTTCGCGGCTGTGCGCGTGGAGAACGGGGCTTCCGGGGGCGGGGGCGGGGGCGGGCGAAGGATTGAGTACGCGGTGGCGGGGCATCCGCCGATTCTGCTTTTTCGGCGCGGGGGCGGGGTTGAGGAACTGTCGAGCGGGAACCTTCCGCTGGGCGTGCTGACGGGGGAGGAATACGAGGCGCACAGCGTGGAGGCGGGGCCGGGCGACCTGTTCGCGCTGCTGACGGACGGGTTGATCGAGACGTTCGACAGGGAGCGCCGCGCGTTCGGGCATGCGCGGATCCGCGACATGATGGCGCAGATGGCGGACAAGCCCCTGGGGGAGATCTACGCCGCCGTCATGGACGAAGTGCGCGCGCATGGCGCGCAGGGCGACGACCAGACGCTGATGCTGGCGCGCGTGCTGTGACGGCGCATGTTGGAAGGGAGGTGTGGTCGCCATGATCGAGAAGGTGAACCTTGCGCAGAAGTTCGGCCTGTTCGAGGAGCGGTGGAAGCCGCGGATCGCGGGTCGTGTGAACGACTGCGCCGTGAAACTGGCGAAACTGAAGGGCGAGTTCGTGTGGCATCACCACGAGGCGGAGGATGAGTTGTTCCTGGTGGTGAAGGGCGTGTTGCGCATGCGTCTGCGCCCGCCGGAGCGCGAGATCGTGGTGCGCGAGGGGGAGTTCATCATCGTCCCCCGCGGCGTGGAGCACCTGCCGATCGCGGACGAGGAGGTTCACGTGCTGCTGTTCGAGCCCGAGGCGACGCTGAACACGGGGAACGTGCGGTCGGAGCGGACGGTGGAGCGGCTGGAGGAGGTCTGACGGCCGCGGCTTTGTGTCTGAGAGGTGATTGTCATGCCCATACCCTCCGAACTGCGGATTTCCCCCGGCAAGAAGGTGCGCCTCGACGACATCGATCCGCGCTCGACGCCCGGCTTCCCAGACAGCGGCGATCGCGACGCGGACAAGGCCCGGGCCGAGGCGCTCACGCGAGCGAACATCGAGCAGGCCGCGGCGCTGCAATACCGCCTGTGGGCGGAGGACCAGCGGGCGCTGCTCGTGGCGATGCAGGCGCTCGACACCGGCGGGAAGGATGGCGTGATCCGGCACGTGTTCACGGGGTTCAATCCGCAGGGTTGCCGCGTGCGGGCGTTCAAGGCGCCCTCGCATGAGGAACTGGATCACGATTTCCTGTGGCGGGTTCACAGATCCATTCCGCCCCGCGGCGAGATCGGCGTCTTCAACCGCTCGCACTACGAGGACGTGCTGGTGGTGCGCGTGCACGACCTTGTGCCGAAGAGCGTGTGGTCGAAGCGGTATGAGCAGATCAACGCCTTCGAGCGGCATCTCTTCGAGAACGGCGTGTGGATCATCAAGTGCTATCTGCACATCAGCCGGGACGAGCAGTTGCAGCGCCTGAGGGCGCGGATCGACAACCCCGAGAAGCGATGGAAGGTGTGCCCGGCCGATTTCGAGGAGCGGAAATACTGGGACGACTACATGCGGGCCTACGAGGCTGCGCTGGAGCAGTGCAATGCGGAGCACGCCCCGTGGTACGTGATCCCGGCGGACCGCAAGTGGTACCGCGATCTGGCGATGTCGGAGATCGTGCTGGCGACGCTGCGGGAGATGAACCCGCAGATCCCCCCGCCGCGGTTTGATGTTTCGAAGATCGTCGTGGAGTGACGCCGGGCGTCCGCCCCCGGAGGGGCCCCCCGGAAAGGCCGACCCGAGGCGTCCGCGGAAACGGAACCCCGGAGTCTGGGCAGGACCGGTCCCCGCAACGGCCAATCCCCGCCGCCGGTTGATTGATGTGTGCGAGGGACGGGCCCCCCGCGGCCGATTCCGCTTGCGTCCACCCCCCTTTCGTGCGATGGTCCGCCGGTTCGGCCCTTTCGCGCCGCCGCCGCCCCTTCCTCCAAGCCGAGGCGAACGCCCATGGCCCTGAAGCAACTCACTCCCGAGCAGATCCGCGACTGGACGATCGAGCAGAAGGACCGCTGGTGGCTCGAGAACGTCTACAAGGGGGATATGCCGCAGTTGACGCTGCGCTCCGGCCTCACGGGGTTCATGCTCGGCGGCGTCCTCTCGGCGACGAACCTGTACGTCGGCGCCAAGACGGGGTGGACGCTGGGCGTCGGCATCACATCCGTGATCCTGGCGTTCGCGATGTACAAGGCGATGGCCCGCGTCGGCCTCGGGCGCGAGTTCACACTGCTCGAGAACAACTGCATGCAGTCCATCGCCACCGCGGCGGGCTACATGACGGCGCCGCTCATCTCCAGCCTCGGCGCCTACATGCTCATCACCGGCGAGATCATCCCGTGGTGGATGATCATGCCGTGGATCATCTGCCTGTCGCTGCTCGGCGTGCTCTGCGCGTTCCCGATGAAGCGCCGCTTCATCAACGATGAGCAGCACCCCTTCCCGGAGGGGCGCGCCTGCGGCGTGGTGCTGGATGCGCTGCACACCAGCGACGCTTCCGTCGGCGTCTTCAAGGCCCGCGCGCTGCTGTATACGGCGCTCGGGGCGGGCGCCATCCGCTTCCTGCAGGGGCACGGCATCCAGGAGGCGATCCAGGTGCGGCTGCTCGGCCTCAAGGAGGTCGTGTGGTCGTTCCCCGAGATGCTCGATGGGTGGATCTACCGCCTCGCGGAGCGCTTCGACCTGCCGGTTCCCGGCATCAACGGCGTGCCGCTGCGCGAACTGACGATGCGGCCGGAACTGGATATCGCCATGATCGGCGCCGGCGGCCTCATGGGCATCCGCGCGGGCACGTCGCTGCTCATCGGCGCGCTCATCACCTACGGCGTCCTCGCGCCGGCGATGATCCAGGCCGGCGACATCCGCGGCGTGGTGAACGACGCCGGCGCGCTCACCTTCGGCTTCCGCAACATCACGGAGTGGGCGCTGTGGGGCGGCGTCTCGCTCATGGTCACGTCGTCGCTCGTGGCCTTCCTCGGCAAGCCGCAGATCATCATCAGCGCGTTTCGCGGGCTCTTCGGCCATCGCGAGCCGAAGAGCGATGCGCTGAAGCACATCGAACTGCCCACGTGGGTGTTCATCGTCGGCATTCCGCTGGTCGGCGCCGCGGCGGTGATCATGGCCAACGTCTTCTTCGGCGTCGAATACTGGCACGGCGCCGTGGCGATTCCGCTGGTCTTCGTGCTGTGCCTCATCGGCGCGAACTCCACGGCCCTCACCGGCACCACACCCACCGGCGCCATCGGCAAGGTGACGCAGCTGACGTACGGCGTCATCGCGCCCGGGAACATCCGCACGAACATCATGTCCGCGGGCATCGCGGCCGAGGCGGCCTCCAACGCGGCGAACCTGCTCATGGACATCAAGCCGGGGTACATGCTCGGCGCGAAGCCGCGGCAGCAGGCGATCGGCCACTGCATCGGCATCATCGCCGGCGCGCTGGCCGCGGTGCCGCTCTTCCAGTTCATGTTCCTGAGCAAGGGCGATACCACCGCCGAGCGCCTCTCCAACCTCCAGTCCGACGCCTACCCCATGCCCGCCGTCTCCATCTGGAAGAGCGTGGCGGAGATCCTGACCGAGGGCATCGACAAACTGCCGACCACCGCCGTGTACGCCGCGGCAATCGGCGCTGCGCTCGGCGTCATCCTCGAGACCATCAAGATCGCCTCGAAGAACCGCGTGCCGATCGTGCCGGTGGCGATCGGCCTGGCCACGGTGATCCCGTTCAACACCTGCTTCGCGATGTTCATGGGCTCCTTCATCTTCTGGGTGCTGAGCCTGCGCTACAAGAACCCCGAAAGCCGCGGCTACCGGGTCTTCGTCGATAATCAGGAGCCGATCTGCGCCGGCCTCATTGCGGGCGCTGCGCTCATCGGCATCGCGGACATTCTGGTCGGCGTCTTCATTCTCGGCTGAACCGCTACGCACACGGAGATACGCCACATGCAACGCCCGGCGCCGCTGCGTCTTCCCGCGCTTCTTCTTCTGCTGCTTCCCGCAGTCGCCCTCGCCCCCCTCTCCGGGTGCGCGAAACGCGAAGCCAGCGCCGAGGACGCGATCTTCTACGTGCAGAACGCGCGGGCCGGCGCGCGCGTGCGCGCCCTCTGGCCCGCGGGACAGGCGTACATCAACGCCGTGCTCGCGGCCGATTCCGCCTATCGCCGCGCCATCGCGCCGCTTCAATCCGCGGCTGACATGCGCTCGCTCCCTTCTGCGGGCGATGGGTCGTGGGCGAGGAAGGATGCGCTCGCCGCGGAGGCCGAGAGTTTGAGGCAGGCGCTCGCTCCCGAAGCCGCGGAGGCGCGGGCCGAGGCCCTCGCCGCGCTCGATGCGGCCATCCGCGCCCTGCCCGCGGGCATGGCGCAGACCGATCGCGAGCGATCCGAGTTCATCGATGCCATGTGGGATGCCCTCACTATCCGTGGCAAGGACATCCGCACGGCTGAGCAGCGGCTGCGGCCCGGCGCCGACCTGCGCCTGGCGCTCCTCGAAGCCGCGGCGGCGCACGGCCCGGCGTCAGCCGAGTTCGCCGCGGCCCACGCCTCAGCCGCGGCTGTGCAGGCGGCCCAGGAGAGCAACGATGAGGCGTGGCGGGCCGCGCAGTTCGCCCGCGCGCAATCGGAGATCGAAGCCCTCCGCGCGCAGAAGGCCATCATCCGCGAACGCCGCGACGGCGACGGCGCATCATTCGCCGACGAAAACTTCCCCGCCCTCATCCGCACCGTGGATGACCGCATCGATTTCTACAAGGCGATCGAAACCCGCTACGCGCCGCCGAAGGATGACGCCGCCGCAACGTCCTGATTCCTGGTGGAGCGGCTCTCTGAGCCGCTTCCTCTGTTGCCCACGATTCCCGGACCTCGCCCCCCGCGCATACACTGCCCCCGCGTGCTCTCCGAAGAAGTTCAATCCCTCGTCCGCGCCATTGAAGCCAAGGACATGACCACCGCCGCGCACACCTGGCGCGTCGCGCTCTATGCGCGCACCATGGTCGAAGCCTCCGGCTTCGATCACGCCATGGTCGAGCGCGTCACCCAGGCCGCGGCTCTGCACGATGTCGGCAAACTCGATATCCCGGACGCCATCCTCCAGAAGCCCGGCCCCCTCACGGATGAGGAGTTCGCGATCATCCAGACCCACGCCGATCTCGGCCACAAGCGCCTGCTCTCCCTCGGTGTCACCGATGACGTCGCCCTCAACCTCGTGCGCCACCACCACGAGCGCTGGGACGGCCGCGGCTACCCGGATCGCCTCGCCGGCGACGCCATCCCCTTCGGCGCACGCTACTTCGCCGTCATCGATGCCTTCGACGCCATGACCAGCCTCCGCCCCTATCGCCGCGAAGTCGGCGAAGCCGCGGCGGAGAAGGCCCTCATCGAACTCAAGAACGGCGCCGGCACACGCTACTTCCCCCAGGCCGTCGAACTCTTCGAATGGCTCTACCGCGAGGGCCGGTTGACGTGGATCCTCCACCACTTCAACGATGCGCGCGCCGGCGACCTGCCCGGCTTCAACGGCGCAGCAGCGACGACCGCGCCGGCGGATGCGCCTCCAGCGCCCCCAGCGCCGACACCGACTCCGAACCCGCAGTAACGCTCCCGCCTCACTTGGGGCGCCACTGGTGGCTTGCCCACCAGTGAAAAGACTCACACGCGCTCAATCACCCCCAGCGCCTCCCCATCCGCCTTGAATAGCGACCTGTCCAGCCCGATCCACCCCGGAATCTCGCGCTTCCGCAGCATCTTCTCCACCGCCGCGGCTGACTCATCCGTCACCGAAATGAACCGCACCGGCCGCCCCGCGAACTGCTTCTCCAGTTCCAGCATGTGCGGGAACGACGCCACGCACGGCGCACACCACGTGGCCCAGAAATCCAGCACCACCACGCTCCCCCGCAACGCCTCCAGCGTCGCCTCCGCCCCCGCCGGCGCCTGAAGCAGCCGCTCAATCCCTGGCTCGGGAGCGGGGTCGTTGAGGTGGAGGGGGGCGGGGGCGTTGCCGTGCGCGACTGAGGCCGCGACGACAACCAATGTGACGATGCGGTTCATCGTGGGTCCACTCCACTAGGCGGCGCGTGGCGCTAATACGGAACGACTGTGAAGCCGCCCTGCACGACTGGCCAGAAGCCGTTATCCGAACCCTTGACCTTGCCAGCGTAGACTCCACCGACAAGTGCCGGTTCACCGAGAGCGCCATTCGAGTAGAGTGGTTCGGAGCATAATATAAGCCGATCGCCGGGCACCATCCGGACAATCTCGAATAGGGTGCCGTCCCGGACCTCGCGTCGCTCCAGAAACCCGAAGAGCACGACCGCTTGCCCTCTCCGACCAACATCGGAGAATACGCGCTCACAATCGTTAGCCATCACCGTTGCGGTTGCAACCGGATCGTCGCAAGTGGCGTCAACAACCCTCCAAATGGCGTCGCGCACCTCGCGGTCAAGGCGCGTTGACTTCGGTTGGCATGCGGCGAACTCTTCTGCGAAACGCCTCGCCCGCCCAGCAATGGACCTTGAGTTGCCAAACCCTGTGCCGCCACAGATCTTGCATTGATTCTGTGTCTTGCGATCCTTGTAGCCGGCGGGAAACCGTGATCGGGATGTCGAGCGCGCGCCTACTCGATCATCACTGCCATCACCCCAGCACGCTGCGCATCGCCTCGCTTGCTCGCACTGTAAGGCAGCCGCGCTGATCGCTCTCGTATCGGTGCCCCGGGATACTGTGATGCTGGGGATTGGCTCAGTCGGCAGCGGTACTAGGGCGAGTCGCGGCAGGGCCTCAAGACGACTCGCTCGCGCGTCGGCAACAGCCAGCGGAGTGGAAGCACCGAAGCCACACGGATACGGGGGACGGGCTTCAATGATCTCTCGCACGTGCTTTGCACTGAGCGCAAAGAACTGGTCATTCCCTTCTGCCGCATGCCACGTGTTGACGCCGACAACTTCACCGGCGGCGCTCACGAGAGGACCGCCGGAGTTCCCGGCGTTGATTGGGCAATCGGTCTGAAGCCAGCGTGAGCGCACCGAATATTCAACCGGCAGCCTAAGCGCTTCGGCAATCTCGCCAAACTCCCGCAAAGCATTGACGGTTCCATGAGTCGCCGTGAAGCCCATGCCCTGTGGATGGCCAAGCGCCCAAACGTCCTCTGCAATCAGCGGTTCGCCTTCTGACAACCGCAGGCTGCTCACGCTTGCGCCTTCGGGCACATTGACGCGAATAAGAGCGAGATCGTGTTCGGGCCAAACTGACCACGGCTCAATCTCGCTAATCGCCTCGCCTCCTCGCAGAATGGCTCTCGCGCGCACCAAAGCCCTCAAGAACATGGCTGTTTGTGATTGCGAAGCCGTCCTCAGAGACAAAGAACCCGGATCCAAGGATGATGGCCTTGGTGTCGTCGCCGCGAATCAGGAACACACCCGGCCGAAGTCTGGCAACCATTTCGGAGGGTCGTTCTGCTCGCGGTGTTTGCGGCTCGGCCGCGCTCACGCCAACCAGGGTTAGCGCTGCGATCAGGCTTGCGAAGAGTTCGGTGTTGAATGGACGAAGCACTAGCGTCAAGCCCATTGCGGGTCCCGTCAAGGGTTCTCTACGCACGAAGTCGAGTGTCCTACGATACCGTCGCGCTTCCACTGTCTCGCGCAGGTCATAGAAAGCCTCCGCTTCGAAAGACCGCATTATCACTCGGGCCCGCAACGGTGCGCGGGGAATTACGCCGACTTCCGCCAGTTTCTTGCTCAAGCGGCCCCCTGCTACTCTACCCCTCCCCCCATGACCACCCCCATCTCCATCTCCTCTCTCTCCAAGCACTATGGCCCCGTCCGGGCCGTGGATGGGGTGTCCCTCAAGGTCGAAAAGGGCCAGCTCTTCTTCATCTTGGGGCCCTCCGGCTGCGGGAAGACCACGCTCCTCCGCATGATCGCCGGGTTCATCGAGCCCACGGCCGGGGCCATCCGCTTCGGCGAGCGCGAGGTCACGCGGCTGGCCCCCAACAAGCGCAACACCGGCATGGTCTTCCAGTCCTATGCCCTCTGGCCCCACATGACCGTCCGCCAGAACGTCGCCTTCGGCCTCTCCGTGCGCAAGGTCCCCCGCGCCCAGCGAACCGAGCGCGCCATGGCCGCGCTCCGCTCCGTGCAGATGGAGGCCTACGCCGATCGCAAGCCCGGTGAACTCTCCGGCGGCCAGCAGCAGCGCGTCGCCCTCGCCCGCGCCATGGTCGTCCAGCCGGATGTTCTGCTGCTCGATGAGCCGCTCTCCAACCTCGACGCCAAACTCCGCCTCGAAATGCGCCACGAAATCAAGCGCATCTGCTCCGAAACCGGCATCACCACCGTCTACGTCACGCACGACCAGAAAGAAGCCCTCTCCATGGCCGATTCCGTCGCCGTGATGCGCAACGGCCAGGTGGAGCAGACCGGCCCGCCGCGGGATCTGTACGACCGCCCCGCCTCCCGATTCGTCGCCGAGTTCCTGGGCGAAACCAACTTCATCCCAGCCCGCATCGTCGGGCGCGAGAACGGCCGTCTGCGGCTGGAATCCCCCGTCGGCCCCCTGTCGTCCACGTCCTTCGATTCCGCGTCCTTTGGTGAGTTATCGGACCCGTTGAAACTCACCGAGGTCGTCTGCTCCGTGCGCCCGGAGGCGCTGCGCGTCGCCGGGCCGGAAGAACGCGATAACATCTTGTCGGGCAACAGATTAGAGTCGATTTACTTGGGCGGCATGGCGCAGCACATCGTCGCCCTCGCGGGCGATCTGCGCCTCAAAGTCGCCGAAATGAACCCCCCACGCGAGCCCCGAGGCCAAACCCTCCGCGTCGCCGTGAATCCCGCCGACGTCGTCGTGCTCGCGAAGTAAGCGCGGTTTTGTCCGGCGTTTTCTCCGCTATTGCCTATTCCCTATTCCCTATTGCCTACTGCCTTCCGCGCTACGCCGCCGCCCCCGCGGCCGCGCCCGACGCGGGCAACGTGATCGTGAACGCCGCGCCCTCGCCTTGGGCGCTCGTCACGGCAATCTGCCCCCCTGCCGTCTCGACCAGGCGCTTGCAGATCGCGAGCCCCAATCCGGTGCCCGGCGGCGGCAGCGCATTATCGCGCTTGGCGCGTTCGGCCAACTGGCGGCCGCCGGCCTGCGGGAACGGTTCGAACAGGCGCTCGCGGATGGCGCGGGGAATCCCCGGGCCGTTGTCGGCAATGCGGATCTCGACGGCGCGGCCGCCGGCGGGCCCTGGCCCCCCACCACCCGTGTTCCACGTGGAACACCTGGCCTGGATCTGCAGCCGTCCACCCCCCACCGATCGCAGCGCCTTCAGCGCGTTCAGCACCAGATTCAGAACCACCTGCTGCAGCGCGCCGGAGGTCATCGCCACGTGGCACCCCGGATCGAGGTTCGTCGTCACGTCGATGCCATCCGCCTTCGGGTCGCGCGAAAGGCACGCCAGGGACTGTTTTACGACCATGCCGACGTCGGTGACCCCCTGCTGACCCTCGTCGCGGAACCCCAGGATGACGTTGGCGATCCCCGCCGCGTGCTCCGCACCGGTCAGCGTCACGTTCAGGGCCTTTTCGACCAGTTCGCGATCGTCCGGGCGCGAGAGGGCCATCCGGGCGTAATTGACCATCGGCGTAAGCAGGTTATTGAACTCGTGCGCGACGGCCATGGCGAAGGCGCCGAGCGCGGCCAGTTTCTGGGCCTGCTCCAGTTCGCCTTCGACCTCGCCCAGACGCCGCTCGAGTTCGCTCAGGCGTCCGAGCAACTGGTTGCCGTGCAGGTGCGAGCCGTATTCCTTCGACATCGCTGTCCGCCGCGGGGGTGTTCGGTCATGACTCGCCGCGACCCCGCGGCGAGGGGATATGCCAATCCGAGTTGGCGTCATCGACCGGAAATCCCCGCCGATCAAGCGCGATTCGGCGTCACATGTCCTCGGGATCGGAGATCCAGAGCGGACGTGGCGCCCCCGGGGGGGTCCCCTGAATCGCCTGGCGCGCCTGGAGCGGCGGCGGGGGGGTGAACTCCCCTGACGCGAGCCACGCCTTGATGCAGCGGGGGCGGATATCGGTTTCGTACACCGCGGCGAGGTCCAGCCACTCGAAGGCGATTTTCGGCTCGCGGCTCTTGGGTTCATCGGGCCGGAGGCCGGGGGGGAGTTCCACGTGGAACACGAGGTTGAGTTCGTGCCGGGCCTTGCGGCCGTCGTGGAAACGGGTTTCGGCGATGAGGAGGCAGGGGCCCACGGACGCCTCGACGCCGGTCTCCTCCAGCAGTTCGCGGGCGCAGGCTTCGGTGGCCAGTTCCTCGGGCTCGACGTGTCCGCCGGGGAGGTAGGCGTACTGGCCCTTGACGCTGCGGCACAGGAGCACTCGACCCTCGCGCAGGGCGAGGGCGCGGGCGATGATCTCGATTTCCTCGGGTTTTCGCTTCGATTTGCCCATTTGGCGAAGGCGGGGGAGGATAACGAGTGCGGCGGTTTGCCGCGGCTGGCCGAAATGAAACCAAAGGGGAATGGAGGCCCCGGATCACCATGGCGAAAGAAGCGAGTCGTCCGCGGCGTCTTGGTCGCGGCCTGAGCAGCCTGATGGGCGAGCCTGTGCAGGTTCACGCCGCGGCGGCGCCGGCACCGGTGGCAACTCCGCAGGCAGCAGGGGGGTTAACGCCCTCATCGATTCCGATGATTTCTGAGCCGGCGACGGGGTTGCGGCGTCTGCCGGTGGCGGAGATGGCGCCGAGCCGGTTCCAGCCGCGGCGGGAGTTTGATGAAGCGGCGCTGAAGCGGCTGGCGGATTCGATCGGACAAACGGGGATGATGCAGCCGGTGCTGGTGCGCGCGGGGGCGGCAGGGGGGGCGAAGTGGGAACTGGTGGCGGGGGAGCGGCGGTGGCGCGCGGCGAAGATCGCGGGACTGGATGTCGTGCCGGCGATCGTGACGGAACTGAGCGATCGCGACGCGGCGGAGTGGTCGATCGTCGAGAACGTGCAGCGCGAGGATCTGACGGCGATGGAGCGCGCGTGGGCGTTCCGGCGGCTGGGGGAGACGTTCGGGCTGAGTCACGGCGAGATTGCGGCGCGCGTGGCGATTGATCGCTCGAGCGTGGCGAACTTCGTGCGATTGACGGAGTTGGAGCAGGAAATACAGGATTTGCTTGCATCGGCGCGACTTTCACCGGGTCACGGGAAGGCGCTGCTCGGGATGCCGGCGGGCGCGGCGCGCATCGGCGCGGCGAAGCGGGCGGCGGAGAGCGGCTGGTCGGTGCGGAAACTGGAGCAACTGGCGAAGAGTGGGGGAGTGGCGGCGCCGGCGAGCGAGGGCGCGCAGGCTTCGCGCAGCGGTTCGGCGCATGATCGGCGCGAGGCGGCGCGGCAGAGTCTGGAGAAGCGCATCGGCGAGCGGCTGGGCACGCGCGCGAAGATCACGACGAACGCCGCGGGAACGCGGGGACAGATCCGAGTTGAGTTTTACGATCTGGACCACCTGCAATCGGTGCTTTCGTTGATGGGCGTGGGCGAGGAGTGACCAGGCGATTCCTGGGGCGCCTCCTGTTAGTTGGATTTTTCAACTAAGCGCTGGGGTGATCGGGAGGGTTTTCCTCTCGGGGTTTCCCTCGGGCTTCCCCTCTTGCGGGGGCGTTTTGGCGCGGGTAGTGTGACGATCCAAGCAAACAGGGGATTTCCAACCTCACCCCCACCGCGGCTGGAAGGTTGGAGAACAAATCGGTCGCTCCGACGTGTCAAGGCAAGAGCCGAGCAATCCCCTGGGCCCGCAAGGCAGAAGCGGCGCCCTGATCGCGCCGCGGTGAGAGGAAAAGTTTCATATGAGCAGAGCACGGCTATCGAAGGTTTCGACGACGGACCTGCACAGCGAACTCCGCCGGAGAGCAAAGGGCGTGGACAAGTTGCGGAGGCGGCGCGAGGCGCTCGCGGCGCAACTGGACGCCATCGACGCTGAACTCTCCGGACTGGGTGTGGCGCTCTCGGGCGGCGGTCGCGGCAGAGGCGGCCCGCGCAAGCGCCCGAAGAACGAGATGAACCTGGTGGAGGCGCTGCAGAAACTGCTGAGCGGGCGCACGATGAGTGTGACCGACGCTTCAGAGGCTGTGCAGCGGGCCGGGTACAAGACCAGCGCCGAGAACTTCCGCACGATCGTCAACCAGACGCTCATCAACAGCGGGAAGTTCAAGCGGGTGTCCCGCGGCCAGTACACGTCGAAGTGATCGCTGGTTCATAGACGCAGATCGGGGGCTGTGGTGAGCGGCGCGTAAGGCGCGCTCAATCCTGCGCGGGCTCAAGGCGGCCGGCGCGGCCGATGTCGCGCTGCAATTGCAGGAACATGATCGCGCCGACGGCCGCGCCCGCGGCGAAGACGAAGAACGACCAGCCGCGGAGTCCGGCCCAGGCGAAGTGCGCGCCGGCGAGGCGGAGGCTCCAGCCGTCGTAGAGCATGGCGCCGATGAAGGGCGCGATGGCGCCGCGCACGCCGGTGAGGGCGACGTGGATGCCCATGTAGACGGAGGCCATGTGTCGCGGCGCGAAGTCGTGGTGGCCGAGGTTCCACGCGAGCATGCCGCCGCCATAGGCGACGCCGAGCACGATGCGCGCCACGTAGAGCAGAGGGACGTTGTGGAGGATGACGCCGAGGCCGATGAGCGCGTTCGCCGCGACGAAGAACCATGAGTGGTAGACGCGGAAGCGCACGATGTGGACGCGATCGAGGAGGCGGGCCCAGATGGGAATCACGATGATGGGGACGAGGAAGGGGAGGGCCTGCGTGAGCGCGATGGACTGCGTGTAGCCGAGGGAGAACTCCTCGTCGATGGCGATGATGAAGGGGGCGAGGGCGGCGATGTTGGCGATGCCGAGGACGAACTGCGCGGCCATGAAGGAGCGGTAGGCGCGGTCGTTGCGGAGTACGCGGAGCATGCCGCGGGGCGTGGCGGGGTCGTGATCGCCGGGCGGGGGGGCTGTGCGCTCCTGGGCGATGGTCGCCACGGCGCCGCGCCAGCGGACATGGGAGAAGGCCCAGACACCGCCGAGCGCGAGGAGCGCGGCGGCGACGTACACAGCGCGGAAGGCCCACGGCGCGGCATCCGAAGCGCGGTCCATGACCATGGCGGTGGCCATGGCGGAGACGCCGACGGTGAGTGAGACGAGGATCCAGAGTTTGCCGGTGATGCGGGCGCGGTCGGAGCGGGGATAGTTGCTGCGCCAGATATCGGTGCGTGCGCCGATGATGCCGGTCATAAAGGAGCGCGCGAGGAGCATGAGGAGGACGAGGGCGGCGGTTCCGAAAGTGTTGCGGGGGGCCGCGGCGACGCCGAGCACGCAGAGGATGACGGCGATCTGGAGGGCGTTGGTGGCGGCGATGCGATCGCGCCCGCGGAGCCAGCGCGTCCACCAGACGCTGGTGATGTTGGCGAGGGGCGGCGCCGCGGCGAGCGTGGCGATGACGATGGGGGGCGCGGCGAAGGACTTCTTGGCGATGACGCCGATGACGCCCGCCTCGACGCAACCCAAGGCGAGGGGGAAGAGGAGGGCGGTGAGCGCCTCCCACCGGTAGGAGGGGCGGCTCATGCGCGGCACGGAAGCGGGGGAGAGGCCGCCGATCAGCGTGGAGGGGAGGCGGAGCAGCGCATCGCGCATGAAGGCAGACTACAGGCGCGAGGCGATCAGCGGGGTGACAAGAGCCGGCGGGGAAGACGAGCGAGTCTTCACGACGGAATCACGGAGGGCACAGAGATGAAGAAGAAGCCTTGAATGGCGGCGCGTGCAAATTGGCGCCCGCCGCGCAGGGTGCGCGGCATGAAGACCCGGCTCGGAGAGCCGGGCCACCAGGAACTGGTCACACGGAGATGGGCCAACCAGGATTCAGTACGGCACGGGCCGGTTCTGGAGGCGCGAGGGGCGATCGACGAGCGTGAGGCGGCCGAGCGCTTCGAGGAACGAGCGGAAGTTGGTGTCGAAGGTGACGGTGGTGGCGTTGGCGATCTCATCACCGGTCTGCGAGGTCGTGTGGATCTCGGGCGTGGGATCGAGGCGGTAGCCATCGACGCGCGAGCATCCTGCGCACGCCGCGAACGCGACGGTGATGGAACTGACGGCCAGGGCGGCTGTGCGGGCGGCGCTGCGACGCGGCATGGGGATGCTCCTCGGAAAAAACACGGGACGGGAGGGACGTATGTACTCGGCGGCCGCGGCGGCGTCAAAGCGGGACGCGGGGCGGGCGGAGGGGTTGTGACGGGTCAGGACCGGAGGCTGGGGGTGTGGAAAAAGAGGCACGGGAAAAACTCCGCAAGACCATCGACTTGGGTTCCCACGGACCGTATGCTGCGCGAGAAGGTTCGTTTCGACCGCATCGACCCGAGGTTCGCCGTCTGTTTGCTCGAACCTGATACCAGACCCCTCGGGAGCCGAAATGTTCCCTGGCGAAGGCCAAGCCTCCTTTGAGTGGAAGGCCGGGACCAGAGACGAGGCGCCCACGTTGATGGAGGGGTTCGAGCAATCTACGGCGCGGGCGATGTGATTGGGCGAGCCTTTCTTTGTTTTTGAAGCGGGATCGGTGGAAGGCGGGGTGATCGCCGCGCGTGCGCTGCGCGCCGATTCGGCTGGCCGATTACGATGCCGCCATGAGCCAGGCGGGGAGGCGCACGGAGACGGGCGGCGGCGCGAGCGGCGGTGGGGGGGCCGGAGCGGGGCTGGTGCGCCGGCTGGTTGACTCGGTGATGGCCGAGGCGCGGACGCGGCATCTTGGCGAGGCGCCGATGCCCAGCCGCGAGGCCGTGGCCGAACTGGTGGACCTGATCAGGCAGGTGGTGTTTCCGGGGTTCTTCGGTCCGCGCGGGCTGACGCAGGCGGGGCTGGAGGATCATCTGGCGGCGCTCACGCATCGGATTCGTGCGCATGCGATCGAGCAGATCGGGAGCGTGCTGCACTATGCGCGGCACGTGCCGCCGGGGCAGATGCGCGCCGGGCCGAGCGAAGAGTGCCGGCGCGACGCGGAGCGCATCGCGGAGGCGTTTCTGGAGGGGTTGCCGGCGCTGCGCGAGGCGATCGCGCTGGACGTGCAGGCGGCGTTCGACGGCGACCCCGCGGCAAGCCACACGGATGAGACGATCTTCTGCTATCCGGGCGTGGACGCGGTGTTTGCGCATCGCGTGGCGCACGCGCTGCACGAACTGGGCGCGCCGCTCCTGCCGCGGATCATCGCGGAGCAGGCGCACAGCCGGACGGGGATCGACATTCACCCGGGCGCGCGGATCGGGCGATCGTTCTTCATCGATCACGGCGCGGGCGTGGTGATCGGCGAGACGACGGTCATCGGCGACCACGTGAAGATGTACCAGGGCGTAACGCTGGGCGCGAAATCGTTTCCGCGGGATGAGGGGGGCCGGATCATTCGTGGGCAGAAGCGGCATCCGACGATCGGCGATCGCGTGACGATTTACGCGGGCGCGGTGATCCTGGGCGGCGACACGGTGGTGGGGGAGGACTGCGTGATCTCGGGCGGCGTGTTCATCACGGATTCCGTGCCGCCGCGGCACGTGGTGCGGCAGAAGAAGCCGGAGCTGGTGCTGCGGACGAACCGTGAGGCGGAGGGGGCGCGGCGGGGGTGAGCGCGCTGCGGAGCGCACACGCTTCAGCGCGGGTGGGCATCGAGGCGCGCGCGGAGATCTTCGACTTCGAGCCCGGCTTCTTCGGCTTCATCGAGCCAGGCGCGGTGCACTGGGCGGGCTTCGCCGGCTTCGAGGGCCTTCTCGACGAGCAAAACATGGCTTTCCGGCGCATTGTCGCGCGCGAGTAGAGACTCCGCCACGCCGGCTGCTTCGCGCTCGCGATCGACAAACAGGCAGGCGGCGTAGAGGGTGGCCACTCGCTCGCGTGTGATCACCCGCGCCTGCGCCTCCAAGGCTTCGCGCAACTCGCCCGTCAGGACCGAATGTCGAACTTCCATGAGCGAAAGAGCAATGTCCTCGCGAGCTTTGCGCACCGGTTGAGCGTGTAATCGGCCAAGGTCCTCCCAGCGCTGCGTCGCGGTGAAAACGTCATGCAATACAGCGGAGACCCGATGGATTGACGTGGCCGCCTCAGGATCGTCCTTCACGCGGGCGTGCCATGCGAGGATCCGATCGTGATCGTGGAGCGCTTTCGACAGGTAGGCCCACGCGTCGAGGTCGTCCATTTCTGCCGTGCCGGCGCGAAGCCGGCTCTCGGCCTCGTCCCTGATGGCGGCGAAGGCCCGCGCAGCGGGACCATGCCTAGCCGCAAGTCTCTCGACATCATCGACCATGTCCAGTCGGACGCCACGCCAACCAAGATCAAACTTGAGCATGTTGTTCCAGAGCCACACGTATTCCTCTGTTGCGGCGGCGAGGTCGCCATCCTCCATCAGCGACCGTGCGAGTTTGAGCTGCGCATGGACATCAACCTGTCCGTTCGCATCCGCGCGCTCGCCCGCGGCTTCGCGCAGCGCATCGAGCGAACTCCTGCCCTGCTTCACGTTGTCCAGCCACGAGAGCAGTTCACCCGGCTGCTGAAGGCCGACGGCGCGATCGAACTCCTTGCCTTCGCGGAAGACGACGACCGTGGGCATCGCGCGGATCTTGAGCGACTCCGAGATCTCAGGCTGCTCATCAACATCCACCTGCACGGCGACGGCGTGCTCGCCGATCCACTTCACGACGGCGGGATCGATCCACGTCGTGCGATCCATGATCTTGCAGGGGCCGCACCATTCGGCGGTGGCGTCCACGATGAAGAGTTTGCCGTCGCGCTCGGCCGCGGCTTTGGCTTCGGCGTAGGGCTGGCCGGTGAAGACGGGGGGTTTGGCGATGGCCGGGGCGGCGAGGGCGCCGAGGGCTGCGCAGGCTGCGGCGGACGTGGTGTGGGCGAGCGGCATCGGGCGCCTCCTTTGAAGGGGCTACGGACGGATCTGGCGGATTGTTCGGAGGCCGGTGCGGCGAGGCAATGACGATCAGGGCTTCGGGGCTTCATCCCCGGGGCCGGTGGGTATCTGCGGTTCGGGGGCCGCGCCCGCCGGTTCGGCGCCGAGCGCATTGGCGAGGCGTTCCCCGAGCAGGCGGACGCCGTCGAGGAGCCGCTCATCGCCTTCGGCCATGTCCTGGGCTTCGAGAATCCAGAGTTCGTGTTCGCTGCGGGGCTCTCCGGCCTCGATCGCGGCGAAGACGAGCTGGAGGCGGGAATCGGCAGTGTTCTGGAACTGAAGAAGCGCTTTCGAGACGGCGTCGGCGATTTCATCGCGCTGCGCGGCGAGGCAGGCGCCGTAGAGGATGGCGACGTGCTGGCCGGCATCCTTGCGCTGCGACTGCAGTTGCCGCTCGGCGGCCTCCTGGTGCTGGCGGACATGGGGCGGGATGAACTCGGCGGCGCGGAGGGAGCGCGTCGCCTCGTCCACAGGATTGGTGTAGAGCCGGCCGAGATCGGCCCAGCGGCCGTGCTTGAGCATGGCGGCGCGGAGTTTGGAGGCGACGCGCTTCAAGGATTCGCCCGCGGCGGGGCTGGTCTTCACGCGGTCGTACCACGCGAGCGTGCGGTCCTCCTCGTGGAGCGCCTGGTTGAGCGAGACCCAGTCGATGAGCAGGCTGAAATCGGTGTCGCCGGCCTCGAGCGCGGCCTGGAGCGCATCGCGATGATCAGCGAGCGCCGTGCGGAAGGGCGCGTGGTGGTCGGCGAGTTCGCTCATCTCCCTGAGCATGCGCGACTGGCGGATGGCGGCGCTGGCGGGGCTGACGTCGAGCATGTTGTTCCAGAGCCAGAGGTATTCCTCGCCCGCGGCGTCGAGATCGCCCTGTTTGATGAGGGTCTGGGCGTTCTTGACGCGGTTGATGATCTCCATGGCGCCCGGCGGGGCCTGGAAGGCGGGCCCGTCAGCGTTCTGGTCTTCTTTTTCGATCGCGGGCGGCGGCGCCTCAGGCTCGGGCGCGGGCGGGGGTGGGGGCGGGGGCGCAGCCGCAGCGGGGGCGAGGCAGATGAGGGCCAGCAGATTGAGTCGGCGCAAGTGGGGCAAGGTCTCTCCCTTCCGGAGGGCGGCGGGTGTCGTGCATGGCTGCCGGCGGGCAAGGGGCCCGCGGGGCCATTCCGTCATCATCTTTGTATCGCCCGGGGGCGGTGGTGCGTTGCGGATGAAATTGTGCAGGTGGGCGCGCTTTCGGACGCACGGAGGCGGAGATTCGGCTCTGGAAACAGGTTCTCGGGCATGGGGCGGGCGATCGTGCGGCTTGCGCCGCTCATAACGGCCCGGCGCGGGTGATCGCCGGCGAAGACGCTCGGCGTCCGCGGGGATGTATTCGATGTTCGAGATGTGACGGCGCACGGATGTTCCGCAGGCGCCCCCGAGTCAGGGGCGGGCGGACGGACGGACGGGCCGGGGCACGGGAGGACGACATGAGGCTTATCGGCGCGGGACGCGAGCGCAGGAAGCGTGTCAGGACGCGCGCCTGTCGTGCGCGCGGGGCGTTTTCGCTGCTGGAGGCCCTGATCGCGAGCGTGACGCTGGCGATGGTCGTCCTGGCCGTGGGCGCGGCGGTGTCGGCGGGGCGGATGCAGTCGGTCGAGGCCGAGAAGGCGATTCTGGGCACGATCGCGGCGGACGACCTGCTGAGCGAGATCGTCACGGTGCCATATGCGCAGATGGACGCCTACGACGGGCTGGATCAGCCGATCGGCGCGCTGGAGACGCTGGACGGCGTCGTGTACCCGGAGACGTTCTGGCAGATCGGGCGCGCGGTGACGGTGAAGCCGCAGACGATCGCCACCGGCGACATGGGTGTGGACGTGACGGGCAAGCGGATTGTCGTGTGGTCGTTCGACGAGCAGCGCGTGGTGGCGTCGGTGGAGACTTTCGTTCCGGAGCCATAACTATGAATCGCCGCGGCGTGACAACATGGAGGCCGTGTGCGGCGGGCGCGATGTCCCGGAAGGGCTTCACGTCGGTCGAACTGCTCATCGCGCTGGTGATCACGGCGATGGTGGGCGTGGGCGTGGCCTCGATGATGCGGATGGTTGCGGACGCGTCGGAGGGCGATGCGGACCGGCGCTCGGTGCTGGTGCGGGCGCACGCGGCGCAGGCGCGGCTGAAGGCCTATGTGGGCGGCGCGCTGAACGTGCTGCAGCATGACGCGGCGCAGGGCGTGGCGGTGTGGCTGCACGATCAGCGGGCTGAGAACAATGTTCATCTCTCCGAACTGCGCGTGCTGTGGTGGGACAAGGCGACGTCCTCGATCCTGATGGAGCGCGTGCAGTGGCCGGAGAACTGGACGGACCTGATGATCGAATCGGCGGACGTGGTCGTCCCGAAGGCAAGTGATTTCTTCGTGGCGATGATCGCGCAGCGCGACCAGGGATTTACGGTGATCGAGCCGCTGGTGGACGACGTGGAGGACTTCACGGTCGAGTTCCAGGGCGCAACGCCCACGGCGTCCGAGCGGCTGCGGATTCGACTTGTGCTTCGCACGGCCAGCGGCCGCACGGAGGAGATTCTCCTCGCGTTCGGTCTGCCGTATCACGAGCAGCCGGCCGTCTGAACGACCGAGGGTGAGGAGGAGCGACGATGAGACCGTTCACAAAACGGATGCTTCCGATGCGTTTCGACACCACGCCCGGCGCCGTCATGGCGCGGACCCGGCGGCGCGGCGTGGCGATGCTGCTCGTCGTCCTGGCGATGGGCGTGGCCGGCGCGACGACGGCGTTCTACCTCTCCAGCCGCGGGAACTCGGCCTCGATCGGCGACAACGCCGAATCGGCGGCCCAGGCGGAGTGGGCGGCCCAGTGCGGCGCCGACATTGCGATCTCCGCGCTTGCGCAGGAGATCGACTGGACGACCATCGGCGCCGACGGCACGCTGGCCGAGAACATCGACATCGCCGGCGCGAAGGTCTCGCTCATCGTGACGTCGATGTCGGGCGGCCCGCCGGCGCCGGGCGAGCGCGACATGCTGCTCACGGCGATCGCGTCGCGCGACGGCATGACCTCGACCGCCCAGCGCATCGTGCGCATCTCGCCCCCGTCCGACGTGGCGGATGCCCTGGATCCGACGCTGAAGGAGTTCGGCATTTACGCCGTGCGCACGCTGAATCTGCAGCCGGGCGCGACAGTGGGCGTGTGGCGGGCCAGCCCGCTCGCCAAGTCGGGGCGGACCGTGAAGATCGGCCTGGGCTTCACGTCCTCCGCCGGCTTTTCGCTGTCCGGCACGGCCAATCTGCAGCGCACGCAGTTGTACGTCTCCGCGGCGGCCGCGGCGGGGCTCAAGGCGCAGGTGAACAGCGGGCGATTGGTCGGCGGCGATCTGCTGCCGGTGCTGCCGGTGGCGGTGGGGTCCACGCGGCCTGCAGGGTTCGCTTCGCTCTCCGATCTTTCGGGCTCGCTCTCGACGCTCACGGGCGGCGCGACGACGGCTTCGCCCCTGGGCGGCGCTTACAACGACGTGGACATCGAGAACGGCGCCGTGTGCACGCTCGACGCGGCCAACGGTCCGCTCTTCATGTTCAACCGTCTGCGGATCCGCGACACCGGTGTGGTCGCCATCAAGGGCGATGTCAGCATCCTTGTCCGGGGCAATCTCGAACTGAACAACCTGGCCACCATCGAGATGGCTGACGCGGCCTCCCGGCTCACCGTGTATCTCATGGGCGAACTGCTCGTCACGAACTCGACGATCGGCTTCGATCGCAGCGTGGCGCGGAACGCAGGACGCGACCTGCGCGATGACTTCGCGTACGAATCGGCGTCGCGCATCCGCATCTGGCGGGTGATCCCTTCGGCGGGCGGCATGGATGACCCGCTGTACCAGCTGCAGAATCGCTCGCTTGTTCGCGCTTCGATCCACGCGCCGGACGTGCAAGTGGACCTCGCGACGTACTCGGCCATCTTCGGGCGCCTCACCGGCGCCTACATCTTCGTTTCGGGCGGCACGGCGATCTTCTACGACCCTGCGCTCGACAACGACTGCGGCTTCACCGATCGCTCGGGCCCCCTCTACAAGCCCGACGGAACGCCGATCGACGGTCTGGTTGACGCCCTCGCGGGTTTTGACCTCACGAAGGGCTTCCAGGCGCTCGTGGCCGACGTGACCTCGCTGCTTGGCGGCGTCCTCGAACTTGTCGGCGGCCTGCTGGGCGGTGGCGAGGAGACGGAGCCGGCGACCCTCTCCAACCCGGTGCCCATGCGCATGAAGCAGAAGCACTGGCCCACGGAAGCCGCGTCGATGGAGAAGGGATTCTCTGGAGGCGGGTGCCGGCGCATGAACGGCACGTTCATCGAGCCCGACAGCGGCATCACGACCAAGGTGGAGCAACTTGTTGACGCGACCATTGACAACTGATCTGCGCCGGCGGCGCGGCTTTTCCGTCGTGGACGTGCTCGTCACCGTCGCCATCGTGGCGATTGTGGTGGCCGTGGCCCTGCCCTCGATGGCGCCCGACGATCTGGCCCGGCTCCGCGGCGGGGCGCGCATGCTCGTCTCCGACCTCGAGTACGCCCAGTCGCTTAGCCTGGCCATGCCCGCCGATCCGGCGGTGATCCGGTTCGCGCCCGACGGCAAGTCGTACTGGGTGGCCCGGCAATCGGACCCCGATGCGCCCGTCGAGCGATCGAACGGCGAGCCGTACACCGTCGTCTTCGGAGGGGAGGGCCAGGCGGCCCTGCTGCCCGACGTCACGGCGACGTTCGAAGGCGTGATCGATGAGACGGTGGCCTTCGACGAGTTTGCGCGCCTTACGGTCCTTGACGACGCGCGCATCACGCTCTCCACCGACCTGCTTGGCCTCACCGTGCGCGTCAAATCGAGCACCGGCGCCATCACCATCGAATGACGGAGGTCCGGCGCTTTCGCGCAGGCGGCGACCCGGCTACCCTGACGGCGTGGGCCAGCGTCACCATCACTACGAGGCGGCGTTCGCGGCGTTCCTCCGCTCGAGGAGGATTCCATACGTCTCGGTGAACGAGGCGCGCAAGTCGCTCCTCCCCGCCGGCGCGGGACCGGTCGATGCGCTCAAGTCCTTTGATTACGTGGTGTACGGCCGGCGCGCCAACCTGCTGCTCGACGTGAAGGGCCGGCGCATCCGCGCCGCGAGCGGCGGCGCGGACCCTGCTGATGAAGTGCGGCCCCGGCGTCGAACCGCCCGCGGCCACCTCGATACCTGGGTGACGCGCGGGGACATCGAAGCCCTCCGCACCTGGGAGGCGCTCTTCGGCCCCGGGTTCGAAGCCGCGTTCATCTTCATGCACTGGGTTCCCGAGCCCCCGGCCGACGGCCTCTTCGACGAGGTCTTCGCCCATCGCGGCCGCTGGTATGCCCTCCGCGCCGTGCGGCTGGCCAACTACGTGCAGGCCATGCGCCAGCGGAGCCCGCGATGGGGCACCGTTGACCTGCCCGCCGCGGCGTTCGAGCGCCTCGGCCAGCGCTTCTGCCGCCCCGCGCTCTCCGCGGCGGGAATCCTCAGCGCCTGATCCCATGTCCCGGCAAGGCGTTCACCCCGCCTCGCGCGACTGGCCCCCATCGCCTTTACACGCGCCAGCGCGGCCCGTATCGTCGATTCATCATGCGAACTCGGATGAAACGTCTCGGCCTTGTCGCGGTGGGGTGCCTGTGCCTCGCGTCCGCGCCGGTTGCCGCCCAGCTCGGCAGCGGGGGCGGCAGGGAGGCGGCGCCGCCACCGCCGACCAGCGGCGCCCAGGCCGGCAGCCGTCCACCCGCGCCCAACAAGCCGGCGTCGCCGCCCCGCTGGCTCTATTACCTCGTCGTGGTGGCGCTCGGCGGCGCGACCATCGGACTCAGCATCATGCCCAGCAAGCGCGGGCACCAGGACTAGACCACTCGTCATCACGGGCCCGGCCGCCGCGGCGTGCAGCCGGCGCCCCGAAACGACACACCGGAACCTTCGCTCGAGCGCCGCGTCAGGAGAGGTCATGAGGATCAAACGCCGACCGCACGGCGCCCTGCTGGCGCTCAACGCGCTCCTGCTGGCCGCCCTCGCCGCGACGACCTTCGCGCCGGTCGCCGACGCCCAGCGCACGACGGCGCCGCGCCGAGCCCGAGGTGAATACTCCATGGTTTCCGGCCAGGTGCAGGGTCTCGCCGAGGCCGCCATCTACATCATCGACAGCAACAACGCGGAACTGGTCGCCGTCCGGTGGGATCGCAGCCGTCGCACACTCGCGCCGCTTGGCTTCCGCGACCTCGCGGCCGATGGCCGCAACCGAGGAGGAAGCCGATGAGCCATACAGGGCGAACAACCCGTCGGCTGGATACGGGCGCCGCGGCCCTCTGGGCGAGCGCGCTCGTCATCCTCGCGATGCTGATCACGCAGGCCGGCCAGCGATGGGCCGAATCCGCGGCTCAGGCCAGCGACGTGGCGACCATCGGGGACCTGACGATCCTGACCGCCGATTCCGGCGACAACGAGGACATTCTGGCGATTCTCGACCGCCGGAACGAGACCCTCTTCGTCTATGGCGTCAGGAACCGGCAGTCCGTCGAACTGTTCGACTCCTACGACATGAGCCGCGTGTTTATGGATGCCCGGGTCGCCGCGGGCCTCGCTCCGGCGCCATAGCAGCCCGAAAGCCTGAACAAGCGGTTTGCGAACCCGATCGGGGCCGCTAGGCTGCCCCGGCTTCTTGTCCTGCGCGATGGACCCGATCGGCCCGCCGGGCGTCGATCGGTGGACTTCCCCCTGCCCGGTGCACTTCTGAGCCCGCTCATTCCGGCGTATCCCTCCGGCGGAGCGGCGCCCCCGCGCAGCGTCGAGAAGCCTGACCTTCATGCCCATTCTGCCCCTCGCTCAGTTCGAGGCCGATCTCGAGGCCGACCGGAAGGCCTACGAGCGCCTCAAGCCCCCCACCAGCGTTGTCGTGCGCTTCGGATCGATGCGCCTGGTGGGGGAATACCCCTACTCCGGCGACTCCAAGCCGGGGTGCGGATCGAAACTCGTCGTCCGCACGCACCGCGGCATCGAGATCGGCGAGATGCTCACCAGCACCTGCCCGAACGCGGGCTGCTCCAAGAGCGTGACGCGCAAGGAGATGCTGGAGTACATCGAGTCGTCCGGCGGGCGCGAATACCCCTTCTTCACCGAAGGGCGCGTGCTGCGCGTGGCGACGGTGGAGGACATCCAGAAGCAGTCGGCGCTCGATTCGGGCAAGCGAGAGATGGCGAAGGCGGCGCAGGCGCGCGTGGTGGAACTGGCCCTCGATATGAAAATCATCGAGGCGGAGCCGATCCTCGGCGGCGAAACGCTCACATTCTTTTTTCTGGCCCAGGATCGCGTCGATTTCCGCGAGCTGGTGCGCCTGCTGGCCGAAGACCACCGCACGCGCATCGAACTGCGCCAGGTCGGCGCGCGCGACGAGGCGCGCCTGAAGGCCGATTACGAACGATGCGGCCAGCACTGCTGCTGCAAGCAGTTCCTGAAGGTGCTCAAACCCATCTCGATGCGCTCGGCGAAGGTGCAGAAATCCACGCTCGATCCGCTCAAGATCAGCGGCCGGTGCGGCCGGCTCATGTGCTGCCTGCGCTATGAGGATGAAACGTACGAAACGCTGCGCAAGCGTCTGCCGAACCGCGGCAAGCGCGTCGGCACGCCCGATGGCCCGGGCAAGGTCGTCGATTCGCAGATTCTGACTCAACTCGTGCTGGTTGAACTGGAGGCGGATCAGCGCCACGTCGCCGTCGCCGTGGAGGAACTTGGCGACCCGGATGCCCCCGTGCCGCCCAAGGCCGCGCCGCCGGACGCCCTCCGCGGGATGTCTTCGCGCGACGCCGGGGACCGGGCCGGGATGGGCGGACGCCAGGCGCCTCCAAGCCGCAACGGCGCCGGCCGGCAGCCGCGACCGCCTCGGGAGGCGCGGCAGGATGCCTATCGCCGCCGCGCCGAGGCGGAGGAGAAACAGCCCCAGCCGCAGCCACCATCACCGCCGGTCGAGCCTCGCGGCGAGGTCGGCCCAGCCTCCCCGCCGACTGTCGGGCAACCCGCCGAGGAGAAGGGTGCTCGCAAACGCCGCCGGAATCGCCGCGGCGGGGGTGGGGGCGGGGGTGGCGGCGGCGTCGAGCCCGGCGCCCCGCCGCGGAGCGGGCAGGCCGGAGGTGGCGCCGCGCCGCCGGAGGGGGATGGACCTCCCGAGGCGGGCGGCGAGGGCCCCGAGGCTGGGCCTGGCGGCGAGCGGAAGCGGCGAAGGCGTGGTCGGCGGGGGCGCGGCCGTGGCCGGAAGGGCGGCGGCGACCCGGGCGGCGAGGGCGGGGGTGGCGGGGGTGGTGGGGGTGGGCAGGGAGGCGGCGGACCGGCCCCGCCTCCGGGGTGAGGTGGCGCTGATTCGTGATCAGGATCGCGCCGGGAACGGCCGAATCAGGGCATGCGTCGCCGGCGCGCGCCGCCACTATGGTTGCCCCCATGGCATTGCCGCCTGCTGAGATCGAGGAGCCCGGAGCCGCGGCTGAATCCGCGCGGGCGGCGCGGCCGGACTCAGGCGATTCGATCAAGCAGACGATCATCCTCGTGCTCACGGCGTTCGTGCTGGCGTTCGTGTTCCGCGCGTATGTCGTCGAGCCCTTCGTGATACCCACCGGCTCGATGGCGCCGACGCTTATCGGAGCGCACGTGCGATTCCGCAGCCCGGTGTCCGGGTTCACGTGGGACGTCACGCCACGGGACTACAAGCGGCACAACTCCGATGAGCCGAGCCCCATCCAGGGCGCGACCGGCGCCGGCCGGCGGCCGCTGCGCGTGATGGACCCGATGACGGGCGTGGAAATCGAGCGCGACCGCGCGCCGGTGCAGGCGGGGGACCGCATCCTGGTGCAGAAGTACATCTATGCGCTGCATCCGCCGAAGCGCTGGGACATCGTGGTGTTCCGCAGTCCGGAGGAGCCGACGGAGAGTTTCATCAAGCGACTGGTCGGTCTGCCGGGCGAGGAAGTGCGCATCGCCGACGGCGACGTGTTCGTGCGCGGGCCGGGAGGCGCCGAGGGAGCGTCAGGAGAAGCGTGGCGCATCGCGCGCAAACCCCTGCGCGTGCAGAAGCGGCTGTGGACGACGCTCTTTTCGAGCGAGTGGACGCCGCCCGTCGCGCAGCGCGAGGCGATCGGGCATGACTGGCGCGGCCCGTGGACGGGCGCAGGGTGGCGCACGGATGCGGCCGTGTACGAACTGGAGCAGGCGGGCGATGGCGGCGCGATCCCGTCGCTCGACTGGGATTCATCGACCTACGACGGCGAGACGGGCCAGCCGGTGTGGCCGATCGACGACTGGGCGCCGTACAACGATACGCCGCAGATGCGCATGGACCGCTGGCGGTTTCCCGTGGCGGACCTTCGCCTGCGGGCGGGCATCGAGGCGCAGTCGGCGGATGCGGAAGTCGTGGCGCGCATCGAGGCGCGCGGGCACGTGTTCGAGGGGTTCATCGGGCCGGCGGGCGCGGGTGTGCGCATGCGGCCGGCCGATACGCCGGATGAAGCGGGAGGCGACGGCGCAGGCGGCGCCGGCGCATGGACCATTTTCGAAACGGCGGCGGGGTCGCCGCGGCTCGCTCCTGGTCAGGTCGTCACTTTCGAGTTCTGGCATTTCGACCAGACGCTGCGCCTCGAGATCAATGGCGCGCTCGTGGCCGAAGCGCACTACGACTGGACGGCCGAAGCGCGCCTCAACCTCGCCTCGGGCCGGCCTTCCGATGAAGCCGTGAACTGGGATACGACCGATCCGACCGGGTTCCGCCCGCCGCGGGTGAGGTGGACGTTCACGGGCGGCCCGGTGCGCCTGCACCGCGTGGGGCTCGATCGCGACCTGGCGCACCAACCCTCGCGCGAACGCGGCTTCACACTGCTCGGCGCGGACGAGTTCTTCGTCCTCGGCGATAACTCCGCGGCGAGCAGCGATTCGCGCCAGTGGACGACGATCGACCCGTGGGTGGAGCGGCAGATTCGCCCGCAGGTGGGCGTGGTGCCGCGGGATCTGCTCATGGGCAAGGCGTTCTTCGTGTATTTCCCCGCGCCGCACACGGATGGCGGCCTGCTGCCGATGCCCGATTTCGGCCGGACGCGGTTCGTGCGGTGACTGCGGAGGTTTGAGCAGAGGATTCGAACCGGCGCTCCACGCCGGCTGTATGGTGGGTGGGCATGGCTGACGAGACACAGGGGCCGAAGACGGTGGCAAACAGCGCGGCGCCTGCGCCGGAGCAGTCGGCGCGGCGCGAAGACGGCGCGCAACGGAAACTCGAAGACGCCGCCGCGGACGCGGCCCTGCGCCTTGCGATGAACAGTGTGGTCGGGGGGGCCGCAGGAGCGGGGGCGCCGGGGTTGCCCGGGCCGCCCGCGCGTCCAGTCGCGACGCCGAATCCGGCGGCGCCGGCGCCGCCGCCGGCTGTCCCTTCGGGCGCCACACCCTTCGCCGGTTCGCAGACCGCGCCTCGCGCGCAGGGAAGCGAGACTCCCGCGGCGGGAGATTCAGCATCGCCTTCGCCTGTGGCGCCGGCGAAGGACGGCGCTTCGCAGGGCGAGGCGACGTCATCTTCTTCGCCATCGTCCTCCGCGCCCCCACCACCACCGCCGCCACCGCCGGGGCCACCTCCGGGGCCACCTCCGGGGGCGCCGAAGGTCAGGAAGCGCCCGGAGGAGACGCCGAAGGAAGTGATCATGTCCGTGATCTTTTCCTTCGCGCTCGTGTTTGTCTTCACACGCTACGTCGTCGCGTCGTACGTGATCCCGACGGGCTCCATGGCCCCGACGCTCATGGGCGCGCACATGCGCTTCTGGAGCGAGCAGACGGGGTTCAACTGGGCGGTGAACCCGTGGGAGTACACGGATTTCTCGTCGCGCACTCCCCGGAAGGTCCAGCGCGGGCCCATCGACGTCGAGGATCCGTTTACGGGCCGCCCCATCCCCACGATGCAGCAGACCAACGTGCCGCTGCGCATCGGCGACCGCATCTTCGTGCAGAAGTACCTTTATTCGCTCTTCGAGCCGGAGCGCTGGGACATCGTGGTGTTCAAGTTCCCGGGCGATGCGCGCGAGAACTACATCAAGCGCCTGGCCGCCCTTCCGGGGGAAGAGGTGTGGCTCGTCGATGGCGACGTGTTCACGCGCCGGCCCGCCTCGGAGGATGCAGCGGAGCGCGAGTGGAGCATCCGCCGCAAGCCCGATCGCGCGCAGGGCGATCTGTGGTGGACGCTCTATTCGAGTGAATACCGGCCGCTCAGCGAAACGATCGACGACCGTCCGTGGCGCGATCGCTGGATCGCCGATGGCTGGACCGGCGACCGGCGCGAGCACCGGTGGGAGAGCGCCGGGCCGGGGTTCATCCGCTGGAACGCCGCGGTGCGGCCGATCGACGATTTTCTGCCCTACAACGATGTGCGCACGCAGCGCCAGCGCCCGCCGGACCGCTACCCGGTGTCCGACTTGCGCCTGCGCGCGGATGTGACGCCGGAATCCGAGGGCCTGACCGCCCTCTGGACGATCGAAGCGCGAGATCACATCTTCCAGGCTGTCGTCGGCCCCTCATCCGCGGCCATCAGGATGCGCCCCCGATCCCGCCCCGCACATGGGGGTGACAATCAGTGGATCGAACTCGAGCGCGTCGAGACGTCGTTCCTCGCCCCGGGCCGGACGACTGGTGTGGAGTTCTGGCACGTCGATCAGGCGCTTTCGCTGTGGATCGACGGCGAGCGCATGTTGAGCGCCGAGTATGACTGGAGCGCGGAGGAGCGGCTGCGTCTTGCGCTGCGGCCGGAGACCCGCCGCGAATCGATCGACCGCATCGCGCTGAGCAGCCCCGGCATGTATCAACCGCCCGAGGTGTGGATGTCGTTCGAGGGCGGGCCGGTGACGCTGCGCCGCGTCGGGCTCGATCGCGACGTGCACTACCAGCCGTCGCGCATCCGCCTGAATCCCGTGCGGGGGCAGATCGAGCCGGGCCTCGGCACCACGCCGGATTCGACGATCGTGCTCGGGCCGGACGAGTTCTTCGTGCTGGGCGACAACAGCGGCGCCAGCGGCGATTCGCGCGCGTGGTCCACGGTCGATCCCTGGGTGGGCCTGCACTTCGATGAGACGGCGGGCGTGGTGCACCGCGAACTGCTCATCGGCAAGGCGTTCTTCGTCTTCTTCCCCGCGCCGCACAAGAACCTCGGGCCGATTCCCGTGCCGGATTTCGGGCGGTTGAGATTATTGAGGTAGGCAATAGGGGGGAGACCCAGAGACATCCCCGTGGCAGCAAGGCGCGCGCACCAGTTGTGTGGACTGCAGGGCATAGACCGGGCTATGCTGAAGGTAACGTGAATTGGTTGACGCACATCGTGCTGCCCATCATCCTCCTTGTCGCCGGGGAGGCATTGAATGATGCGCGCCGCTGGGCCTTCGCAAGGCTGACTGAGGCTGTACTGACCCTTCAAAAAAACCCAGAACCGGCTTGTGGATAACCGGTGGAAATGTGATTCTTTTGCCGACGCGGCCGGAGAAAGAGGCAGTTCTCAACGATCATGCCCTTGCCGCGTTTCTGTGAAGTGGTAAAGAACGCTTCAGTTGCGGTGTGTAACCCGAGCCCCAAGTTCCGCTAACGGCACGCCCTCTTCCTGCTTCCCGCTGTCCAGGTCCTTCAGCGTCGCCGCTTCGGGCGATTCGATGATCGCCGCGAAGCGGGCGCGGAGGTCGCTCGCCTCCTTCAGGAGTTTTCCAATGTTGCGCGTGGCGCGGTAGGTGTGCCGCGCGTGCAGCGGGGGGATGTTCTGCGAAACGTTTCCGCGGCGGAGGTTCGCGACGAGCGGCAGCAGGAGTCGCTCGTTCTGCTCCCGCGCATCGTCGTCGCGCCCGCCGACGATGACGAACACGTCCGGCCGCGCGCCGATCTCATCGAGCAGCTGCGCATCCGACGGCATCAGCCCCTTGTCCTGAAGCACGAGCGAGAGCACCACGTCGCCCATCGCAAACCCCACGGCGGGAGTGGGGGGGCCGCCGAAGAGTTCAATGAGATTGTCATACCGCCCCCCGCCCGCGATCGCACGCTCCTTGCCGCCGGCTTCGTGGACTTCGAAGACTGTGCCCGTGTAGTAGGCGAGGCCGCGGACGACTCTCAGGTCGAGATAGCCCCACTCAGCGGCGCCGATTGATTCGAGGCTCTGAGCAACTGGCTCGAGGATTGGGAGCGCCCGTACCAACTCCGGAGCCGACTTTGCGCTGCCCGCTGTGTCGAGCTTGCTCCGCTCAATCCGAATCCAGTTTGGGTCTGTCAGCGCCGCAATCACCAGTGGATTGATTCCGAGGTGCTTCCGTCGCTCCTCAAGAGCGTCATCGGTGAGCTTGTCATGAGCATCAACGAGCGCAAAGAGATCGTCGTGCTTCTCTTGAGGTACGCCAAGTGCGGAAGCCACTTCCGCGATCGCTCTTCGGTTGCTGATGTTGATGCGAACGTCTTGAGGACTTAGCCCCACAGACCGCAACGCTTCCGCACAACACGCAATCACCTCCGCATCCGCCCGCGGCGAATCATCCCCGATCATGTCCACATTCCACTGCGTGAACTCCCGCAGCCTTCCCCTCTGCGGCCGCTCCGCGCGGAAGTAGTTCAGGATCGAGAACCACTTCACCGGC
>CAZGVW010000228.1:0-9430 GCA_964529265.1 uncultured Phycisphaeraceae bacterium
CTTCGGGCCGATTGTCGAGGCCGTCACGGAGAACGGCGCCATCGTCACCGAGGTCGGTGGCCGGCGGATGAAGATCGGGGGGCTGTTCACGCTCGGCGCATCCTTCTCCGCCACGGGTCACCTGATCATGAGTGACGCCAGCTTTCGCAGCATCTTCAACAGGCCCGAGAGCGTGGTCGAGCTCGGCCTGGTCCGGTTGAAGCCGGGCAGCGACGTGGCGGCGGTGCAGGCGGCGCTGACCGGCAGTCTGCCGCCGGACGTCACGGTCGTCACCAGAGATCAGTTCGTCGATCTGGAGCACGCGTTCTGGAACAGGAACTCGCCCATCGGCATCATCTTTCTCATCGGCACCTTTCTTGGGCTGTCGGTGGGCGCGGTCATCGTGTACCAGATCCTGTATACGGATATCACCGATCACCTGTCCCAGTACGCAACGCTGAAAGCCATGGGGTACCGGGATTACGCCCTGTACACCGTCGTCCTCGAGGAAGCGCTGATCCTGACCATGTTCGGTTTCCCGCTCGGCCTCGGCCTCTCGCAGCTCCTCTACTCGGCGACACGAGATGCGACGAACCTGCCGCTCTTCATGACGTTCGAGCGAGCCGCGCTCGTCTTCACCCTGACTGTCGCGATGGCGGCGATCTCGTGCGCGATCGCCATGCGCAAGCTCCGGTCGGCCGATCCGGCAGAGTGCTTCTGACGGGTCCCACATAAAGATGGCCTCCCCCTCCGACGTGGAACGGGCCCGCCGGATGGCTGTGGCCGACGAGCGGCCGCCCGCCGACGCCCCGTCCCCTCCCGGGCCCGAGCGTCCTGAATCGTCGATGCCGCAGCCCGACGGGGGGGCACGGCCTCCGGCGGTGACGGCTCCGATTGTGGTGCCGCTCGGCACCGCGCGACGCCGCCGCCTGGAGCAGCTTGCGCGCGGGCGGGGGCCACTGATGGTCCAGGTGGCCGAGGTGATCGAGGAGGTTCGCCGTCAGCTTGGCGATGAACTGCAGGACAAGACGCTCGTCCCGCTGGTCATGATCTACCGTCGCCAGCGGTCGGACCGGCGCAAGGGACGCAAGGGAATAGCCGCGCCCTCGCGGAGGAAGAACGCGTACCGCGTCGTGTTCCCCCGATGAGTGACGCCGCCCCAGCGGCTGGCCGGACGGCGAGTCCGGTCGGCATCCGCCGGCCGCCCGTTCGGCGGCCGCGCGTCCACGCCACGATCGATCGGGCCATCGCGCGCTGGCGGGCGGACCGTCCGGTTCCGCACGCCGTTCGCGTCCCCCGCCCATCCGCCCGGGTGAGCGGACGGAAGTCTCCGACGCTCAGCGAACGCCTGCGGCCGGGCGTGTTCGCGCCGCTGCCACGGCGGCGGTTCCTGGAAGTGCGGGCGGCGGACACCACGCCGCCGAAGATGCGCGTCGTCGAATTCCGGGTCAGCCGGCTGCGCGCCCTCCGGCGCCTGTTCGTCTGGCTGGCGATGGGCCTGACGCTCCAAGCGGGCATGTTGTGGGACTGGCTGCGAGGCCAGAGCTCGCCGGCTCGACGCGCCGCGCGGCTGCGCCGTACCTTCGAGCGGGCCGGCGGCACGTTCATCAGGGTGGGCAAGTATCTGACGATGCGGCTCGATCTGCTGCCGTGGGAGTACGGCGTCGAGCTTTCCCGGATGCTGGATCGGGTCGAGCCTTTTCCGGTGGCGCAGGCGATTGCGGCGATCGAACGCGCCACGGGGCGCCCGCTGGCGGCGACGTTCGAGCGGTTCGATCCGGAGCCGATCGGCTCGTCGGCGGTGTCGTGCGTGTACCAGGCGTATCTCAGGAACGGCAGGAAGGTCGTGGTCAAGGTGCGGCGCCCCGGGATCGGCGAGCTGTTCACGGCCGATCTGAAGGCGTTCGACTGGCTGGCCAAGGCGGTGGAGGCGCTCACCCTCCTGCGGGCCGGCCGGACGCAGAACATGCGATCGGAGCTGCGCGACACGCTGCTCGGTGAGCTGGATTTCGTCCAGGCTGCGCGCCAGCAGGACGCGTTCCGGCGCGCGGCGCGGAAATCGGGACGGCAATTCTTCACGGCGCCGCGCGTGTACTTTCGCCTGTCGAACGACGAGGTCATCACCCAGGATCTGGTGGCGGGCATGTGGCTCTGGGAGCTGGTTGCGGCCGTCGAGCAGGGGAACGAGGCGGTCCTCACCCTTGCGCGCCGCCTCGGAATCGACGCCCGCCAGATTGCCAGGCGGCTCGCGTGGGTGAACTACTGGGGCTGGCACGAGCAGCTGTTCTTCCGTGCGGATCCCCACCCCGACAACGTCATCATCGGCAAGGGCGGGAAGCTGACGTTCATCGACTTCGGTGCGGTCGACGCCATCAACCGCACCAAGCGGCGCGCGCTGCAGCAGAACATGTTCTACGCGTGGAAGCGCGATGCCTTGAACATGGCGCGTTCCTCGCTGGTGCTGCTCGAGCCGCTGCCGCCCATCGACGTGGCCGATCTCACGCGCGATCTGGAGTCGCACAACTGGGAGATGCTGTACGCGCTCGAGGCGCCCCCCATGCGCAAGGCCTGGTCCGATCGGACCTTCGCGCGGCAATGGATCGGGATGTTCCAGGTCGCCCGCGCCTACAACATCACCATCGACTTCGCCGTCCTTCGCCTGCTGCGCGTCAACGTGCTGTACGACGCGCTCGTCGTCCGCCTGGACCCCGACGTCGACGTGGTCGCGGAGTACCGCCGGTTCGCCAGATACCAGCGCAGGCGCGTCGAGGCACGCGGCGAGCGCCAGACGCTGCGCGCGCTCAGTGGGGGTGTGGACGAGCGGATGTTCCTGGAGCTGGACCGTTGGGCCGGCTTCACGGAAGGCCTGTTGTTCCGATTCCGGCAGGTGCTCGTCATGCCGCGCGCAACCTTTCGCGCGCTGATGAGCAAGTGGTCGTACGCTGCGTATACCACCATCGTCACCGCGGCGGAGCTGCTGGCCCTGACCGCGGTAACGGCCGCGGCCGTGGCCGTTGCAGCCGTCGTGGCCGCGCGCCCGATGCCCGACGCGGCAGCCGTGCTCCGCGACGCGGTGGCGCGCCCCGAGTATCAGTGGCTCGTGGTCGCCCTGGTGCTGCTCAACGCCCGCAAGATGTTGCTGCGGATGGAAGACAAGGAGATCTGAATGGCTGCGGGCACCGGGTCGCGCCGGCGGCAGGCACGCGTGGCGGCGGCGATCCGGCGGTGGCGGCCGGTGGTGGTGGCGCGTCCGCCCACGCGCGTGCCGATGGAGCGTACGGGCTGGGGCGCCGGCGCCGCGGCGGCGGGGACGCCGTCACCCGCGGCCCTGCTGCAGCCGATTCCGCGGCGGCAGCGGATCATCAGCGCGACCGACGAAGGCATGCCCGTGCCGATGCCGACCGGCCCGGTGTTCAAGGCGGGCGTCTGGCGTTCGCTTGGTCGTCTCGGCGAGTGGCTGGCGTTTGCCGCCTATGTGCTGGGCGGTAACGTGTGGGACACGCTGCGCCGGCGTGCCACCACCGATCGCCGCGCCGTCCGTCTGCGGCGGGCGCTCGAACGTGCCGGCGGCACCTTCATCAAGTTCGGCCAGCAGATCGCCATGCGCATCGATCTGGTGCCCTGGGAGTATTGTGTCGAGCTGTCGCGCCTGCTGGACCGGATGGCCCCCTTCCCGGTGGCGCACGCCATCGCGGCGATCGAGCGCGCGACAGGGAAGCCGTGGCAGGAGACCTTCGCCGTTTTCGATCCGGAGCCCGTCGGCGCCGCCTCGGTCGCGTGCGTGTTTCAGGCCACGCTGAAGGACGGGACCAAGGTGGCCGTCAAGGTCCGGCGCCCGAGCATCGGCGAGGTGTTCGCGGCCGACTTCCGGGTGCTGGACTGGATACTGGCCACCGCCGAGTTCCTCACGATCGTCCGCCCGGGCGCGACCGGCAACATCCGGCGCGAGCTCAAGGAGACGCTGCTGAGCGAGCTCGACTTCCGCAAGGAGGCCCGCTTTCAGGACATCTTTCGCCGCAACGTCCGCGCCAGGGCCCGCACGCGATTCCTGACCGCACCGCGCGTCTATCTCGATCTGTCCAACGACGAGGTGCTCGTGCAGGAGTTCGTGTCGGGAATGTGGCTGTGGGAGATCATCGCGGCGATCGAGCACCGGGATCCCGAGGGGCTCGCCATGATGCAGCGGCTCAACATCGACGCGGGGCTCGTCGCGCGGCGAGTCCTCTGGACGTCGTTCTGGTCGGGAGAGGAGAACACGTTCTTTCATGCCGATCCGCACCCGGCCAACATCGTCGTCGGCCAGGACAGCAGCCTCACCTTCATTGACTTCGGGTCGTGCGGCTCGTTCGACAACGAACAGCGCTGGGCGTTCGAACAGGTGGCCCTGAGCTTTGCCGAGGGCGACGCCGAGGGCATGGCCCGGGCCGGACTGAAGCTGTTCGAACCGTTTCCGCCGGTCGACGTGCCACGGTTGATGAAGGACGCAGAAGCGGAGTACCTGCGGGCGATTTTCACATTCCGGACAAAGGCGGAGTACACGGAGTGGTGGGAACGGACGTCGGCCACCCAGTGGCTGGCCTCCATGAAGATCGCGCGCAAGTTCGACCTGCCGATCAGCCTGGGGACGCTGCGCATGATCCGGGCCACGCTTCTCTACGATACGCTGGCGCTCCGACTGGATCGCAGGATCGATCGGTTCCGCGAGTACGCCCGGTTCAGGAAGTGGCGCGCGCGATTCGCGCGCCGGCGCTGGCGGCAGCGGATCCGCGGCACGCTGTTCTACCCCTTCAACCTCCTGCAGTCGATCCGCCAGGCGGGCGACGAGTTCATGGCGCTGGCGCAGCACACGATGTCCTCACCCGTGCTGACGTTCTCGGCGATCGTCGGCAAGACGGAGTTCGCCTTCAGCGTGCTGAGCCGGATGGTGGGCAACGTGCTCGTGGTCACCGCCCTGGCCACCGTGGGGGTCGCCGTGACACACTGGCTGCGTGAGGGCGTCGCGCCGGTGGCTGCGGCGCTGGATTCGCTCCGGACCGTGGTGCAGAGCGGGCTGTATCAGGCGTTCGTCCTCGGCCTCGTGGTGGTCCACATGCGCCGGTTGCTGCTGCGAATCGGCGACCGGGATTCAAGGCGGATCGAGAGGGGCCGCCGAGCGCCCGAATGGTCGCCGTTCACCGGGTGAGGGCGGACGTCACCGTGCCTCTTGACAGGGACCCGACCATTGGGGTGGACTACGCGCGACTCGGTCCCATCGTTTCAACGCCCGCGAATCGTCCCATGCGCCTACGGACTCGCTATACCACTCTGGCCGAAGCCGTTCAGCAAGCTGGACGCGATTACCCCGAGCGGGGCTTCACATTCCAGGATGTGAAGGGGCGCGAAGTCTACTACTCGTTCGAGGGCATCGAGCACGCCACCGCCCGCCAGGCGGCGGCGCTCGCCGCGCTCGGCGTGCGGGCACGCGACCGGGTCGCCCTCGGGCTGATTCTGCCCGAGGAGTTCATTCTGGCCCTGCTGGCGGTGAGCCGGCTCGGCGCCATCGCCGTGCCGATTGCCCCTCCGCCCTATCTGAACGGGATCGAACTGTTCCTCGACAACACCACGGCCATCCTGCGTTCGTGCCAGCCGCGGCTCATCGTCTGCTCGACGAGCATCCTCGATTCGATGCGGACGGCGGCCTCCCGGGCCGGCGGGACGCCACGCGTGGTCGATGTGACCGAGGTGCTGACGGAGCACCCGCCCGTGTCGGCCTGGCCGACGCCGGGACCCGACGATGTCGTCCTGCTGCAGTACACGTCGGGATCGACGGGCGCCCCGAAGGGCGTCATGGTGACGAATCGATCGCTCATGAGCAACATCAACGGCTTCATGGGCGACGGGCTGCAGATGATCTCGGGACAGGACGTCGGCGTGTCGTGGCTGCCGCTGCACCACGACATGGGTCTCATCGGGTTCGTGCTGGGGCCCATCTGCTGGGGGGTGTCGGTCGCGTTCATCCCCACGGTCCGGTTCATCGTGAACCCCTCGTCCTGGTTCCAGACGATCCACCAGCATGGCGGCACGGTGTCCTTCGGGCCAAACTTCGCGTATGCGCTCAGCCTCAGGAAGGTCAAGCCCCACGTGCTGGAGCAGTGGGACCTGTCGTCGATGAAGGCGTTCGGCTGCGGGGCGGAGCCCATTCTCCCCGAGACCATCCGCCAGTTCTCACGCGTGTTCGGCCAGCGCTGTCGCGTCTCGGCGAACGCCGTCATGCCGGCCTACGGGCTGGCGGAGTCGACGCTCGCCGTGACGATGAAACCGCTCGACGAGCCGATGCGCACGTGGTGCGTGGACGCGGCGCGGTTCGAGGAGACGGGGGAGGCGCAACCGTGCGATTCGGCGAACGGCGTCCGCACGCTGGAGCACGTCTCCTGCGGCGTGCCGTTCCTCGGACACGAATTGCGCATCGTGGACGAGTACGGGGAGGATTGTCCCGACCTGAAGGAGGGCGAAGTGTGGGTGCGCGGTCCCTCCGTGACCGCGGGTTACTGGACGACGTCCGGCGTCGAACCGACCACGACCGCCGACGGCTGGCTGCAGACGGGCGATCTCGGGTACCTGCGCGACGGGCACCTGTACATCACCGGCCGGCGCAAGGACGTGATTATCATCAGCGGCCGCAACGTGCACCCGCAGACCATCGAATGGGTGGCCGCCGAGGTTCCGGGGGTCCGGCGCGGCGCGGTCGTTGCGTTCTCGAAGATGGGGCCACTCGGAGAGGAAGTGGTCGTCGCCTGCGAAACGTCGGTCGCCGACCGCGAGCGGCTCGCCTCCGAGGTGGACTACGCCATCCGGCGGTCCCATTCCCTGCCGCGCGTGGAGGTGGTCTGCTTCGAGCCGGGCGGCCTGCCGAAGACGACATCGGGAAAGGTCAAGCGCCAGCACGTGAGACAGCTCTACCTGCGGTCGCGTATGGTCGGCACCTCATGACGGACGAGGAAGTCGTGGCCCTGCTGCGCACGGCGTTGCGCGAAGCGCTGCCCGACCGCACCAGCGAGATCGATGCGCTGGATCTCGACCTGGAGCTGCGCGACCTGGGCATCAGCTCGGTTGTCGCCATTGAGATCATCGGCTACGTCGAGGATGCGCTCGCCCGCACGTTCCGCCGCGAGGAACTGGCGGGCGTCCGCCGGCTGTCGGACATCGCCGCGCTCATTCGCGATCGTGCCGACGTGTCCGGCCGCCGGTGAGGAACGCCGTGATCGCGTCCACCGTCAACAGGCTCCTCTGGCTCTACTTCGTTCTGAGCAGGCCCTTTTTGCGCGCGTTCGCCGCTGCCATTCTCGGCGAGTGCTACGCGTCGCGCGAGCTCAAGCCCGACGGCCGGGCCATCGTCGAGAGCATGGAGCGCGTGATGCGCCTGGTCAACCGCGCCGCCTTCCACAACTTCGTCGGCGCCGTCATGACGTTGCCCCTCGTGCCGCCCCGCTACCCGCTGCCCCGGTCGTATGCCGGCCGGGCCGCGGTGAAGTTCTGGGCCGGTCTCAAGAGCCACTTCGCGCGCGCGGTCTTCACCTGGTGGAGCTCGCCGGAAGAACGGGCGCGTCGCATCGATCGCATGTACACGGAGCTGATCCGGCTGGCACCGGAACAGGAAGACGATGCGGTCAAGACGATCGTCAGCCTGAGCGCACTGCGGGGCATCATGGCCGCGGCCTATCTGGACGACGAGCGCATCTGGAAGACGGTCGGCTTCTCGCCGATTCCGCCCGCTACCGGGATCGTTCCGCCGACGGGCCCTGATCTGGAGCGGCCGCCGCGTTCGGCGAATGCCGAAGCGCTGCACCGCGGGGTCACGACGGCCGCGGCGGTCGCGAGCGGAAGACGACCTCGGACCTACTGCGTCATGGGATCCGGCGCCGGCGGCGGAACCGCGGCGCTCACCATCAAGCAGCTGGACCCTGACGCCCGCGTGCTGCTGATCGAGACGGGGTCGCTGGTGACGCACGATCAGTTCGAGGCGCATACGCTCGACTCGACGGCGCGGCTGTATATGAACGGATCGGTCACCCTCTCGCAGGACCAGCAGTTCACGTTCCGACAGGGACGCGTGGTCGGCGGGTCGACCGTCGTCAACAATTCCGTGTGCATCAAGCCGACCGGCATCTGGTGGGATCAGTTCATCGTCGAGCGCTGGCACCAGATGGGGGTGTACCTCGACTGGGACTCGCTCCACACGACCTACGACGACATCGCGGCGCTGATGCACGTCCGCCCGATCGACCCGCGCGTCGTCACGCAGGCGGCGCGGACGGTGCGCGAGGGGTTCGAGCGGATCCAGGCTCAGCAGGTTACCGGGATTGCCGCCGTGCCGCTCAACGTGATCGACTGCGTCGGCTGTAACCGCTGCAATCTCGGCTGCCATTACGAGGCGAAGCAGTCGATGCTCACCTCGGTGCTGCCGCAGTTCGTGGCCGCCGGCGGCGAGCTCGTGCCGGAGACCGACGTGGAGTGCCTGACGTTCCGCAACGGGCGGGTATCGGGCGCCGTGGTGACGGACGCGGATGGCGTTCGCCACACCATCGAAGCCGACAAGTTCGTGCTCGCCGCCGGCGCCTACGCGTCGACCAAGCTCCTGTGGCGCAGCGGCTACCTGGGCGCCATCAACGGCCTGCGCACCGTCGGCAAGCACTTCAGCGTGAACCTCGGCAGTCCGGTCATGGGGTTCTTCCCCGAGCCGCAGTACGGCATGCGCGGGCAGCAGGTGGCCTATGTCATGGAGGTGCCAGGGGAGCGGATGATCATCGAGACCGCCTTCGCCCAGCCCGCGGTGGCGGGGCTGATGTCTCCTCAGTGGGGCCGGGCGTTTCAGGAGAAGATTGTGAGCCGCATCAACCACATGGCCTCGGCGGTCCCCGTGCTGGCCAGCACCACGTACGGGCATATCAAGCGCGGGATGCTCGGCAGCAGCGGATTCGTCATCGATTTCACGGTGAGCGCCGACGACTGGCTCCGGCTGCAGCGCGGCATGCGGCTGGTCGCGCGCGCCATGTTCGCGCAGGGCGCGACCGAAATCTTCATCGGCCGGTTCGATGCCACGATGCTCGCGTGCGCCGACGATCGCGAACTGGACGAGTACTTCGCCGGCATCGGCGCCGGCAACTTCGTTCACGTCGAGTCCGCCCATATGCAGGGTGGCAACGTGCTTGCCGGCAAGCCGGGTCGCGGCGTGGTCGATCGGACGATGCGGGTGTTCGATATCGACAATCTCTGGATCTGCGACGCCAGCATCATTCCGGCGCCGATCACGCTGAACATCGCCATGACGGTCATGGCGCTCGCCCGCTATGCCGTGCCGTACGTCGTTGGCGCGGCGAACGACCGCGAGGCCCGGGCGATGCGCGAGCGAATCGCCTGCCATTGAGCCGATGACTGGACCCCCGCCCGCCGCCCTGGCGCCCAGCTATCCCGC
>CAZGVW010000229.1:0-7672 GCA_964529265.1 uncultured Phycisphaeraceae bacterium
GAGCCTGTCAGGAATTTCGTGTGTGGGGTTTAGCATGAGGAGCCCCTATGCCCCGCACACCGAAACGCGAGAAGCGACCCGCTGAGCGGCTCGCCCCTGTTCCGGACGACATTCTGGACCACTTCTCGTCCGATCAGCCGATGACCGCCGAGGACATCGACACCGCCACGCGTCGGCTGAAGAAGGCGCTGATGGAGCGGATGCTCGGTGGCGAGCTGAGCCACCACCTGGGCTATCCCCCCGGCGGGACCAAACCGGACGCGACGACCAATCATCGCAACGGGACGAGCGAGAAGCGTGTGCTGACCGACGACGGCGCGATCGCCGTCGCTATCCCGCGGGACCGGCACGGCACCTTCGAGCCGCACCTGATTCCGAAGCACGCGCGCCGCCTGGCCGGCTTCGACGACAAGGTCTTGGCGCTCTACGGACGCGGCCTGCCGGTGCGGGAGATCCAGAAGTTTCTCGCCGAGATCTACGCGATCGACGTCTCGCCCGATCTCATCAGCGAGGTAACGGACGCGGTCGTCGCGGAGGTCACGGCGTGGCAGGCGCGGCCGCTCGAGCCGCTGTATCCGGTCGTGTTCTTCGACGCGCTCCGCGTGAAGATCCGCGATGAGAGTGTCGTGCGGAGCAAGGCCGTGTACCTCGCGTTGGGGATCCTCCCCGATGGGACGCGCGACATTCTCGGCATCTGGATTGAGCAGACCGAAGGCGCGAAGTTCTGGCTGAAAGTGTTCAACGACCTCAAGACGCGCGGGTGCCAGGACGTGCTCATTGCCGTCACCGACGGTCTCAAAGGGATGGCGGAGGCGCTCGCCCTCGCCTATCCCGCCACGACCCTGCAGACCTGCCTCGTGCATCTGATCCGCAACAGCCTGGACCTGGCGGGGTGGCAGGACCGCAAGGCGCTCGCGGTCGCCCTGCGCGCGATCTATACGGCCGCCAACGCCGACGCGGCCGCGGCGGCGCTCGAGGGCTTCGCCGCCGGCCCCTGGGGGCAGCGGTTTCCGACGATCGCCAGGATGTGGCGCCAGGCGTGGGACCACGTCATCCCGTTCTTCGCGTTTCCGCCGGACGTGCGCCGCGTGATCTACACGACCAATGCGCTCGAGAGCGTGCACGCGCGCGTGCGCAAGATCATCAAAACGCGCGGGCACTTTCCCACCGATGAGGCCGCGACGAAGCTGATCTGGTTGGCGCTCCGCAACATCACCGCTGGGTGGTCGAAGGCCGCGCCTCACTGGCGGGCCGCCATGAACCAATTCGCGATCCTGTATGAAGACCGGTTCCTGAAAGGACCGGTGGCGTAAGATGACGACGCGAGCTGCGGTTCCGGCGGCCGGCACAAATCAGCCGGCCGCCAGAACCGCGAAGATCAAAACCGCCTCACACACAAAGTTTCTGACACTCCCAACCGCCTCACACACAAAGTTTCTGACACTCCCTCGCGCGGATAAGAGCGCACTCCCGTTCGCTCCCCTCAGCCCGCGCTCAGCCTGCTCCGGCCCTCCAGGTCTCCATGCTCTCCATGTCCTGAAGTTCTTGGCTTGCTCGCCCGCTCCAGGGTCTCCATGCTCTCCATGTCCTGAAGTTCTTGGCTTGCTCGCCCGCTCCAGGTCTCCATGCTCTCCATGTCCTGAAGTTCTTGGCTTGCTCGCCCGCTCCAGATCTCCATGTTCTCCATGTCCCGAAGCTCCTGTCTTGCTCCAGTTGCTCGATGTGCTCCATGTCCTGAAGCTCTCGCGGCTCCCCTTCGCTGATACACGTACCAATCCGTTCCCGACACCATCGACGCCGGGAACGTCCCGATGAGCACGCACGGCTCGCATGCCGTGGCGGGGCTGCTGGCAATCCAGAACTCCGCCTCGCGCTCGACGTACTGGAACCGCGAGACGGTGCCGGTGAGCCTGAAGCCGTAGAACTCGACCATCATCCGGTTCAGCGGGTAATCGCTGGCGATGGTCACGACGCCGCGCTGTGAGGTGCGCTGCATCAGCGCGAGCGCTTCGTCGTAGGCCCCGCGGCCGGTCGTGGCGAAGTGGCCGAGCGACGCCGCGTTGACGACGACGAAGACGGCGGCGACGGCGGCGCCCCACCGCCGGGGCAGCGACGCCGCGTAGCTGGCCGCCAACAGCGGCACGAACACGCCCGAGACGAGCAGGAAGCGCGGGTAGAAGTACGGCGGCTGCATGATGGCGATCGCTACGATCGGAAAGACGAACGCCGTCGCGTAGAACGACCAGGTCGCCAGTTCCACCGGGGATCGGTCGGGCGATCGCATCCAGCGGCGGTACCGGCGCGTGAGCTCCACGGCGAGCAGGACGCCGCACGCCAGCCCGAACGGCCAGGCCCATGCGCCTTTCGGCGGACCGCCGAGCGCGAGCGATCCCGCCTGCACGAAGAGCTCGGCGAACGTGCGCGGCTGCCCGCCGGAGAGCTGAAACATCCGCAGGTCGGCGACGTACAGCAGCACGAGCACGACAGCGGGCACGCTCTGCACCGCGGCAGCGCGCATGGGCGTGAGCGTGTTGCTGAGCAGGAGCACCCCTAGAAAGCCGGTTGCCGCGGCGAGCGCGAACAGGAAGCTCAGGTGCGCGAGGAGCCCGAGCGAAGCCGCGATCCAGTAGCCGACGAGCCAGGCCCCGCGGCGGGACGCCGCCCATTCGACGAGGCAGAGCAGCGCGATCACCGCCGCCGACGCCGCGATCGAGTAGCCGCGCGCTTCAGAGGCGTAGACCACGAGCGGCGCGCTCACGGCCGTCAGCAGCATCGCGGCCGCCGGATGCGAGCGATCGAGTCGGGCGAGACGCCCGGCCGCGGCGACCGCGGCGAGCCCGGCCGCGAGCGAGGGCACGCGGTAGACCCAGAAGTCGTGCTCGACGCCGGCGGCGTACATCCACAGGCTCAGCAGCCAGTGGTTGATGTCCTGATGGATCGCCGTGAACACGTCGAGTGCGGAGTCGATGAGCGCGACGGTGCGGAGCGCCCAGACTTCGTCCAGCCAGAAGTCGGTGAAGAGTCCGGGGATGCGGAGGAGCGCCGCGAGTACGACGATGGCCGCCGCGGACCGCGACAAGGCGTTCATGCGCTCGGAGAAGATCTCGACCCGAGCGCGTCGATCGTCCAGCAGAGCAGCGCGCCGGTCCAGATCCAGGTGGCGAGCGCGAGCGGACCCGCCGAGACCCAGACGGCGAGCAGGCCGATCCAGCCGGCGAGTACGAAGGGCGTGAGGCGGCCGCGCGCGGCGACGCACGCGACCGCCGGCGCGACGCCGAGCAGCGCGTAGTACGCCCATCCGAGCGGCGACGCGAGCACCGTCGCGAGGCTCGCCAGCCACCATGCGCCATCGTCCGTACGCAACTCGCGCCGCGCGTCGCCACCTTCGATTGCCGTACGCAGGGCGCGCCGGGTTTTGACGCGCCAGCCGAAGATCATCACGAACATCCCCGTGACGACCACGGTGCCCATCGTCCACGACCATCCGAACGTGCGCGTCAGATGCCCCGGCAGCGACAGGTTCAGCCAGTGCGTGAGATGCGGTACGGGCAGCGTGCCGCCGAGCGCGAGCCAGTCCTGGAACAGGTCCGGTCCGGTGAGATACGACGCGAGCATCGTGCCGCCGGCGCCCGCGGCGCCTGCCGCGAGCAGCGCAGGACCAAAGGGCGAGGGGAGCGCGAGCCAGAACCACCAGGCGAACGGTTTGATCGCGATGACGATGCCGAGCAGGGCGGCGGCGGTGCGGGTGCGTCCGGCGCGCGCGCCGCGCCAGGCGGCCGTGACGATCACGGCCAGCCAGAGGATCCACTGGCCCTCGCGGAGCAGCTGCACGAGCGGAACGAGCGGCGCGAGCGCGAGGAGGATCAGGCCCCGCACCAGCGCGCCGCGGCGGTTGTGCTTCAGCGTCCCGGAAGCGGCGAGGTCGATGACGAACCACAGCGCGAGAAGCTGGAACACGATCCAGAGCCTGGCGGCCATGTCGAGCGGCCAGCGAGTGAACGGCGCGAACGTCCAGAGGAGCAGCGGGGGATTGAGGTTGAGGCGCCAGTCCGAGACGTACGGCGACCCGCCCAGTCGCCATGCCAGCGCGCTTTCGTAGAAAGCGGCGAAGTCCGAGTTCGCGACGTTGACCAGGAACGCGCGGGCGGACAGCGCCACCGCGCCGGCGCCAATCGCCCACGCGACGGCGGCGACAAACGGCGCCGCACGATCGTCAGCCGGGCGCGCGGGCGTCGAGTCGAGGGCAGTCGGCATTCGGGCCGCTGCCGATACTACTGTGACGCGACCCGGCGCCGCAGCATGGCTGTACACTTGCGCCGCCTTTTTGACCGCGATGCGAACCCTCGATTCACGCGGCCGATCCCGATCGATCGCGGGGCTTCCCCTCACGCTGGTCGTGTCGCTCGCGGCGCTTGGCGCTCTGGTGACCGCCACGGTCGTCCCGGCGGTCTTCACGGTCGACGACAACAACTACCTGGTCAACGTGATCGCGCTCCGCGACGGCCATGTGACCGTCGCGAACACGGCGGGACTGACGCCCAGTCGCGAGCTGCTGTTCTTCGATCCCGGACCCAAGTCCCGCCAGGTGGATGCGACACCAGTCGCCTCGGTTGCGCCGCCGCTCTACGCGGCGATTGCACTGCCGTTCTCGTATCTCGGCTGGCGCGGGCTGGTCGCGCTCAACACGCTGTCGTATCTCGTCACGATCGCGCTCGTCTTCGGGTACTGCCGTCGCTACAGCGAGGAGCCATCGACGCCCTGGCTCGCCGCGGCTGCGTTCGCCATCGGCGGATTCGCGCTGGAGTACTCGCAGGGTGTCTGGCCGCACGCCTCGAGCGTCGCGTTCTGCACCGGCGCGATCGTGCTTGCCGGTCGAGCGGTCGAGGGCGGCCGGGCGCGGCTGGCCGGCGCCGCCGGCTTGCTGCTCGGCATCGCTGCCGGGCTTCGCTACCAGAACGCCATGCTGATTGCGGCAGTGGGTGGCGCGGTGTTCCTGCTGGCCGCGCGGCGGCGGTTCCGCCTGGCGATCGCGTTCGTCACGCTGGCCGCCCTCCCGCTCCTGGCCAGTTCCGCGATCAATCACGCGCGGCTCGGGTCGTGGAATCCGATCAGCAAGGGCAAGAACTACCTCCGCGTTCCGATTGTCGAAGGCGCGCACGGCTCGCTGGCCGACCCGCTCCTGATGTTCTGGGCGCAGGTCGTCGACTATTCCACACGGCCGCCGCTGACCGACCCGTCGGCGGCCGGATGGATGACCCACGAACCCGCGACGGGCGCGCACCTCATGATGGGCGCCATCGTGAAGAAGGCGGTGGTGCAATCGGCCCCGTGGTTTCCCGTGGCGCTCGTGATGTGTGTCATGGCGTGGCTGCCCGCGGTGAACGGGACCGCCGATCGCCGAAGGCAGCTGCGGCTGCTGTCGATTGCCATCGCGGCGATCCTCGCCGTGTTCTCGTTCGCCGGCGTCTCCCGGCACGACGGCCTGGCGTTCAACGCGCGCTACTTCCTGGAGGTGCTGCCGCTCGCGTCGGTCGCGTTCGCCTGGGCGCTGGACGGTCTGTCGCTGTCACTGCGTCCCTTGCTGAACGGCGCCATCGCCGGCGCGCTCGCCGCGCTGGCCGTGCTGCTGGCACTGCCCATCGCCGGCGATGCGCTGGACCCGCTGTGGGTGGCGCGGCAGTGGGCGATCCTCGAGATTCCTCTCGCGCTGTCGGTCGTGCTGTTCGCGGTCTGGATTGCGATTCGAATGCACTGGATCGGCAGCAGATGGGCGGTCGGGCTTGCGGCCGGCGCCTGTCTGGGGTGGGCGTTTATGCTGCATCTCTCCGAGGACATCTCCGCGGCGAATGCGCTCCGCCGGCATCACCTCGGCCGCGCGCAGGCGCTCGACCGCGTGCTGCCCGATCGCTCCGCACTCGTCGCGTACTGGGGACAGAGGATCGCGCCCGGCGCGCTGCTGCTCGGTCGCGACATCGTCATCGTCGATCCCTGGGTCGACGATGGTGCGGACGCCCCGGTGCTCGTGCGCGAACTGCTCGCCACGGGCCGGCGCGTCTTCGTGATCCGCACTCAGATGCCGGACGACGTCCTCGAGCGGGTCCTCGCGGGTGTCGCCGTCGAGCCGGTGGCGCCGCCTTCCGAGCTCGACATCGTCGAGCTGCGACTCCCGGGGTCCTGAATGCCTGTTGCGACATCGCACGCATCGATCGCGGAGAGGCTTGCGCGTCTGGCGCTCGTGCTCGCGGTGGTGCTGCTCGTGGTCCAGATCGCGCTGCTGGCGGTGTTCTGGCGCGTGATGGCGCACGAGCTGCACATGAACGACTTCGGCAAGTTCTACTACTCGGCGCGCGCCTACCTGGACGGACGGGACATGTACGGCCCGACGCCGGCGACGGCGATTCCCGTTGGCGGCGGGCAGACGAAGGAGTTCTGGAACCTGAACCCGCCGCACTTTCACCTGCTGATCCTGCCGCTGGCGATGCTGCCACCGACGGGCGCGCTGGCGCTGTGGTTCGCGGCGAGCGCGTTCTGCCTGACGATGAGCGTGCTGCTGATCGCCCGAGAGCTTGGGGTCCAGTGGACGCCGCGGAAGGCGCTCATCGCTGCGATTCTTGCCATTGTCCCGTCGTCGACGGGAATGGTGGTGCTGACGGGCCAGGTGACGTTCGTGTTGATGCTCCCGATGACCCTGGCGTGGATCCACGCACGGCGCGGGAAATGGAGTGAGGCCGCCGTCTATCTGGGGCTCGCGGCCAGCGTCAAGCCGTTCCTCGGCATCTTCCTCGTCCACTTTCTGCTGCGGCGCCAGATCCGCGCGGCAGTCCTGATGACGACCATCGGCATCGTGGCGGCACTGGCGGGCCTGGCCGTGTTCGGACCAGGCGCCTACCGCTCGTGGCTCGGCGTGGCCACGAGCGTCGACTGGCTTTGGGGGCCGATGAATGGATCGCTCGGCGCGTTGATCGCGCGAGCCTTTGGCGGCAGCGTCGCGTTCGTCCCGCTCGTGGACGCCCGGGATCTCATTCCGGCAGCGACTGTCGTCGTGTCGGCTGCCGTCGCGGCGTGCGGCATCTGGCGCTTCAGTCTCTCGCCGGCAACCGGCGAAGACGTCGCATTCGCCGGGCTGATCATGACGGCGCTCCTGGTTTCTCCGCTCGGGTGGATGTATTACCTCCCGCTGCTGGCGGGTCCCGCCGCCGCGCTCTGGGCTTCGCGTTCGCGTCCGATGCCGGTCCGGGATCTTTGCCTCGCCGCTGCCGGCCCGGGTCTGCTGCTCCCGCACCTGGTCACCGACACCTGGGCGCACGTGCCGTGGGGAGGCGCCACGCTCGGTTCGCTGTACACGTGGACGTTCATTGCGCTGTGGCTGGCGGTGGCGATTGACGCGTCACCCGCGGCGTCCGATCGACATCGACTGGTTGCCGACAGGGGGAGAGTGGAGCGCGGCGGCGGTGGTAAAGACGGAAGCCCAAGCGACGGAGGCTCGCCAGTGAACCTCATCGAAGGTCGCTGGCGATCGCCCCGCTCGAGCCGATGGTGTCGCCCCCCGGGGCGACTGCTCTGCGTCGAGTGGTATTGAGCATCCGGCTGCTGCGGGTCCCGGCCGATCTCATTCGTGGACGATGAGCTAACATCTGCGCGTGCGGGTTTTGACTCTCTCTCCGGCGCAAGT
>CAZGVW010000230.1:0-21234 GCA_964529265.1 uncultured Phycisphaeraceae bacterium
CGCGCCACAGAACAGGCAGGCCGCAATTACACCCGAACCGCACATGCTTTTTTGCCCCCGCGCGTTGGGTCGGAAGACGACCCGGCTCGGAGAACCGGGCCACAAGAAGACCCGGCTCGGAGAGCCGGGCCACCAGATCAGGAGGCGGCTTGGAGAGCCGGGCCACCTGTTGATCGCGTTCGCGGCGGTGGTTTTTGCCGCGGGATTGATGGGAGGGTGCTCCGAGGACCGGTTCGCGCGGCCGCGGTCGCTCCTGGCGCCGTATGGCACGGCGAATGAGGAGGTCCTGTGGGCGGTGGCGCCGCTCCGGAATGAATCGGGCGTGACGCATTTCGATCTGCTGATGTTGACCGACCGGTTGGCGCAGCAGATCGAGCAGGTGCACGGGATCTCGGTTGTGCCTGTGAATCGTGTGATTGCGGCGATGCGGGCGCTCGGGATCGAGTTTGTGTCGTCTCCCGCGGAGGCCTTGCACCTGGCGAACACGCTGGGGGTGCAGGCGATTGTGGTGGGGACGGTGACGGCGTGGGATCCGTATGACCCGCCGGAGTTTGGTTTGAGCCTGGCGCTCTTTGGGGCGGGGCAATCGATGGGCGGGCAGACGCGGGTTGATCCGTTGGCGCTGCAGGCGTCTTCAACGGACTACCGGTTGTACGACGGGCCGATGGAGGATCCGTTTGCGCCGCTGGCGAGCGCTTCGGAGCATCTGGATGGCGCGAACCACGAGATTCAGATGGCGGTTCGGTCGTTTGCGGAGGGGAGGCACGATCCGAAGTCGCCGTTCGGGTGGCGGAGGTATCTGGCGAGCATGTCGCTGTTCACTGAGTTCGGGTGCTATCGGCTGACCGAGCGATTGCTCGACGCCGAGCGGCTGCGGCTGGCGCAGCCGCACGCTTCGGTGAGTTCACCCCGCTGATCTCCGGGCCGGCTTTGCCGCGGCTCCCGGGGTGAGGGGGGCGGCGAAGAAAGGACCGGCCTGACGATGGACGGCGAGCAGCAATCTCTGAGCGAGACCACAGTCCGCGCGATGACCCTCATCAAGGGGGGTCATTCGTGGCGGTTTGAGTGGTCGGAAGGAGATGAGCGGACGCTGCTCCATGCGCTGGCGGATCTGGCCGAAAAGCAGACTGGCGGTTTCGAATGGTTCGACGCCGCGGTGGTTTCGCACACGCTGGGCCGGCGCTTGGCGGCCGGGCTGCACAAGTTTTCAGCGGATTGACACTCCTCCCGCGCCGCACGGATGCGGCGACGAGCACACAGAGAGCACGAGGCTATTCCAATGAGCACGCTGCCGATCATCGAGGCGTTCCAGAAGTACCTGACCGACGAGCGCCACTTCAGCCCCTACACGGCGAAGTGCTACGGCGCGGACCTGTGCCAGTACGTGGGCTACCTGGCCGACGAGCTGAACGTTTCGCCGGAGACCATGCAGGAGATGCAGGCGATGTCGCGCCGGCAGGGTTCCGGTTCCGGGGGCTCGGGCGGGGGCGGGGGTTCTGCCGGCGGGGGTGGGGACGCGGCCGTCAATGGGCAGGTGGCGGGGAAGATTGCGCCGGCGACGGTGACGGATGCGATCTGCGACGCGGACGCGGAGGTGATCCGCGGTTTTCTGACGCACCTGGCGGATCAGCAGTATTCGCCGGCGACGATGGCGCGGAAGATCGCGACGCTGCGTTCGTTCTACAAGTGGGCGGAGAAGCGCGGGGTTGCGGCGAAGAACCCGATGACGATGATCCGCACGCCGCGGCAGAGCAAGCGTCTGCCGAAGGCGGTGACGGTGGAGGAGGTTGAGCGGCTGCTCTCGGCGCCGGACGACGGCGAGGTGCTGGGCGCGCGCGACCGGGCGATGCTGGAGACGCTGTATTCGACGGGGATCCGAGTTTCGGAGCTCGTCGATCTGAATATTGACGACTTGGACGAGATGGGCGAGGCGCTGCGGGTGCGCGGGAAGGGCAAGAAGGAGCGGCTGGTGCCGCTGGGCTCGCACGCGATCGCGGCGATTCGGCATTACGTGCAGATGGTGCGGAACGACCGGCGTTTCTCGGAGTCGTGGTCGCCGGCGAACACGAACCGCGTGCTGTTCATCAACAAGCACGGAGGGCGGATTTCGTCGCGCAGCGTGCGGCGGAAGCTGGATAAGTACCTGCGGCAGGTTGGGCTCGATCCGACGATCAGCCCGCACACGCTGCGGCACTCGTTCGCGACGCACCTCTTGGACAACGGCGCGGACCTGCGGAGCGTGCAGGAGCTGCTGGGGCACCAGTCGGCGAGCACGACGCAGATCTACACGCACCTGACGACGCAGCGGCTGCGCGAGGTGTACGACAAGGCGCATCCGAGGGCGGAGGCGAGCTGAGGAGCGGGAATACGGAATACGAGGGCGGGCCGCGGGGCTCGCCCTTTTTCATGCGCGGAGGGGAAGACAGAACCCGGAGGAAGACCGAGGAAGACGGAGGAGGAGGAAAACAGGAAAGACAGGAAGAGGGCGGAGGATCGAGCGCATTCGCACGCGGGGGGGCGCGAGCGAGCAAGGCTCCAGTCCAAGTCTTGCCTCTGTCTTCCTCCGTCTTCCTCCGGGTTCAGTCTGCCTTCCGTGTTCAGGCGCGCTCGGGGGATGGGGCGTCGGCTTTGCCGACTTCCAAGGCGCGGATGAGGCAGTGGAGGCTCGTGGAGATGAGGCCGCTGACGATGAAGAAGAGGGCGAAGAGGAGCGTGGCCTTGGCGATGGAGGGCCAGGCGGCGTAGGCGGCTTTCACGCCGGGCGCGGCGATCCAGATGGCGGCGCCGATGAGGACGGGCGCGCCGAGGGCGATCGAGAGGGTGAGGTAGCGGCCGGATTCACGCGGTCGGCGCAGGACGAGGATGAGGCCGGAGAGGAAGATGAGGAGTGCGCTGGAGAGAAGCCGCGCGGCGTAGGGGGCGTCGCCGAGCATGGCGCGGAGGATGACTCTGGGGCTCTGGGAGGGGGCCAATCCCGCGGCGACGAAGCCGAGGACGCTGGCGGCGAGGGCGGCGCCGCCGACGCAGAAGAGGGCCATGGAGTGGCTGGAGCGGAAGCGTCCGAGGCCGGCGAGGACGCCGAAAACACCGGCGACGATGGTGAGGCCTTCGAAGCCGAGGGCGAGCCAGCGGCTGTCAGCCGCGGCGGAGTAGAGGCCCCAGGCGCCGGCGAGCGTGAGGATGCCGGAGGCGATGAGGGCGGCGATGAGGATGAAGCGTGGGGTGGGGGGCATGTGTTGGGTGGTCACTGTAGCCGGTGGTGGGAGAGGGACTTGGGGGCGTGGCAGGGGGGTGGAGGGGCTGTTTCTTTGCGGTTCGCGTTGGGGTTTCGTACAACGGGCGCGGGAAGGAGCGCCACGGGGCGGGGCGGCATGGATCGGCGAAGCGCCGTTCCATGCCACACGAGGCCCACGAGGGAGACCCGGTCGTGGCGCGCAAGGACGCACGAATCGTGCAGACACACCATCGACCTACGGCGCTTGAGTTCTTCGCCGGAATGGGGCTGGTGAGGCGGGCGCTGGAGCGCGAGGGGGCGTCCGAGGGCGGGCCGGGGGCGACGTGGCGGACGGTGTATGCGAATGACTTCGATGCGCGGAAGCAGGCGCTGTATCGGGCGTCGTTCGCGGATGGGGCGGATGTGCTGGATGGGCGCGACGTGGGGGTGGTCGCGGCGGGGGATCTGCCGGCGGCGGACTTGTGGACGGCGTCGTTCCCGTGCACGGATCTGAGTCTGGCGGGGCGCGGGTTGGGGATACACGCGGGGCAATCGGGGGCGGTGTGGGCGGTTCTGCGGCTGCTGGGGGCGGTGGAAGAGGCGAGGAAGCCTCGGAATCTGCTGTTCGAGAACGTGCTGGGGCTGCTGACGAGCCACGGCGGCGCGGATTTTCGCGCGCTGGTGAGCGCGGTGAATGGATTGGGGTATGGGGTTGATGCGTTGTGCGTGGATGCGGCGCATTTCACGCCGCAATCGCGTCCGCGGCTGTTTCTGATCGCGACGCGGGTGGAGGAGGGGGAGGGCTTGGTCGCGGATCCGCATGATTTGGCTGCATGCGCGGCCCGGCCGGAGCGAGTGCTGCGCGCGATGCGGGCGCACGACGACCTGGTGTGGCATGCTCGGGCGCTGCCGGACTTGCCGCGGAGGATGATGAGGCTGGAGGATGCGCTGGAGAATGTGGCGGAGGATTCGCCGGTGTGGTGGTCGCGGGAGCGGGCGGAGTATTTTCTGGCGCAGATGCATCCGGGGCACCGGGCGCTGGCGGCGAAGCGGATCGCGGCGGATGAGGTGACCTATACGCCGGCGTTCCGGCGCGTGCGGGAGACTGTGTCGGAGGAGGGGGAGGCGCGCGAGGCGGATGGGCGTGCGCGGATGGTGAAGCGATCGGTGATCGAGTTGCGCGACGACGGGCAGGCGGGGTGTCTGCGGACGCCGAAAGGTGGGAGCGCGAAGCAGATTGTGATGCGCGCCGGGCGGGGAGTGTTCCGCGTGCGGCATTTCACGCCGCGGGAGTGCGCGCGGCTGCAGGGGGTGGACTCGCTGCCGGAGGGATTCTCGGATTCGGATCTGCTGTTCGCGCTGGGGGACGCGGTGTGCGTGCCGGCGGTGCGGTGGGCGCTGGATCGGATGATCGAGGCGCCGGGCGAAGCGGCGGCTGGCGCGGCGGCGGCGGCGCGCGTGCGCGAGACGCTGTTCAGCGCGCCCCGGAGATGATGGCGACGCTGGCGGAGGCGCCGATGCGATCGGCGCCGGCTTCGACCATGCGCATGGCGTCGTCGTAGGTGCGGACGCCGCCGGAGGCTTTGACCTTGAGGCCGCCGCCGTGCTTTTTCATGAGGCGGATGGCTTCGCCGGCGGCGCCGCCCGCGGGGTGGAAGCCGGTGGAGGTCTTGACGAAATCGCAGCCGCTTTCGCGCGAGGCGCGGCAGCCGCATTCGATCATCTTCTCGAAGTCGGAATCGGATGTCGCAAGGGCTCGGAGGGCGGCGGTTTCGAGGATGACCTTGACGACGATGGAGGGGGAGACGGCGCGCACGGCGCGGATGGTGTGGAGGAGGTCGTCGCGGAGGCCGTCGGCGTCGAGGGCGGTGAGTCGCGGGAGCCAGGCGACGACATCGATCTCCTGCGCGCCGGACTTGGCGCACTGCGTGGCCTCCATGGCGCGCACGAAGGGGGTGACGGCGCCCAGGGGGAATCCGGCGACGGCGCAGGCGAGGACGCGGTGCGGCCGGGCTTTGCCCGCGGCGTCGAGCGCGCGGCGGACGGATTCGATGTAGACGCCGTTGACGCACACCGCGGCGAAGCCGTGCTGCACGGCCTCCTCCGTGAGTTTCGCGGCTTCATCGGGCGTGGTTTCGGCCTTGAGGGCGGTGTGATCGATGATGGCGGCGAGTTCGGCGCGTGTCATGGGGTATCACCGGTGAGGGCGTTGACGCATTGTGCGTCATGATCGACGCATCGTGCGTCAACGTCAACCATTCGAGTCACTCGGCGGTGTCGCCGAACTGGAACACCTCCTCCAGCGGCTTGCCGAAGACGCGCGCGATGCGGAAGGCGACCTCGAGCGAGGGCGAATACTTGCCGCCTTCGATGGCGTTCACGGTCTGGCGCGTGACGCCGATCTTGTCGGCGAGTTCCTGCTGCGTCATCTCGCCGGTGTGGAAGCGCAGGACGCGGATCTGGTTCCGGATCTGCGTGCCGGATGGTGGGAAGGTCACGGCTCACACCCCCCGGCGGTAATAGAGGATCTGGAAAGCGTATTTCAGGATTTCCGAGAGCACGAGGGAAAGCAGCAGCAGGTGCGCCACCCACACGGGCTCGATGGAAATCACCATGCAGGTAACGCCGGTGAGCACGCCCGCGGCGACCACCCACGAGGAGTTGCTCTCGGCCCGCCACTCGATGAGGCGGTCGCGCTCGTCGCGCTGGCGGCCGCGGGGCCGGCTGGCGATCGCGGCGACGATGTGCCCGGCGATGAGGACGATCACCATGAGAACCACGACGGCGGCAAAGAGGGGGGCGTAGGCGGGGAGGGCTGTGATCCCGTTGGAGAGCATGATCCCGGCGATGGCGAAATAGGCGCCGAAGGTGAGGAGCGTGGCGAAGAGTTGAATCCAGACGCTTTTCTCCTCAAAGGATGCGTTCATGGGGGCTTCCTTGGCGGTGGGAAGGGGGTTCGGGGTGGACGTCGTGCTTGACATGGTGTCAAAGATAGCAGACATATGGCCGGGTGTCAAGTATTTGCGACATGTTCCGAGGCGAGGCCCGGACCGGCCCCTCAGACGCGGGGAGGCAGGTTGATCAGGTCTGACCAGATCGCGCCCTACAGCGTGTTTGTGCTGCTCAGCGGGGCCTTCGCGGGCGTTCGACGAGCGCCCGCGCGATCGAGCGGCTGCGCAAGGACGGCCTGCGCATCGTGATGATCACCGGCGACAACGAGCGCACGGCGCAGGCGATCGCGGAGCAGGTGGGCGTGGATGAGTCGCTCGCGAACGTCAAGCCTGAGGAGAAGGCGGCGCGGATCGAGGAACTGAAGGGCGGGCTGGAGGAGGGCCGCCGCATCGCCATGGTGGGCGACGGCGTGAACGATGCGCCCGCGCTGGCCGCGGCGGACATCGGGATCGCGATCGGCGCCGGGACGGACGTGGCGATCGAAGCCGCGGACGTGGTGCTGGTGCGCAGCGATCTGAACGGCGTGGCGGACGCGATCGAACTCAGCCGCGCGACGATGCGGAAGATCGTGCAGAACCTCGGGTGGGCGCTGGTCTACAACGTGGCGCTGATCCCGCTCGCGGCGTTCGGGGTGATTCACCCGGTGCTGGCGGCGGGGGCGATGGCGTTCAGTTCGGTAAGCGTGATCGGCAACAGCCTGCTGCTGCAGCGGTTCGGGCGGGGCGAGGCTCGCGCGAAGGCCGCGTGAGGCGCCGAATCACTCGCACGGCCCGCTCAACAAAATCGTGCGGCGCAGGCTGCTCACCAGAAGGCCGAGCGCCCTGGCCTGTTCGTCGCCGCGCTCGGCGATGAGGCCATAGGGCTCGGCGCGCCACTCGATCGTGGTGTTCTTCACCTTCGTCACGCCGAGATCGGCCTCGAACTCGGCTTCGAGGCGCGCGGCGACGATGGCGCCCTCGCCGGTTTGAACCGTCTGGTCCCCCACGTAGGTGATGCGATTCGTCGCGCGGCCGCGATGGTTCACTTTCTCAGGATCGCTCATGGGATGCACCGTGAGCGTGATGGATTGCTCGGCCGTTTCGCCGGGCGCGAGTTTCGCGGGCGCGAGCACGAGCGGCGGGTCGTAGCGCGAGATCACCGCGTGCTCGGCGGTCTCGGTCTCGATGAGCACCACCGAGCCATCGGACTCCACGCGGATGCGGTCGATGCGCTCCGGCTCCTTCCGGCCTTCGCGCCGGCGGCGATGCTCCCACTCCCCCTTCTCGCCGGTCTTCACGCGCTCGATGAGCAGTGTTTCGCCTTCGTTGTCGCCCTCCACGATGCTGTAGGCGAAGCACGAGGCCTCCTCGGGAAACGAAATCTTCGCCTCGAGCGCCCCCGCGGCTTCCTTCGTGGCGCCGAAGCCGGATTCGGCGCTCAGGTCCGGGCGCGGGCCGGCGGAGCAGCCGGAGAGGACCGCCGCAGCGAGCGCGAGGGGCCCGATCATGGGGAGGGGTCGCGGGGCACGGCCGCGGAGATGCGCGTGGGTGGCCATGTCCCCAGCCTATCCGCGGACCGGCGATTCCGGCCCGTGGGAGGCATTCGGACACCCGCCCGCCGCGGCGATGGCCCGTCCGGAGGCTGCTCGGGCTATATTCCTCGACCCATGGCGGCTTGCTCAGCCGATCCCATTCTCATGAGACGATCGACCTCTGCCCGCAGGACAGGCGGGATGGCCGTGGCGGCCGCGCTTGCGCTGGGCGCCCTCGCGCCCGGCGGGTGCGCCCTCTTCGAAAACGCCCAGCCCAATCCCAAGAGCGATTCGATCATGGATCTCTGGGCGCCGCCGACGCCGATGGACGCGGTGACCTGGGCGACCGATCCCTACGACGCGGACAAGCGGCTGCGGGGCATTCTGCTGCTCTCCAATGCGCCGTTCGGCGGCGAGCGGCCGTACGTCGAGATGTACCGCCTCGCGGCGAGGGATGGCGACCCGGCGGTGCGGGCGGCGGCGATCGGCGGCCTGGCGCTGCACGGGAGCCCGGAGGATGCGCCGCTGCTCGCTGAGCGGCTGGAGGACGAGGCGCCGAACGTCCGCCGCGAGGCGGCCCGCGCGCTGCAGCGGCTTCACAATCCGATCGCGGTGACGCCGCTGATCCGGCGGCTCGACGCGATGGTGGAGCCGGACATCGATACGCGGGCGAAGGCGGCCAACGCGCTGGGGCAGTATGCGGAGATGCGCGTGGTGCAGGCGCTCATCGGCGCGCTGTCTGATCACCGGCTGACGGTGAACGAGAACGCGCTGCTCTCGCTGAAGGTGCTCACCGGAGAGAACTTCGGCTATGCGCCGAGGGCGTGGGTCGATTGGGCGAACACGACGTCGCACCCCTTCGCGAGCCGCGGCGTGTACGAGTACCCGGTGTTTCATCGCGATCCGACGATCGTCGAATACATCCTGCCCTGGTCGAGCCCGCCGAACGAGGAGACGGCGACGCCTGTCGGCATGCCGCGAACGGCGTCGGTTCAGCGTCCGGCGCCGGAGGATGAGCAGGGGGGCGAGGGGTCGTCGTCCAGGGCAGAGTCGGGGTCGTGAAGGCCGTTCGCTTTGATGGCCGCCGTGTGCTGATGGACTCCGCTGCGCCGGCGCCGAGCGCTGCGCCGGGCGAGGCGGTGATCCGGCCCGCGCTGGTGGGCGTGACGCGGATGGACCTGGCTGTGGCGGCCGGCGCATCGCCCTTCGGGCCGTTCACGGGGATTCTGGGAAGCCAGTTTGTGGGCGTGGTGGAATCGATCGCGCCGGGAGGCGGCGCGGCGCCCGGCGCCGAGGCGCAATCTCTGGCGGGCCGTCGCGTGGTGGGATCTCCGACGGCGCCGTGCGGGAAGTGCGATATGTGCCGCTCCGGCCTGAGCGCGCACTGCCGCGATTCGACGATTCTCGGCGTGCGCGGGAGGAACGGCTGCTTTGCGGAGCGGTTCACGCTCCCGGCGCGATGCCTGGTGGCCGTGCCGGACACCGTGCCCGACGATGCGGCGCTCTTCGCGCAGACCGTCGCCGCGGCGATCGAGGCGGCGCAGCAGATCAGGATCGAAGGCAAGCCATACATCACGGTGCTGGGCGACGGCGCGATGGGCCTCATCATGGCGCAGGCGCTGGCGCGGCTGAACGCCTCCGTGCGGCTCATCGGGCAGCGCGATGAGAAGATCGCGCGCTGCGAGCGGTGGGGGATCAAGCACAGACGCGAGGATGAGATCGGACGGCGCGCGGATCAGGATGTCGTGGTGGATTGCACCGGGCGCGCGGAGGGACTGGCGCTCGCCATGCAACTGGTGCGGCCCCGCGGCAAGATCGTGCTCAAATCGATCGGCGTCACGGGAGTTGACCTCTCACCCCTCGTGGCCCACGAGATCGAGATCATCGGCAGCAACCAGGGGCCGATCCGCGAAGCCGTGGGCATGCTCGAGCGGGGCGAAGTCCAGACGGATGGCCTGATCACGCGCCGGCTGCGGCTCGACGCCGCGGCGGAGGCCCTCCGGGCCGCGGCTTCGCCCGAGCAGATCCGCGTGGCGATGGAGGTCTGAACCGCTGGCCGTCCGGGGCTGTCGGGACGGCGCGTGTTCCGCACGAAGACCCCCGATTTGTCGCCCCTCACGGGACGGTTATCATCGGGATCGTCAATCAAACGGGCGGGTCGCCGCGGCGGCCCTGTTTCGGGGTGTCATTTCGGGTTCCGGGGGTTCCGGGGCTTCCGGGGCTTCCGGGGCTTCCGGGGTTCCGGGTTCCGGGGGGGGCGAGCGGCCTGCATGCAGAAGTTCAGCATTGTCTGTGAGAACGACGCCCTCGGCGAGACGCTGCTCGCCGAGAAGCCGGTGTCGATCGGCCGTCATCCGGATAACGACATCGTCCTGCACGATGATCTCGCCAGTCGATTTCACTGCGTCCTGGAGCCGGACGGCAATGGCGGGTACCAGGTGCGGGATCTGGGGTCGCGGAACGGCGTCAAGGTGAACGACGAGAAGGTGGAGCGGGCGATGCTGCGCTCCGGCGACATACTGCGCGTGGGCGGGCACGTGTTCCGCGTGCGGGCCGCGGGCGGAGGCAAGAAGGCCACGGTCGTCGGCAAGGAGGAGGCCCGCTGGGCGGTGGAGCTGGCGCAGACGATCGAGGCCCTGCCGCCCAAGGGCGTGCTGGAATCGATCACGCTGATTGACGCCGCGGGCGCGGTGTCGGAGGCGCTGGCCGGACAGGGGCCTGGCGCGCTGGCGGTGAGGCTGATGCTGCTCACGGCGTCCAAGGCGCGGGCGACGGACATCCACTTCGAGCCCAAGGGCGAAGCGCACCAGATCCGCATGCGCGTGGATGGCGTGATGGCGCCGATCGTCAAACTGCCCAACCAGGTGGGCGAACTGACGATGGGCCTCATCAAAGCCGCGTGCCACCTCAAGAGCGCCGGTCGCGAGGCCGTGCTGGAGGGGCACTTCTCCGCCACGCTGCAGTCGCGCCGCGTGGATTACCGCGCCAGTTTCACGCCGTCGGTGCACGGGCAGAAACTCGTCGTGCGCGTGCTCGACCTGCGCGATACGCCGACCAGCATGTCCGACCTGGGCCTCGCGCCCTACATGCTGGAGCGCATCAAGCGCGTGTGCGATCAGAGCAGCGGCATGCTCCTGGTCGTCGGGCCCACGGGCTCGGGCAAGACCACCACGCTCTACAACTGCATGCGCGCCATCGACCGCGAGAAGCGCAACGTCATCACGATCGAGGACCCGGTCGAGTACCACATCCCCGGCATCACGCAGATTCCCGCCGATCACGCCAGGGGCAACACGTTCGGCGCGCTGCTGCGCTCGGTCCTGAGGCAGGATCCGGACGTGATTCTCCTCGGCGAGATCCGCGACGAGGAGACCGCCAAGACGGGCATGCAGGCCGCCATGACCGGCCACCTCGTCTTTTCCACGCTGCACGCGCGCGACACCATCGGCGCCGTCTTCCGCCTGCTCGATCTCGGCGTCGAGCCCTACCTCGTCGCCAACTCGCTCAGTCTCATCCTCGCGCAGCGACTCGTGCGCGTGCTGTGTGATGAGTGCAAGCGACCCATGCGCATGACGCCCGGCCAGGCCACGCGCCTCGGCCGCTTCGGGGAGGGCCGAACCGAGGTCTACACCGCCACCGGGTGCGCCAAGTGCCTCCGCACCGGCTACCGCGGTCGCCGCGCCGTGTGCGAACTGCTCGAGTTCAGTGAGGAGCTGCGCGACGTCGTCCTGCGCGATGCCTCCATCACCGGCATCCGCCGCATCGCCGAAGCGGGGCATTTCACCACGCTCCAGCAATCCGGCTTCCAGCTCGTCGCCCGCGGCGTGTCGTCGATCGAAGAGGTCGAGCAGGCCGTCGCCTGAAGCGCAATCGGGAAACCCGGGCAGGCCTCACGCCGCCTCCTTGTCCTCATCCTCGGCTTCCATCCCCAGGGCCTGCGCCAGGCAATCCGTCCACGGCCGCCCCTGGGTCCACCGCGGCCACGCCTTCCACAGCCGCCACCAGGAGTAGGGCCCTACGAGCACCGCCGCGATCGAATACGGGATGAAATGCTCCCGAGTGATCGCCGCCAGGATCGACAGCGCCAGCCCGATCAGCGAGAGCACACCCCAGAAGAGCACCTCGCGCCCCATCGGCCAGCCGAACATGCCCTTCTGCGGCAGGCGCCGGAACTCGACCGCCTGCTCTTCCCGCTCCGCCGCCGCGGCCGCGGATTCGGGGTCGATGTGGTCAAAATGCTCCTCGAGTTCGACGTCGGTGACCGTATCGTCCAGAGATTGCCCGGCCGTCACGGTGTCGTCCCGCGGCTCGGGGCAGCGGACCTTCACGCCGCAGTGGCAGCGAAGCGATTTGCCCGCGATCTCCGCCCGCCAGCGATAGCGCCGGCCGCAGGAGTAGCAGGCGAACGAGTTGTCTGTCTCGGTGCTCGCCACGACGCCGTTCCCCAGCGGCGGCCCCAGACCCACGCCACGGATTCGGCTCCCCGGGGCCCCCGCGGCCGCGGAATGAGAGCCAGATCCCACCACCTGTCACTCGCCGGTGCGGGCGCCGCCGCGTGCCCCGCCCAGCCGGCCCTTCACGTCCAGTACGTTCATTCGGGGCCTGAGTTGGCCGTTTCCACGGACCGCCGTGAAGAAAGCCCCGAGGTCATCGACCTCGCCATGGTCGCATCGGCAAGATTCTAACATTTCAGCCACCGAACAGGCCATGGAGGGCCGCATTTTTCGCGCGCCGCCCGTCCCCCTACACTTGGGCCATGAAGCACTTGCGCGTTGTCGCGGCCGTCATCGCGGTCACGGTTGTGGCGCCATCGCCGGCCTCGCCCCCGTTCCTGCCCGCCCGCGGCGAGAGCGGACCGACGGGCGTGTCCCCATCCGCCGCCACCGCCATGACCACGTTCATGGGCGCGTGGGAGGGTGAGGACGCGGATGGGGCCCTCGCGCTCCGAATCGTCGAGATGCCGTCGATCGACCTTCCACCCTCGCTGTACGTCGAACTCGCGCGGGACGCCATGCCCATGGAGCCGGTGTGGCAGCAGGTGTGGACGTTCTACGAGTCCGGAGAGGCCGACGATGGCGGCCTCTCCGTGCGCATCTGGACGTTCGACCAGGCCGCCGCCTACGAACAGCTCTACATCGCCGCGTGGGCGCATCCTGACTATTTCCCGAAACTCGGCCGCGCCCGCCTCGAGCCGATCGGCGACCTGCCGTTCACCGCGGAGGATGGTCGGCGTGTCCTGGCGAGCGCGAGCCCGATGCCCATCGATCGCGCCGGCGCCTGGAGCATGGATTTCAAGGCGTCCGTCGAGGGCGATGTGCTCACATGGAGCGCCGTCGGATACGACGAGCGGGGCGAGGTCATCTGGGGGCGCCAGCCCCTCCGTTTGCGCCGCGCGCCAATGCCCGAAGTCGCCACGGTGTCAGAGACCGGGTTGCTCAGCATTGATCTCCGCGGCGGCGAGGGCCCGAGAGCCGCGCTGCGCGACGCGGTGGCGATTCGATACAACTCGTACTCGCTGGGCGGGCAGCAGTTCTTTTCGACCGATTGGGTTGAACGGAAACTCCAGCAGGTCACGCTGCCGGCCGACTACGTCGCGGGCTTCAACGAGGGGATCATCGGCATGCAGGCGAACGCTCTTCGCCGCGTCGTTGTCCCGCCGTACCTCGGGTTCGGCGATAAACAACACGGCAGCATCCCGCCGAACTCCTGGCTCATCTTCGACTTCGAAATGCTCTCCGTGAAGGACAACTCGCCCGAGGAGGTCGTCGAAGACCCCTTTGCCGACCGCGCCGAGCCTGCCCCCCGGAAGAACTGAGAAGAACAAGCCGGCTACGCCGAGGCCTTCATCGCCGCGTCCGCCTGCGCGCGACGTCGCCGCTTGAGTTCCGCGTCCACGAAGTCGTCCAGGTGCCCGTCGAGCACCGTCTGTGGGTTGCCCACCTCGTGGCCCGTGCGGTGGTCCTTCACGCGATTGTCGTAGATCACGTACGAGCGGATCTGCGTCCCCCAGCCGCGCTCCACCGCGCCGCCGGTCGCCTCCGCCAGCTCGCGCTCGCGCTTCTCTTCCTCGATCTGCTCCAGTTTCGCCATGAGCACCGCCATCGCCTGCTTGCGGTTCTGCGGCTGCTCACGATACGTGCTCGCCACCACCATGATCCCCGTCGGGATGTGCACCAAACGCACCGCGCTCGCCACCTTGTTCACGTTCTGCCCGCCCGGGCCCGACGCCCGCACGAACGGCGTGATCTCCAGGTCTTTCTCAGGAATCTCGAGCGCCGTTTCCTCGAACTCCGGTGTCACGTCCACCGTGGCGAAACTCGTCTGCCGCTTGCCCTGCGCGTTGAACGGGCTCACCCGCGCCAGCCGGTGCGTGCCGCGCTCACACGAGAGCATTCCATACGCGAACGGCCCGCTCACCTTGAGCGTCACCGAATCCACGCCCACTTCCGTGCCCGGCTGGTTCGCCAGCTCCTCGATCTTCCACTCCGGGTGGCGATCGAACCATTTCAGGTACATCCGGAACAGCATCTCGGCCCAGTCGTTGGCCTCAGTGCCGCCGTCGCCCGCCGAGATCGAGACGAACGCGTTGCGATGATCGTGCTTGCCCGAAAGCAGCGACTGCATCTCGATCCGCTCCATGCGGCCCGAGAGATCGTGCAACTGCGTGTCCGCTTCCGCGAGCAGTTCCTTGTCGCCCGATTCCTTCGCCAGCTGATACGCGACCCGTGCGTCCTCGAACTCGCTCTGCCACGCCTGAATCGGCGCAACCTGGGCCTTGACCGCCTTCATCTCTCCGACGGTCTTCCGCGCCGTATCCGGCTTGTCCCAGAAATCGGCCGACTCCATCCGCTTCTCGAGGTCGGCCAACCTCGACACTTTCGCGTCGTAGTTAAAGAGAGTCGCGGATGGTCAAGATCCGCGCCTCGAGGTCGTTGATCACGGGCTGGTGCGAGTCATAGTGCATGGGGCCGAGTATAGGGACCTCGACCATCCTCAGCGGCGGGCCGAAGTCGCGCCCATCCCGGGTCGCCCGGACGCCGCGAAGAATTTCCTCCCATTTCGCGCAAAATCCTCTCCGCCGCGGCGTTCCGGGGTGAATCGCGGCGCCATCCGCCGCCCAAAGGAGCCCCCATGCGACGAACCTCCCTCCACGCCACGCTCATCGCCGTCCTCGCCGCGATGCTCACCGCCACACTCGCGCCCGCCGCAGTCGGCCAGTCCGGCCGGACAACCGGGGGCGGGGGCGGGGGCGCCGTCGGCTCAGCCCGCCTCTCCGAGCGCGATCCCCTCCTCATCGATGTCGATTTCCCAGGCGGCACGCTCCAGCAGTACAGCGACGCCATCCTCGCCGCGACAGATCAGGTCACCATCGTCTGCACACCCCCCGCCGCGAAGGCGCCCCTCCAGCCCATCTCCCTCCGCGGCGTCACGTTCGCGCAGGCGCTCGAAATCCCCGCCGCACTCACGCCCGGCGTCGAAGTGGATATCTCGCGCTCACAGGTCGTCCGGGAGGGTGTGGGGAAAGATCACATCACCTCCGCCACCGTCGCCATGTACTCCATCAACCTCGCCGAGGCCGCGGCCATCGCCGAGCGCCCGGCCCCGCCCCTCGTCTTCGATCTCGATTTCCCCGGCGGCACAGCCGCGGCCTTCGTCGCCGCCGTCCGCAAGGCCCTCCCCTCCGCCAACGTCGCCGTAGACGCCGCCGCCGAGCGCTTCACCATCCCGCCCGCCCAGTTCCGCGCCGTCACGCTCCAGGGCGCGCTCGATCTCCTGAACAGTCGGACACTCAGCGACGACGCCGGCTGGGCGAAGATGTCCGTAAAGCGGCTCGATGGCAACGTCGGCTTCCACGTCGATGTGGAGGAGGCTTCGCAGGAGGCCCGTCACCGCGTCTGGAGCCTCGCCAACGTCCTCGGCGATGACATCCGCCCCGAAGACGCCCTCTCCGCCGTGCAGGCCGCGATGAGCCTCTTCCGCAAGCCCGCCGAACTCAAGTACCACCCCGAAACCAACCTCCTCATCGCCCGCGGCACGGAGGCCCAACTCGATCTCATCAACACCACGCTCGATCAAGCCGCCGAAACCGCCCACCAGCGCGGCTCGATGAACGAGCAGCGCCGCGAGGAACTTCAGCATCTCGAACTCCAGGCCCGCATGGTCGAAGCCCGCATGAACGTCGCGGCCCAGCGCCTCGACATCTTCCGCAAGGCCCTCGATCGCATGCAGCAGCAGGTTGAGACCGGCGCCGCGCCGCAGGAGTTCCTCGACGAAGCGAAACTCAAAGCCGCGCAGGCCGAAGCCGACTTCATCGAAGCACAGGCCCAACTCCAGATGACCCTCACCTCCATCGATTCCATTCAGAAGCGCATCAAGAAGAATGAGGACGCACGGTGACGACATCCCGCTGCGGCCGCGGGCGGGCGCTTGTTCCCGCCGCGCACGCCGGGGATGCTGGATGCAATGGCGCATGACACGCGCTCTTCCGCGCCCCCGCCCCGACCGGCGGTCGAGCGGCCCGCCCCGCCCAGCGCGGCGCCGCTCGACGTCGCGCGCCTCACAACCGCCGCCCGCGCCGGCGATCCCGACGCCTTCGCCGCCATCTACACCGCCCGCTTCGACTACACACTCGCCCTCGCCCGCCGCTTCTCCGGCCTCGACGAATCCTCCTGCCTCGACATCGTGCAGAACGCCATGATCCGCGCTATCCGACGAATGAAGCCCCTGCCCGATCCCGCCGCGCTCGACGCCTGGCTCGCGCGCCTCGTGCGCAGCGCCGCCTACGACCACCTCCGCCGCGAATCCCGCCGCCGCAGGCGCGAAATCGCCGCCGCGGAGGCCTCATCGGCGAACGCCGCCGCCGCTCCCACCTCCGCGCCGCGCACCGAATCCCTCGACGATCGCCTCGCCTGGCTCCGCTCCGAACTCGCCGCCTTCGATCGCCTCACCGCGGAACTCCTCGATATGCGCTTCCGCGCCGGCATGACGCTCGACGCCATCGCCCGCCGCGCCGGCATGAAGCCCGGCGCCGTCCACGGCCGCATCACGCGCGCCCTCGACGACCTCCGCGCCCGCAGCGAGGAGGACCCCCATGACTGACCCGCGCTTCACCTCAGCCGATTTCGATCAACCCCTCAGCGATCGCGCCCGCCAACACCGCGACGCCCTGCTCCCCATCCTCCGCGACGAAGTCGTGCGCAGCGCCCGCCGCCGCGCCCACCGCCGCATCGGCGCCGCCGTCGCCGCGGCGGCGCTCCTCCTCGCCGCCACCACGCTCATGCTCCGCACTGCGCCCGCGCCGCACACACCGCCCACGGGCCCGATCGCCCAAGGCCCGGGCGATACGACGTCACCCACGCCTCCCGGCGCCGTCGTCGATGCGCCACCTCCGCCGATTGAACCACCGCGCCGCTCCACACTCGCGCCCTCGATCACACTCGTCAGCACCGATCACGCCGCGCTCGATTCCATCACCGTCCGCGCCCCGCTCCAGCGCGAAGGCCTCATCCTCACCGACGACCAACTCCTCGATCTCCTCACCGAACTCGGCCGGCCCGGCGGCATCATCCGAACCGAAGGCAAGGCCTGGGTCACCTCCGCCGCGGCAAACCCCGCGCCCGACGTGACGCCGCCCCCCGCGCTGTAGGAGTTGCAGCAGCGCGAACACCGAACACCATGCTTCCGCGCGCCGGCAGTCAGGCGAACCGCGACCACCAACTGGGGGATTCCGGGGGAAACACAACCAGCATCAAGGTGAATCCCCAGCGCTTTCCACGCTTTTCACTTGCCTCGCCTTCCGCGCCCTGATACACGCGAAAGAAGAGGCGCTGCGCTCGATCGCGCAGCCCCGCGGCGGTGGAAGTGTGCGGCAGGTTCGGCAGAAGCCGCCGCGTTCGTGCAATCAGAGAGTCTGTGCTCCATCGACCGCGCAGCGGGGTCCGAAGGTTGTGGGTGCGCGCCAGGTCGGGGCGGGATTCCCCGCTGTTGTCCCCGCGCGCCCCGCCGCGACGGTCGCGATCGGTGCGCGCACGATCAGAGAATCAGGAGGCTTGACCATGAAGCTCGTTTCGATTGCAGGGCGATCAGCGTCCCTCACCTCGTGCAACACGCCGCTCCGCGCCGCCGCCCTCGCCTTCGCCTGCGGCGCAGCGCTCACAGCGTCCAACGCCCTCGCCTGCATCACCGTGTGCGTCGATTTCGATCGCCCCTGCCCGCCCAACGGATACAACGACGAGGGCGATTGCACCAACCACCAGCCGCCCTTCGATTGCGACACCGATGGAGACGGCACGGACGACGCGTGGTGCTCACCCATCACCCTCCCCAACCCCGGCGGCGGCCCCAACTTCCCCACCACCGATTCCTGCGGCAACATGCTCTCCCTGCCCTGCATCCCCGATCCCGCCGGCCCCGGCAAGGGCGGCGATCACTATCGCCCAACGTGGAAGAAACCGGGAGAAAGGGGCCCCGGAACCGAACTCGGCCGCTGCCTCTATCCCTGCGGACGCAACACCTGGAAAGTCGGCATGTGCGACACCAACGGCGACGGCACGCCCGACAAGTTCATGAACAGCAAGTGGACCACCGAAGACTACGAAGACTCCGACGGCGACGGCGAGTGGGACACGCCCACAGGCACGAAGAAGACGTTCTGCGTTGATATCGAAGCCGCGGTCCAGGTCGCGGAGCGCTCAACGCGCGAAGCCCCGGTCGTCATCGTCGCCTCCGAGTACCGAAATCCCGATCAGCCCGAACTCGGGCACGTCGTCACCGGCGTCGCGCTCGTATACGAATACCGCATCAGCCTCGGAGATATCGTCGTCGATGACTGCCCGGTCGGCACGCCCCATGACCACGCCACGACCGCCATGGCCGCGGGCATGAATCAGAGCGTCGAAGTCGCCGAAGACGTCGCCACCCGCGCCGAACTCGAAGCCGCCGACTCCGGCGCACGGAACGAAGAGGGCCGCATCATCCGCTTCAGCGGCGTGGTGCGCAACATCGATTCGGTCCCGCACGACTACACCGTGTCCTTCCGCACGGTCAACCTCGATGCGCCCACCGAGCCCATGCATTTCACCATCGCGCCCGGCGGATTCGCCACCTTCGAAGTCCTGGGAACCGAACTCGTGATGGGCCGCAGCGCGCTCGCCGCGATCGCCCACTCCGATCTCGTTCACCCCGACGACCCCGTCGTCCTCGTCGCGCAGTCCGCCGCAACCCTCCTCGACGGCGATGTGAACCTCGACGGCGTTGTGGATTCCTCCGACCTCGGCGCCCTCCTCGCCGCGTGGGGCCAGGCCGGCGTCGGCCTCGCCTCCGACCTCAACAACGACGACATCGTCAACTCCAGCGACCTCGGCATCCTCCTCGGCGCCTGGACGCGCTGACCCCCGTCGCCTCTCCAACATTTCCCCCCGGAAGCCCCCGCCCGCGCCCCGCGCGAGGCGGGGGTTTTCTTTCAGCCTGGGCTTCGCCGCCTCACCGCAGCCCCCCCACAAACTCCCCGACCCGCTTCATCCCCTCCTCGATCTGCGCCTCCGAGCACGCGAAACTGAACCGCAGGCACCGCACCCCGCAACCCAGGAAATCCTCCCCCGGCACCGCCGCCACGTGCGCCTCCTCCAGCAGAGCGCCCGCGAACTCCGCCGCCGTGCGCAGCGGCCGCTCACCCTTCGCCCGCTTCCCCCCGCTCTTCCCAAAGTGCGCCGAAACATCCGGAAACACGTAAAACGCCCCCGTCGGCCGCGGCGACACAAACCCCGGAATCCGCGACATCAGGTCGTGAATCAACCTCCCTCGCCGCTCGAACGCCGCGCGCATCCGCTCCACGTCCTCCGCGCACTCATTCAGAGCCACCGCAATCGCCGGATGGCAGAACGAGGTCACGCTCGTCGTCATCTGGCTCTGCAGCGTCGCCATCGCGCCCGCCACCTTCAGCCCGAACGCCCCCGACCCCGCCGCATACCCGATCCGCCACCCCGTCATCGCATACGCCTTGCTCAGCCCGATCACCGTGATCACGCGCTCCGCGATCTCCGGCATGCTCCCGATCGAGAAGTGCGGGATCCCCCCGAAAATGATCTTCTCATAGATCTCGTCGCTCACCACCACCAGGTCCGGCGCCACGCCCTCCGCGGCTTTCTGCACCACCCGCCCCAGCGCCCGCAACTCATCCGGTGTGTACATCGTCCCGCACGGATTGCTCGGCGAGTTCAGCACCAGAACCCGCGACCGCGCCGTGATCGCCTCCTCCAGCATCCGCGGCGTCATCTTGAAATCGCCCCTCGCGTCCGTCGGAATCTCCACGATCCGCCCGCCCGCCAACTCCGCCTGCGGCGCGTAACTCACCCACGCCGGCGTTGGCAGCAGCACGTCCCACGGCTTCTCGCCGCCCGCGCCGGCCGGGTCCAGCAGCGACTGAAAGATCAAGTACAGCGATTGCTTCCCGCCCGCCGACACCACCACGTGGTTCGGCGTCACGTTCGGAAGCCCGTTCTCCTTCGACAGCTTCGCCGCGATCGCCGCCCGCGCCGCCAACTCCCCCGGCACCGCGGCATACCCCGTCTTCCCCTCCTCCAGCGCCCGGATCGCCGCCTGCTTGATCCGCGCCGGAGTGTCGAAATCCGGCTCCCCGGCCGCGAACGACAGCACATCCACCCCCGCCGCCTTGAGCTCCCGCGCCTTCAGCGTCACCGCCAGCGTGGACGACGGCCGAATCATCTCCATCCGCTTCGAAAGTCGCATGGCGGAAAAGGTACCCGGACCTCCGCTTCCGCGCAGCGCCGCCTCCCGGGGGTGAATCACCGCACGATCTGCGGTGATTGGAGGGCGCAATCGCCGCAGACCGTGCGGTGAATAGCGGGCGCGCTCAGAACGGGCCGAGCGTCGCCTCGATGTACGGCGCCATGACCCTCCGGACCCGGTCGATGTCCGCGAATCGAAGGAGGTCGTCCATGCTGAATCGCCTCGATCGGAGGCAGTTCTGCAGCCCTTCGATCGCAACGTCGGTTCCGATCGCGTTGCGGAACTTGAAGCAGTCCGCGACGGTCTTCGGCAGGCTGAAGATGCGCACCGATGCGCCGCCGATGTCGTGTTCCTCAACGCCCTCCGTCAGAGACGCCCCGCCGAAGCGATAGACCCGGATCGGAGGGTGATCGAGCTTCGGCGTCCGCGCCCCCGGCGCGAGCGCGAGGTCCACCCTGTGCGGTATCTGCGTCGTGGCGCCGTGGAACGCGAGTGCTGAGATCAGACACACGATGGCCGCCGGCGCCTTCGCGGCGACGACGGCAAGATCTGGGTCCCCGATCCCTTCAGAATCCACCAGTTGGTGCACCCCGCGGCTCACCCGGATGAGCAGGCCCGCCTCCCGCATCGCGGCAAGCGTCCTCGGATGAACTCCGGCCGCCTGGGCCTGCCCGGTCCGGACCGTGCCCCCAGCCTCTCGGAAGACCCTCTCAGCCCTCTGGATCGGGGATATTCTCGGGCTTGAACGGTTCTTCTTCATGGATCAAATCGCCAATAGATATCGACAAGTATAGGCGATAAGATCCACTCA
>CAZGVW010000231.1:0-6137 GCA_964529265.1 uncultured Phycisphaeraceae bacterium
GACGTCGACCGCACGCCCGCCAGAGAGCGCTACATTGCGGACGATCACTCCTGGGACCACCGCCGTGGCTTGTTCAGTGACGGAGAAATCCGTCACTATGGCTTGGCTGACGAGCAGGCTTCCAAAGCCTTGCAACAAGGCTCTCCGGCCTCGACGAACTAACTGAAAGAACCAGCGTCCTGTTCAGAAACCTCGCCACCGGGATAATCACTTCGAACAAGACAGCTTGCGAATGAGAATGGAGACGACCGACTGCCATCGAGAGCGTTCCGGCGAGCGGTCGGCGGTGCCGATTCGCGTCGTCGGCGCGGAACGATCTCGCCTCCGGTCATGTCGACGGGTGACGATCATGCCGCGCGGTAGTAGTGCTTCAGCACTCCGCCGAACCGAGAGTCACATCGAACCGGCCCATTGCCTGGTCCATCCCGCGACCGAATCGGCGTCTCGTTCCCGATCGTCCTGACTTCAGTTCGAATCACACTTCCTCGGCCCCACACCGGTAAACGTCACGGGTTGTCTCACGGGTTGTCCATGGCCCGGCATGACGCGCCGGCGACCACGGCCCGGGCGAACACCGACGGTCTGAACGCCGGCCCCGCGCCGAAGTGATTACCCTGACCACATGGCCGACGCCGACGCCAGGCCGGGGGCACCGGTTCCGGGTCTCTACGACCACCTGCTGTCGGCTGCGCTCGAGCATCAGATCGGGCAGCTCGCCGATCCGGAACGGGCGGTCGTCGGCGCAGTCGATCCCGATGACGCTCACACAGCCATCGCCCAGTACCTCGAACACCTGCTGGCCGCTTCGCTGTCGAACGTCCGCGGGCACGAGAGCTCGGATCGGCGCCGGCGCCTCGTCGGCCGAATCCTCGAAACGCTCACCGACGAACTCGGGCCGGAGTGGTCGGGTCACCTTGCCCTGGCCGATCCGCTTCGCCGCCTGCTCGCGATCCACGCAGGACCGGACTGCCGGGAGCGGCCGGATACGCCGCTGGCGCGATCGGCCCTCCTGACGGGCACGCGGATCGACCCATCGCTGGCGTCGCAGCTCAGCAAGGAGATCGCCGCGGCGGATCGCGTTGACATTCTGTGCTCGTTCATCAAGTGGAGCGGACTGCGGCTCCTGCTCGGCGCGCTCGAGCAGTTGACCGGCACGCCCGCCGGCACGCCCGCCGAGGACGGCCCGCGTCTGCGCGTGATCTCGACGAGCTACATGGGCGCGACCGACCCCAAGGCGATCGAGGTGCTTCAGGCCCTGCCGAACACCGAGGTCAAGGTGTCGTACGACACCGCGCGGACGCGCCTGCACGCCAAGGCGTACCTGATCCGCCGGGCCACCGGATTCGGCAGCGCCTACGTCGGCTCGGCGAACGTCTCGAGCGCGGCGCTCTCGGAGGGCCTCGAGTGGACGAGCAAGATCAGCCAGTACGAGCTTCCGCATCTCTGGCAGAAGATCATCGCGACATTCGAAACCTACTGGAACGACGAGGAGTTCGAGGCGTACGACGAGACGTCGGCGCCGCGGCTTCGGGATGCCATCCGGCGGGAGCGTGAGCCGGGTCAGGTCACGATCGGCGAGCTCCCGACCTTCGATCTCCGGCCGTATCCCTTCCAGGAGGAGATCCTCGATGTCCTCGCCGCCGAACGCGAGGTGCAGGACAAGCACCGGCATCTCGTCGTCGCCGCAACGGGCACCGGCAAGACGATGATCGCCGCCTTCGACTACCGGAGCTGGTCCGGCAACGATCGACCGTCACTGCTGTTCGTCGCCCACCGCGAGGAAATCCTCAAGCAGGCGCTGGGCACGTACCGCGCGGTGCTTCGTGATCAGAACTTCGGCGATGTGCTCGTCGGCGGCTCCGATCCGGAGCAGCATGAGCACCTGTTCTGCTCCATCCAGAGCTACAACAGCCGCGAGCTCTGGCGTCGGGATCCACGTCAGTACGACTACGTGGTCGTCGATGAGTTTCATCACGCCGCGGCTCCGAGCTATCGCCAGCTCCTCGACCATGTCGAGCCACGCGTGCTGCTTGGATTGACCGCGACGCCCGAGCGGTCCGATACCCTCGATGTCCTCCACTGGTTCGACGGCGAGCCGAGCGCCGAGATCCGCCTGCCGGATGCGATCAACCGGCGGCTGCTCTCGCCGTTCCAGTATTTCGGCGTCGCCGACTCCGTGGATCTCTCCGGGCTGCGCTGGCAACGCGGCGGGTATCGCGTCGAAGACCTCGACAACGTCTACACCGGCAACGACGTCCGCGCCGGCCTCGTGCTCGACAAGCTCCATGAGATCCTCCTCGATCCGCTGGCCGCCCGGTGCCTCGGGTTCTGCGTCAGCGTGGCCCACGCCCGGTTCATGGCCCGCTTCTTCAATGAGCACGGCGTGCCGGCGCTCGCTCTCTCCGCCGAGAGTCCGGACGTCGAGCGCCGGTCGGCGCGGGATCGCCTCGTCCGTCGCGAAGTCAACGTCGTCTTCGTGGTTGACCTCTACAACGAAGGCATTGACATCCCGGAGGTGGACACGGTGCTCTTCCTGCGACCGACTGAGAGCCTCACGGTTTATCTTCAGCAGCTCGGCCGTGGACTTCGGCTGCACCATGACAAGGACTGCCTCACGGTGCTCGATTTCATCGGTGCCCAGCGCCGCGAGTTCCGTTTCGCATCGCGCTTCCGGGCGCTGAGCACGGAGCCGACGGGCAAGCTCGACCGCGAGATCGAGAACGGATTCCCGCACCTTCCGGCCGGCTGCTCGATCCAACTGGAGCGTGTAGCCCAGCAGCGCGTGCTCGACAACGTGAAGCAGTCGCTGCAACTGCGACGGCCGCAGATGCTGAACGACCTCCGGGATCTTGCGCGCCACCTTGGGCGGCCGCCGGCGATTCGCGAGACGCTCGACTATCTCGACACCACGCTGGACGAGCTGCTGAAGCGCGGACTGTGGTCGCGGCTCCTCGCTGACTCGGGTCAGGGAATCAGTGTCGAGAGCCCCGACGAAGGCCAGCTTGCGAAGGGCATCCGCCGCCTGGCGCACATCGACGACCCACGACAGCTCAAGTTCCTCATCAACGGCCTCGGCGATGCCCGGCCGTTCGATCAGCCCGATCCCGTCGAGACACGCCGGCTGTCGATGCTGCACGTCACCCTGTGGGGCCGCGAAGGCGCCTCGATGTCATTGAGTGAGGCGGACGTGCGGCTGCGAACCAACCCGACCGCAGTCGCGGACCTTCGGACGATCCTCGAGTACCGGCGGGCGCACACCCACACGCGGCTGACCGGGCTCATCACCGATCTCGCGGGGCCGCTGGCCGTCCACGCGGAGTACACGCGCGACGAGATCCTCACCGGGCTCGGACACTGGGACATGGACCGCCGTCCCGACTTCCGCGAGGGCGTTCTGCACCTGGCCGCGCGGAAGGTCGATGCCTTCTTCGTCACGCTGCACAAGACGGAGGATGCGTACTCGCCCACGACCATGTACGAGGACTACGCGATCAGCGATTGTCTTTTTCATTGGCAGTCGCAGAGCACGACGTCCGCCGACTCGCCGACGGGCCGGCGCTACATCCGTCATCGCAGGGAGGGATATACGCCGCTGCTCTTCGTGCGTGAGCACAAGTACGTGCCGGGCGGGCTCGCCTCGCCGTACGCGTTCCTCGGCCCGGCCCGGTACGTGTCGCACGAAGGCAGCCGTCCGATGAGCATCGTGTGGCAGCTCGACACGCCGATGCCGGCGCGGCTTCTCACGCGGGTCACGCGCGGTCGGACGGCGTGATCCATTCTGCCGGTCCCCGATACACCCCGGGCCGTTGAGAGGACGATCGGCGGTTCAGCCCACAGGGCCGTCGTTGACGTGTTTCTCGCCACCCGCGACTCCAGCTCGATACGATCGCTTGTCGCGTCCGACCTGCTCGAGGCATCTCCGCCGGCCAAAGCTCATGGTCCAACCCTGCGGATGCGTGGGCAACTGTAAGGCCCCCGCCTCCTCGAGCGACTCACTTGCGGGACCGGCACAGCGGGAATGCGATGCCACACCCTGTATCCGACACGAGCGCCACCTTGCCCCCGGACCTCCCGCATCCCGCGCATCCCACGCACTCAGCGCACCCCCGGCACCCCGGCGCGACATCGGAGCCGCATTCCCTCTCGTGCATGGAGGTCTGGGGAGGCAACGACCACATCGACAGTTCGATCGCCGTCCCCGGCCTGGTCGTCCACGTCTACTCCCGACCATATCACGGTGCAGTGGCCGGTGGCGACGTTCTTTACGTCTCCACGTGCGGCTCGGGGCGAATCGCACGGATCCTCGTCGCGGACGTGGCCGGGCACGGCGACGACGTCGCGTCTCTCGCGCGCACGCTTCGCGACCTGATGCGGCGTTACATCAACTACGTGGACCAGAGTGCGTTCGTCTCCGCCCTGAATCACGAGTTCAAGGCAGCCGCGACGGAGGGCCGCTTCGCGACGGCGGTCGTTGCGACGTACTGGTCCGCTACGGATTGCGTGACCGCGACCAATGCCGGCCATCCTCGACCGGTCTGGTACTGCGCGCGAAGCCGCACGTGGACGGTCCTGGCCGATCCCACGCGCCTGCGCGCGCCCGAGACGCACTCCAACCTCCCGCTGGGTGTCGTTGACCTTGCCGGGTACGACCAGGTGCTGGTGCGCCTCGCTGCGGGCGACGTCCTGCTCGTCTACACAGACTCCATCATCGAGGCGTCTGACCCCGCCGGTGTGATGCTGGGCGAGGTCGGGCTCGTCCGGTTGCTCGGCCGACTGGACGCGGAACGGCCGGAGATGCTCGTGCAGAGCGTCGTCGAGCACGTCGAGGCGTTCCGCGGCGGCCGGGAGTCCGACGACGACCTTACCGTCGTCGCGATGGTCTGCTCCGGCGAGAAGCCGCGTCGCCGTCTGACTGAGAAGCTCGGCGCCATGGCGCTGATCGGCCGGGCGATCGCCTCGCGCCTGCTTGGTGGCCACTCGCCCGTGCCCTGGCCCGAGATGAGCGTGGTCAACATACTCGGGATGTTCGTGCGCCGCGCCAATCGCATGTGGGGCGGTCGTCTGACGCCCGGCGAGATCCGTACGGGTGTCGCGGCGCGCCGCGCCGACCGTTGAGCGCGTGCGGTGGCTACCGGAGCTCCTCCCCGTGCGGCAGGTGCGCCGTGATGAACGTCCGCACCACCGACACTGGAATGACAAACGCGACGTTCTCGGCTCCGCCACCGGCCAGCTTCGAGACGACGATCCCGACCATGCGCCCCTCGCCATCGACCATCGGACCACCCGAGTTCCCGGGCGAGATGGCCACATCCGTCTGGATCATTGCCGCGCCTCCGGGTCACCCAGGACGATCGGGAGTGGCGCACCGGGGAGATGCGAGGCGCCGAGGCGTTCCGTGGCCTCTGCACGCGCCGGGCGGGCCCGGAGGCGGCGGCTTCGTCTTCAGTGGGTCGGTGCCGGACTGCGTTGCCTTACAGCAAGCCGGATACATCCTGACCGCGGCGGGGCCGTCGAGTGCGCGAACTGCCGAGCTGGCTGGTCGCGGTAGCATTCCGGTAGAATCGAGGAATGGACTCCCCGACCTGGCTGTTGATATGACGCGCCAACCGGCGCTGCCGCGAGCACAAGGCACTGCCGGCGCCTTCCCGAGGTATGAAGTGGACACGACGCGCGAGCCGCGACAACGCGATGAGGGCACCGCGCTCTCCCGCCACGGCCAGGCCGACCTCCTCCTGGACCAGCATTGGGAGGCGCTCTGCCGGTATGGTCGATCACGCGTTCGCGATCAGGCCACCGTCGAGGACCTCGTTCAGGAAACGATCCTCGCCGCTCTTCGGGACCAGGAGCGATTCCGCGATGAGGCGGCCATCCGCACCTGGCTCATCGGCATCCTGCGCCACAAGATCGCCGACTACAGGCGTCAACGCCATCGCCGCGAGTCCCACGAATCGGACAAATCATCGACGTGATGTTCGACGAGCGGGGCTCATGGCGCCGACGATTCGCCCGGGCGGGGTGCGAAGGCGTCTGCGTCCCGCCGCTCGGGCGTCGTGGGAACCATCGCGATCGCCGTCATCGCACTGTTCCTCGCCGGCTGCGCCACGTTCGCGTACGTGAATCCGGGCAGAATCGCCGGG
>CAZGVW010000232.1:0-5461 GCA_964529265.1 uncultured Phycisphaeraceae bacterium
CACGCCCGAGCAGGCCCGGGCCTACCGCGTCATCGACAACAAGACGAACGAACTGGCCACATGGGACATGGACCTGCTCTCGGCCGAGCTGGAGGCGCTCGGCGAGGTGGACATCGACTGGTCGCTGCTCGGGTTCAATCCGGATGAACTCGCCGGGCTGCTGGGCGAGGAGGTGAAAGCGGGGCTGACCGATCCCGATCTCGTCCCTGCGCCGCCGGATGAGCCGGTGACGAAGCCGGGCGACCTGATCATCCTGGGCGACCACCGGCTGCTGTGCGGCGATAGCGCGAGCGCCGCGGACGTCGATCGCCTGCTCGACGGGGCCGCGATCCACCTGGCCAACCTCGACCCGCCCTACAACGTCCGCGTCGAGCCGCGGTCGAACAACGCCATCGCGGCGGGGAACTCCTCGTTCAGCGCGCCGCAGAAGAAGAAGGGGGCTTCAGGAAGCCACCACCAGAAGTTCGACCTCGCCCGCCATCCCGAGAAGGCCAAGCCGACGCACGGCAAGATGCGCGCCAAGGACCGGCCGCTGATCAACGACTTCGTCTCGGACGAGGCGTTCGGGCAGATGCTTCTGACCTGGTTCGGGCACTTGGCCCGGGCGCTCGAGCCCGGCCGCGCGTTCTATATCTGGGGTGGCTACGCGAACGTGGCGAACTACCCGGCGCTGAAGGCGTCCGGGCTTTACTTCTCGCAGACCATCATCTGGGACAAGCAGCACCCCGTGCTGACCCGCAAGGACTTCATGGGGGCGCATGAATGGTGTTTCTATGGTTGGCGTGAAGGCGCCGCCCACGTGTTCCTCGGCCCCAACAACGTTCCCGACCTCTGGAGCGTCAAGAAGGTCAACCCGCAGTCGATGGTGCATCTCACCGAGAAGCCGGTCGAACTGGCGGTGCGGGCCATGCAGTACTCGTCGCGGCCGGGCGAGAACGCGCTGGACCTGTTCGCGGGATCGGGGTCCACGCTCATCGCCGCGGAGCAGACGGGCCGCCGTGCGTACCTGATGGAGATCGACGCCGCGTATTGCGACGTGATCGTGCAGCGCTGGGAGGGGTTCACGGGGAAGAAGGCGGAGCGGCAATCCCGAAACGCTCCATCAGTACCTCAAGGAGTTTGATCGGATGAGCGCCAGGGTTCTGAGTGCCTGGAATCTTCCCAAACACGGCGACGAGATCATTATCGTGGATCTTGGGCGCCGACCACTGGACGTCGATCCAAATGGCGGCACATGCGCGGAACTCGCCGTGTTTGCGCGATCGATGCCGGTACTCGATGTCCCACCTCCGCGTGAACTCCTCGTCGGGGAATCCCTTGTTTGTATTGATGCGGTGGCTTTGCGCAACTGGATTCGGCCAGTTGCCCTCGACCATGCAGTTGCTTGGAACAGGGAGCCCTTGACCGCAGTACCAGGCGGCGGCGTCATCATGCGACTCGAAGCAACGGATGACGCGCAGGATCGCCACAAGCCGCCGATGTCCCTCAGGAGCGCCGTACCGGCCTTTTCGCGTCAGATAGGCAACAACATCGCCCTCCCCCAGCCGCGGCGCAAATGCACCAGCGCGGCAGAGGCAGCTGATCGACGGGAATGCGTGCTCGAGGTCGGGCTCCCGGCGAATGGAGCCGTCGATGAAGGGCGGCAGCTGGAACTCCTTGCTCGCACGACGACCAGCGGGGCTCGCGGCGAGCGGGACAAAGGTGTTGATGAAGAATCGACCCATCGAGTTGCTCGCCGATGGCCCATTGACCCGCTAGTAAAGGATCGCTTCCTAGCCGCGCCCCCTAGTAAAGCAGGCTTTACCACCGCCCTGATCCGGCCGCGCTCGCGACTCCCAAATGGCGACATCGAGCCAGCGAAGCGGCAACCCCGCCTCAGCCGCGGCGCGCTCGAGCAGCCCGAGGGCGTCAACGTCCCTGAGTTTGCGGCCAACGATGTCGGACACGTAGTTGATGACGTGCACATCCGGCTTGGTGGTCTCGGCCCCGAAGAGCATGCGAAGGTACTGGAAGCCTGCAAGGCCGAATCCCTTCACTCCCACCTTCGTGAAATCGCTCGGCACAGCGCTCGCCGCCCATTGGTGCATGCGCTCCCCATCCGTGGCCCCGTCGAAGCGATGCTCTGTACGCATCGCGTAATCGAGGACGCCGCTCAGCGTCTCGGCCCGGGCTGGATGGCGATAGGCGAGCGCGTCCTCCATGAAGGCCGAAGGCGTCGTGCATGCATCGATCAGCCGCCTCAGATCGTCAAACCGCTGAACCTCGGGAAACCGTTTCACGAAGGCCAGGACCCGAGGCAGCGCGAACGCGTCGTACCTGCGGTTGAGGGACAACACACAATCAATGACCTTGATGGGTGGCGGCGCGGACCAGATATAGTCCGAGCCGGGCTTCACGTCGGAGTGGCTGCGTCGAATAGCATCCACCAGTCGCAGGATGTCGCCATCGAGCATGTAGGAGAGAATAGCGTCGTGCCGATCCCGGCGCGATTCCCACCGTCACGGTCACTTGCTGTTGCAACAAGGCAGCTTGCCGAATCGCTGAACATGCTCCCAAATGAGCAATCGCTCAACAAAGCGGATGTACGCCGAACAATGCGGCTCCCCGAGACGAACTGGGAGAGGCGCGACATAGAGCCAAGGGAAGGGCGGCATGACCTTGTTCTGGCAGAACCGAGCCGCAAACGTCCATCCCCCAGAGTGCCCGGCCTTCTGCTCAAAAGCCGACTTGTTGAACTGATACCACCTCGCCTCAAGCGTCTGGGTGCACGTCTCACCGATGTATACCACCTCCGGGCAAAGCGGATCGACCCGTGCCGGAGGGCCTGCCTCAAATCGCGCAAGCAGGTATACGCCTGGACAGCCGCGGTCTTCGACCCTGTATTTGTCGGCCCAAGGCGCCCACTGTTGGAACGATGGCATCTGCACCGCGAGGAGAGTACACCATCGTTCTCCGCGTCACTTCACGGCCGAAGAAACACCCCCGGCGACCGCCGAGGGTGGTGGGGCGGAGCGATGAGCCGCTCAGCCGCCTGGGGAGATGGCGCTTCCCGGCGCTCCTTCGCGCAGGGCATGCCATTCGATCATGGCGTCCTCGTAGACGCCTCCCGACGCCGGGAAGGAGCGCCGGAAGCGGGTCGTGACGCAGCCCCGCTCCTTGAGGAACGCCAGCGCCACCGCCGCCTGCGTGTGCGGGACCTGCTCGCCGGCGACCAGCTCCTCGAGCGTGACGCCCCGTTCGCCCGCCTCGTCGCAGGCGTGCGCGATCCGCTCGAAGGTCGCCCGCTCGCAGCGGTGCTCGTAGGGCCGGCCCTTCCGGGGGACGACGCTGCGGACGAGGTGGTCGGCCTCGACCGAGAAGGGCTCCTCGCGCTCAGTGCTCATCGCGTGGACCTCCCGGCGAATACACCGCCTTGCAGCGCTGGCATTCGACCCGCTCATCATCCGGGGGGTCGAGCCAGACGAGCATGTCCGTGTCGCGCTCGCCGCAGTTGGGGCACGCGTCCTCGAGCGGCACGAGGTTCGCGTTGTCGGGGGTGGGGGCGATCATTCGTCCTCCTTCCCGCCGGCGCGGCTGCGGACGATGGTGATCTGGAGCTCACCGCCGTCGTCGCACGCGACGACCATACCCTTGTCGGTGGTGAGCACGCCCGCCTCGTCGAAGGTGGTCACCGCGCGCACGCCGACCGCGCGCTCGGCGAACTCGGCGAGCGGGTCGTCCTCGTCGTCGCGGGCGTCGACGAGCCCTTCGATCAGGTCGCGCAGCAGTTCCTGAAGTTCGCGGCAGGTCATGGGTCACGCTCCCTTCCCGCTTGCGCCCCCGGCCGCGAAGAGCCCGCGGTCCACCTTGCGGAAGCGCGACTCGCCCTTCTTCTTCCCGATCTCACGGATCATCGCGGCGTAGAGCGACGCGTGCGGCGTCTTGCCGTCGCGCGGCGTCCACAGCCCCTTGGCCGTGACCTGCCCGACGATCGCCTTGGCCGCCATCGGCGCCTTTGGCCTCGGCCAGGACCGCCGCGGCCGCGTCGAGCAGACTCGTGCGCTTCGGCCTCGGGGCCTTGGCGGCCTTGGGGGGCTTGGCCGGCTTCGGGGAACTGCCTTTCTGCTGCTTGGCGGGCCTGCCGCCCTTGGCCTGTTTCTTCGGCGTGGCCTCGGCGCTCGCGGGCGCATCGTCCGGCGGGACGGTGACCTTCACCACCTGCCCGTCGCCGCGGACCACCGTCCCCTCGTGGAGGGGGGCGTCCTTCGCCGCGTCGCGCGCGGCCTTCTGCTTCTGCGCGCCCTCGGCGCGGGCGGCGCTCTTCGACATCTTCGGCTTCGTCGTCGTCGCTGTCTTCTTCTTCGCGGCCATCGTTGGGCCTCCTGCATTCGGCGGGACGCGGCATGCGCCCCGCGCAGGACACATGCAGGGGCAAGTCGGCCCCGACATCAAGGCAAATCCCCCCGAAAGCGCGCCATGTGGGCGGGATGTGGGCAAGTTCCCCGCCCGCGGGGGGATGGCCGCGCCGCCAGGGGCCAACGTGGGGCCGCTGGGGCGCCACTGTCCGGAGTTGTCCGCCAATGTCCGCCACCGGGGCCAACTCGCTGACTCCGCGCCAGCAACGCGCCCTAATGGCGCTGCTCGCCGAGCCCACGATCGCCCGCGCCGCGGAGGCGTCGGGCGTCGGGGAGCGCTCGCTGCGCCGCTGGCTCGCCGAGCCCGCGTTCTCGCGCGCCTTCCGCGCTGCCCGCCGCGAGGCGTTCGGGCATGCGATCTCGCTCACGCAGAAGTACGCCCCCACCGCCGTGGCCACGCTGACCAAGGTGATGACCGACCCAGCGGCGACCTGGTCGGCCCGCGTCTCGGCCGCGACGTCGCTACTGCGCTTCGGGCGCGACGCCGTCGAACTGGACGACTTGGAGGCGCGGCTGACCGACCTCGAGCAGTCAATGGGCTCGGGGCGCGCGCCGGGGAGGCGGGAGAAGTGAGCCGCGCGCTCGCCAACCGGGTGCGCCGCGCCGAGCGCCGGAGCGGCCGCCTTCGAGTGTGCGCCTCGTGCGGGCTCACGCCAGGCGATGCGCCGCAACTGGTCTTCGTGGACGCCGAGACGCTGCCGCGCGACCAATGGCCGGAGCCCTGCGCGGTGTGCAACGAGCCGCGGCTGATCGTGCTCAGGGACGAGGATCTGCCGTTGGCGGATCGTGATGCGGCGCTATCGCATGGGGAGGTTCGCGGCGGCCTGCGCTGCGGCGTTGGACACACAAGGGCAGGAACCGCGCGAGACATCAAGGCGAATCCGCCCAGAACCCGGTGAAGTGAGCGGGATGTGGGCAACTTCGTGGCGGAGGCCAGCCGCGTGCCGGGCCCTCATCGCCCTCCTCTCCCGGGCGGGGCTCCGTGCCGGGGAGGCGCTGGCGATCCGGACCAAGGACATCGACTGGGAGGCCGGCGCCGTGCGCGTCCTCCACGCCAAGGGCGGGCG
>CAZGVW010000233.1:0-11451 GCA_964529265.1 uncultured Phycisphaeraceae bacterium
CTGTCCGAAAGACTTCATCCACTGGTGAACGGGCTCAGAAGGGTGCGCGACCCGTTCAGGGTCTATGGACACGAATCGGGCGTGGCCGTGAACTCGTTCACGAAGTACAGAGACCTCGTTGTTGGGCTCGGCCGTTCCGAGGATGATTCGCACTTCCTTTTTGAACGCGTGCTTATCGAGTACGAGCATTCCACATGCGTGGAGGCGGAGGCGCTCTTTGTGCATAGGCTCCAAGAGCACTTCCCAGAGTTTGAGGAGTATCCGGCCCGCCACGCCAAGGACGCGTTCAGGAGGGTGCGCGCGCTCGCCATGTCGCGGAAGAACGTGCTCATCGCGCGGTCCGAAGTCGAGGCAGCACTGGATGCCGCGCGGCCGCAGGACGCACCTCGGAAGCCGGGCGTCGTGCGTGTGCACACCGCTAAAAACGACGACTCTGGACCATTCGGCGCGATCCGTTTCGAGTGGGGAGAGTACTTCGGGGGTGATTCGCGGTCGTACCCGCCCGCCGAGCGGTGGGAGTCGCTTACCGACTCCCTGGAGATGACCAGAGATTGGGTTTGTGAGCAGGCCCGCCCTCGGCGCGTGCAGCTGACGGGCGAACGGCGGCTCTCCGCGGCCTTCGCGATCGGGAGCGTGTTCTCGGCGGTGGCGGGGTTCAGCATCGACGTGAACTACCGAGGATCGTACTGGTCCACCGACGCGTATGAGGATGCCAGCACACCGCCATTCGAGGCGGCAGCGCACGTCACTGGGCCGGCAACCGACGACTCGGTTGCGGACCTAGTTGTTTCGGTCGGAGTCACCCGGGAGATCGGCGCCGAAGTCGCACTGTTTCTGGAAGGAACCATGCTGAGAACAGCGCGGCACTTGGCGATACACACACCGTCGCCGATCGCTGACGCCCCGCACGCCAACAGGGCGACGAGCGTTATCAAGCAGCACGTCGCCAAGCACATCGGAGGCGCAAGACGCATTCACCTGTTCTTCGCTGGCCCATCGCCATTGGCTATCTTTCTCGGGCATCGCTTGAACGCGACGGCAGAAGTCCATTGCTATGAATGGGTTCGCCTCGGCGAGTATGCGCCGACGTGTCGCCTCAAGACACAGTGACGATTCCCTCATGGCGGTTCGCCGGCTCGCCCACGAGGGTTGGAGGGGTATCCAAGTGGCAGCGGTGGTACCCCCCCCTGGGTACCGCCCGGGTTATCCCCCTTCCAGGTTGCGAATCCTGCCCCTGGGCGGCTAGACTGCCGCATTCGGCCGCGACCGGCGGTCGTCCCCGGACGCCTTGGCGATGGGCCAGGCGACGGTGGTGGGTTCTTCGTGCATCCAGATCCGGCCCGCCCCGGAGGCAGGGATTGCGCCTCGCGGGCCGGGCTTTTCCCCAAGCGGGCCCAATGCGGGGTCGGCGCGAGGCGAAGTGCGGGCGCCGTTGCGGCGACGCACCCGCTTCTCGAACCGGTTCACCGTCTCCGCCGGCTTCGCTGCCAAAGGCGACTCGTCATCATGGCCAACTCACTCGTTCAGGACCTGATCGAATCCGGCATCCACTTCGGGCAGCACGCCAGCGGCTGGAATCCGAAGATGGGCCGGTTCATCTACGGCAAGCGCAACGCGATTCACATCATCGACATCAAGGAGACCATCAAGGGGCTCCTCCTGGCGAAGAAGTTCATCGCCCGGACGGTGTCGGACGGGCGCGACGTGGTGTTCGTCGGCACGAAACGGCAGGCGCGCTCGGTGCTCGAGACGCGCGTGGCGGACGTGAAGATGCACTACGTGATCGAGCGCTGGCTGGGCGGCACGCTCACGAACTTCCGGACCATCCGCTCTCGCCTGAAGCGGCTCGAGGAACTCGAGGCGATCGAGCAGACGGACAACTTCCAGTCGTATTCGAAGAAGATGGAGAGCCGCCTCCGCCGCGAGATGCGCAAGATCAAGCGCAACCTCGAGGGCATCCGGCACATGGAGAAGCTGCCGGGCGCGGTGGTGGTGATCGACGTTCGTCGCGAGGTGAACGCGCTGCGCGAGGCGCGGAAGCTGGGCATCCCGACGATCTGCCTGATCGACACCGACGGCGACCCGGACATGGCGGATATTCCGATCCCGGGGAACGACGACAGCATGCGGGCGATCGACGTGATCGTGCGCGAGTTGTGCGCGGCGTGCTCCGAGGGCAAGCAGTTGCGGCAGACGAAGACGGGCGACCGCGGCGGAGACGGCGACCAGCCGCAGCGGCGCAGCCGCCGGGCCCAGTACCGGCGCGATGAGGACGGCCCGGGGCCGGACGTCGAGACACCGGCGCGGGAATCGGCGGCGGTTGCCGCGGCGACGCCGGAGAGTGCGGGCTGAGCGGGACGGGCGGGGGCGGTAAGACGAAGGCAGAGTAGAAGTAGGACGGGTAGAGGAGGAGCCCCTCACCCCTCCCTCTCCCCACGAAGCGCGGGGAGAGGGGGAAGAAGGAGCCCCTCACCCCTCCCTCTCCCCACGAAGCGCGGGGAGAGGGGGAAGAAGGAGCCCCTCACCCCTCCCTCTCCCCGGAAAGCCGGGGAGAGGGGGAAGAGGCGCGGTATTCGCCTCCTGGCCGCGGCGATTGAGTCCGCGGCGGGCCGAGCAAGCGATCACGAACAGACAAGCAGACGGAGACGACGCGACCATGTCGGAGATCAGCGCCAAGGACGTGATGGCCCTGCGTGCGGCGACGGGGCTCGGGATGATGGACTGCAAGGAGGCGCTCGCGCAGACGGGCGGCGACCGCGAGGCGGCGCTGGAGTGGCTGCGCAAGAAGCTCAAGGGCAAGATGGATCTGCGCACCGACCGGGCGGCGGGCGAGGGGCGCATCGCCACGGCGATCTCGAGCGACGGTCGGAGCGGGAGCATCGTCGAGCTGCGGGCGGAGACGGACTTCACGGCGAAGAACGAATCGTTCATCAAGGCGGCGCAGCAGTGCGCCGAACTGGCGCTGAAGGAGGCGTCGGGGGACGTCGCAGCGACGGCGGAGATCAAGCGGGTCGTGGACGACATCCGCATGTCCACAGGCGAGAACATCTCCTATGCGCGCGGGCACAAGTTGTCGGGCGGGGGCGAGACGATCTTCGCGTCGTACATCCACTTCGACGGCAAGACGGGCGTGCTGCTGCAGGGCGAGGGCTCGGTGTCGGCGGACATGCTGCGCGAGGTGGGGATGCACGTGACGGCGGCGCATCCGCGTCCGCAGGGCGTGACGGTGGAGGACATTCCGGCGAACATCGTGGAGAAGGAGCGGAAGTTCGCGCTGGAGCAGGCGATGGAGAGCGGCAAGCCGCGGGAGATCGCCGAGAAGATGGTCGAGGGCAAGATGCGGAAGTTCTTCGAGGAGGTGGCGCTGCTGGAGCAGCCCTTCGTGAAGGACCCGGAGAAGAAGATCAAGGCCCTGCTGCCGAAGGGCGGCTCGATTGTGGCCTTCCTGCGGTGGCAGGTGGGCGAGACGGGCTGAGGGCCCCGGAAGGCCGCGCCCCCGGCGCCCCCGGCGCCCCCAAGCGCCCGGAAAACGCCGCGGAAATCCCCTGTTCTCGGGCGATCGGATTGCGGGTTTTGTCTGGCCCCCCCGGCGGACGGGGGTATACTGGCTCACCGCGCACGGCAAGAGAGGGCCGTGCGTCCGTGAATAGGGCCTGCGAGAGAGAACCTGCCATGAAGCACGTTGTGACCGGGCAAAGCCTGATTGGCCGCGCGATGGCCGCCGCACTCGCTCTGGGAGCGGGCGGGGCGGCGAGCGCGATCAGCCCCTTCTTCCAGGAGAACTGGACCAACGCCGACGACTTGGCGGGGTGGGCGGGCGGGGCCGTGTATGGCAACCCGGGCACGGGCGGCGTGGACGGCGCGGCGGACGGCTATCTGCATGTTTCTCGCACGAGCCCCGGCAGTTTCGGGGCGCGGCCGTTCGATGCGCGCTACGCGGGCGACTACGTGGCGGCGGGGATCACGGAAGTGACATTCTGGCTGAACGACGTGGATACGAGCCAGGATTTTCAGATCTACTTCGGGATCGGGAGCAGGACCAACTTCTACCAGTACAACATCGCGTTCAAGCCGGCGGAGAATGAGTGGACGGAGTTCAGCGTCGATCTGACGGATGCATCGCTGTGGACGGCGATCGGGTTCGGCACGCTTTCGTTCTTCGAGGCGCTCGAGGAGGTCGAGAACGTGCTGATCCGGCACGATACGTTCCCACCCACGCCGACCGGCGGTGGACCGCCGCCGATCGCGGGCCAACTGGGGATTGACAAGATCACGTTCCTGCCCGCGCCGGGGGCGGCGGCGCTGCTTGGATTCGGGGCGCTGGTCGGGGGCTCGCGGCGGCGGCGGACGGGGTGATCGCGGCCCTGCCGATGTGGTGGGGCGGGGCGCGGGGGCGTGAGGCGTCTACAGTTCAAGTGAAGAGTCGGGGAGGGGTCGGAGAGCCGGGTCGATGACCCAGAATGGAAGAGCAGAGACGGGCGGTCGCCGGCGCGGTGTCGTGCGCGCCGGGGCGGGCCGGCTTGCCGCGGCGGCGGTGGTGGTTGCGGCGTGCGGCGGGGCCGAGGCGCTGGCGCTGACTGAAGACCGCGTGCTGCTGCTCTACAACTCGGCGAACGCGGAATCGCTGGCGGTGCGCGAGCTGTACGTCGCGGCGCATCCGGGCGTGCTGCAGCTGGATCTGGCGGATTCGACGCTGGCGCCGGGATCGATCTCGCGGGATGACTACCTGACGAAGATCAGGGCGCCGCTCTTGGCGTATTTGAACAACGGCAGCGCGTTTCCGCGCTCGCAGCAGGTGATCGCGATCGCGACGACGCGCGGGCTGCCGGCGCGCATCAACGGCAAGGCGGAGTTTAACTTCAACTCCACGTGGAGCAGCGTCGAGAGCGAACTCGCGCTCATGCAGCAGAACCTGGAGGCGGCGGGCGCGGGGCAGCTGCCCACACTGCACCACGGCGTGGTGGATAATCCGTATCACCTGGTGTTCGATGCGCCGATCGAGTCGATCAGCCGCGCGAACATCGAAACGCTGCAGACGGCGAGCCAGCCCGCCGGCGCGTTCTGGCGATTCGACGGCCTCACGCCGGGGGATATCTATCTTGTGTGCCGGCTGGACGCGGCGCCGGATGCGACGCGCTCCGCCGTGGCGAACGTGGCGGCGCTGATCCAGCGCTCGCAGAATCTCGTGGTCTCGCCGTGCAAGACGCAAGCGCTGCTCGACGAATACGCCTGCTCCGAGCAGCTGGATGATGACGGCTTCGTGGGGCTCTTCACGTCGTTCGACGATTTCGACCGCGCCCGCATCAACCTCGGCGCGTTCGATGTCAGTGTGCTGCACGACGAGACATTCGCGTTCTTCGAAGGGCACGAACTGCCCGATCAGTCGAAGCCGCTGCTCGTCATCGGCACCTACGGTGAGAACCACAAGATCGATCTCGGGACGGGCGTGTGCGGCGAGAACCCCGTGGGCCAGGGGACGTACATCTCCACCTACGCTCCGCTGCTGCACCCCGCGGCGATGTTCATCGCCTACGAATCCTTCGGCGGCAACAGCATCGTGGACGGGATGTCACGGGGAAATCAGGGCCAGGCACTGGATTTCATCGCGGGCGGCGGCTCGTTCACTATCGCCACGGTGGCGGAGCCCTTCACTTTCGCCATCGCCGACCTCGAACTGCTGACGGAGAACATGATCCGCCACGGCCTCACGTTCGCGGAAGCCGCGTACAGCGCGCTGCCCGGGCTGTCGTGGCAGAGCACACCCATCGGCGACCCCTTGGCTCGGCTGCGCGTCATCAACCGGCGTCCGGGCGACCTGAACGGCGACGATGTCGTGAACGCCTCCGATCTGGCGATCCTGCTCGGGGCGTGGGCCTCCGGCGACTGCGCCGCGGACTTCAACGGCGACGGCATCGTCAACGCCACCGACCTGGGCATCATCCTGGGCGCCTGGGGGTAGACTGGGGCCCACCCGAGTCTTTTTCCTTGCGGCACTCGCAGCCCCGGCGGTAGCCTGACTCCTGATCAGAGAGAGTCGGAAGCGCCGTCGGGGCGCGCGATCGCGGACGCCGGCCTTGGGAGGGAACGGACATGCGGAAGGGACGATTGGTCGCGGGTCTCGCGGCGGGCGCGGGCTGCCTGGGCGGAATGACGATCGCGCTCGCCGAGGACGCCGACTCGCTGCGCGCCGGGGACCACGCCGCGCAGGTTCAGGACGCCGTGCGCGGTGGGGCGCCGTCGTTCGTGAACTTCGAGACGCCGCACATCCACCCGTTGGACAAGACCCCCGATGGCTCGCGGCTGCTCGCCGTGAACACGCCCGACAATCGCCTTGAGGTGTTCAACATCACGCCGATGGGCCTGACGCGGGTCGGGGCCGTGCCTGTCGGACTCGATCCCGTGTCCGTGCGGGCTCGCACGAACATGGAAGTGTGGGTGGTCAACCAGGTGTCGGACAGCGTGAGCATCGTGGACCTCGTGACGATGAACGTGATCGCGACGCTCCAGACCGCCGATGAGCCCGCGGATGTGGTCTTCGCCGGCGCGCCGGAGCGGGCCTTTGTCTCCTGCTCGCAGGCGAATGTCGTGCAGGTGTTCGATCCGGCGAATCTCGGCATCGCGCCAAACACTGTCGCGATCGAAGGCGAAGACCCGCGCGCCCTCGCCGTGAGCCCGGACGGGTCGAAGGTGTATGCCGCGGTCTTCGAGAGCGGCAACGGCACGACCATCCTCCTCGGCGGTTCGGAGGACGAGCCCGGTTTCGGGCCCAACGTCGTGAGCGATCCGCTCGGCCCTTATGGCGGCGTGAATCCCCCGCCGAACGATGGCGCCGCATTCCGGCCGGCGCAGCGCCCGGGCAATCCCACGCCGCCCGCCGTGGGCCTCATCGTGCGCAAGAACGATTCCGGCCAGTGGCTCGACGACAACAACGGCGACTGGACCAATCTTGTCAGCGGCCCGCTCGCGGCGAACTCCACGCGCCCCATCGGCTGGGACCTGCTCGACCACGACGTCGCCATCATCGAAACCGGCTCGCTCAGCGTCTCCTACGCCGATCGCCTGATGAACATCTGCATGGCGCTCGCCGTGAACCCCGCGACGCAGGACATCACCGTGGTCGGCACCGAAGCGACGAACGAAATCCGCTTCGAGCCCGTCATCAGCGGCCGCTTCCTCCGCGTGAATATGGCCACGGTTGACACATCGCGCGGCGCCGCGCCATCCATCACCGACCTCAACCCGCACCTCACCTACACCGACGACATCCCCTTCATCCCGATCGAGCAATCCGAGCGCGATCAGAGCCTCGGCGACCCCCGCGGCATCGTCTGGAACAATGCGGGAACCAAGGGCTTCGTCTCCGGCATGGGCTCGAACAACGTCGTCGTCATCGACGCCGCGGGCGCCCGCGCCGGCCTGGCGCCGACCATCGAAGTCGGCGAGGGCCCCACCGGCCTCGCCCTCGACGAGGCCAACGGCCGCCTCTATGTCCTCAACAAGTTCGAATCCAGCGTCTCGATCATCGATCTCGCCACGGAACTCGAAACCGCGCGCATCCCCTTCTACGACCCCTCGCCCGTCGCCATCAAGGCAGGCCGCAAGCACCTTTACGACACGCACAAGAACTCCGGCCTCGGTCACATCTCGTGCGCTTCGTGCCATGTCGATGCCCGCATGGATCGCCTCGCGTGGGACCTCGGAGACCCTTCCGGCACGGTCAAGGCCTTCGATCAGAACTGCATCTTCGGCCCGTGTCCCGGCTGGCACCCCATGAAGGGCCCGATGACCACGCAAACCATGCAGGACATCGTCGGCAAGGAACCCTTCCACTGGCGCGGCGATCGCTTCGGCCTCGAGGAGTTCAACGGCGCGTTCATCCTCCTCCAGGGCGATGACGACATGCTCACCCCCGCCGAAATGCAGGAATACGAGGACTTCCTCGCCACGATCCACTACCCCCCCAACCCCTATCGCAACTTCAACAACACGCTTCCTACAAACCTCCCCCTGCCCGGCCATTACACCACCGGCCGCTTCGCGCCCGCGGGCCAGCCGCTGCCCAACGGCAACGCCGTCGCCGGCCTCAACGACTACAGAACCGATGGCCTCGACATCGTCAACTGCGTCAGTTGCCACACCACGCAGACCGGCGCCGGGCCCGATGGCTTCCTCAACGCCCAGTTCCAGTTCGTGCCTGTGCCCCCCGGCCCCTTCGGCGAGCGCCACCTCGCCCTCGTCGGCATCGATGGCTCCACGAACATCAGCATGAAGATTCCGCAACTTCGCAACATGTACGAGAAGACCGGCTTCAACACCACGCAACTCACGAACACCGCCGGCTTCGGCTACCTGCACGATGGCAGCGTCGATTCCGTCGAGCGCTTCCTCGCCGAACCCGTCTTCCAGGTGACCAGCGACCAGCAGGTCGCCAACCTCGTCGCCCTCATGCTCGCCTTCGGCGGGTCCGACCTTCCGCAGGGCTCGCCTTCCACACCCCTCGAACTCCCCGGCCCCGCCGGACGCGATGCCCATGCCGCGGTCGGCAAGCAGGAGACGACCGGCGCCTCCGCCTTCGCCTCCCGCGGCGGGTCGCTCATCCCTCAGATGCGCGCCCTCGCCGACGCCGGCGATGTCGGCCTCATCGTCAAGGGCCGCCAAGGCGGCCTCACCCGCGGCTACGAATACCTCCCCGGCGGCATGCTCCAATCCGATCGCGCCGAGGAAATCGTCGCGGCCGATACGCTCCTCATGTCCGCCGCGGCGGACAGCGAACTCACCTGGACCGTCGTTCCCGCCGGCGCCCAGCGCCGCATCGGCATCGACCGCGATGAGGACGGCCACTTCGATCGCGACGAACTCGATGCCGGCCGCGACCCCGCCGATCCGCTGAGTTTCCCCGGCCAGATCCCCGCCGACCTCAACGGCGACGGAACCGTGAACTCCAGCGATCTCGCCCTTCTCTTGGGCGCCTGGGGCCCCTGCCCCGCCCTCCCCACCCCCTGCCCCGCCGACCTCAACGACGACGGCTTCGTGAACTCGAGCGATCTGGCGGCGATGCTGGGGAGTTGGGGGTAAACGGGCAGCCTCCGGACTCCGGTCGAGGGCTTGTCCGGCGCCCCCGCGGTTGGGATCTCGCCGGGCCCCAGCGGGACATGTAAGAAGCAAAAAAACTGCATGACATCCCCCACTGGGGGATGTTGTTTTTGTGGAAAGCACCTTACGTTCCTCGAACCGGTCGGCGGCTCGGACGTTCGCCGCGGGCCAATCGAGGAGGCGACCTCATGAGTTCGTTTCGTTCCCTTCAGATCCTGCCGCGGGTCATGCTGCCTGCTGTGCTGCGCCGCGCTGACTTTCGGCGCCTCGGGCCTTTCCGCACAGAGTGCGACTCCGCCGCGCGAGGCGCACGACGACACGTCAGTCGCGCCTGAGCAGGGCGTGGCCACACAGGCGCCGGCGCCCGAACCCGAGACTCCGTTCGACGTCGACCACGACGGCGTCCAGGATCGGCTCGAACTCCGCCCGGCGGGCGAAGGTTCCCGATCCGCGATCGGCCGCGCGCTCATCGTCTCCGGCGCGCACGGCCGCACACTGCGCATGCTCGCCAGCGGCGTACCAGGGGATGGTTTCGCCGCCGGCGCAGCCGTCATCGGCGATCTGAATGGGGACGGCGCGGCCGATGTCGCCGTCGCCGCCCCGCGCGCCTCCATGCAGACCCCGCCCTCCGGACGCGTGCATGTTTTCTCGAGCGCAACGGGCGACCTCCTCCGCACGCTGCAGGGCGCGGAGTTCGAGGCCTTCGCGCAAAGCGTCGCCGCGGCCGGCGACGTCAACGGCGATGGCGCTCCGGACCTCCGCATCGAAGGCTGGTTCCGCGCCACCGACCACAACGTCTACACGCGCACGCACATCTTCAGCGGCTCCGACGGCGCCCTCCTGCACTCGCTGGATGGCGACGCCGCGGGCCAACTCCCGATCTACCTGAACGGCGACCTCGACGCCGATGGCGACGTCGATGCCTCGGACCTTGCCGCGGCCCTTCAGAACTTCGGCGGCGCGGGCGCCGCCCGCGGCCCGCTCGAAGGCGACCTCGACGGCGACGGCTTCGTCACCGCGGCTGACCTGTCGCTGCTGCTGGCGAACATGGGGAGGGTGAGTGCGGCGGGCGCCGGGGGCGACCCCCTTGCTGGGCATGTGGCGCGCGGGTGCTGGTGCGACCTCTTGCACTGCCCGACCATCTGCGGCGGAAGCCCCGGCGACCCGGGGGAGGATCCGGGGGAGGGAACGGGAGAGGGCGGGGAAACCGATCCGGGCGGTGGCACAGGGCCGGGGCCTGGAGATCCGGGAGGGCCGCCAGGCGGCGGGGGCGGAGGACCGCCTCCAGTCGACCCTTGCGAGGTCGAAATCCTTTGCCCCGACTATTTGCTGCTCCCCTCTGACGGTACTCCGCTCAAAGTCCAGCTCTCCGCAGGCGGGATCGGAGGAGGAACCCTGACCTGGTCGACTGGAGACGTCGGATCAGGCACATCAATCGAGGTGACGCAGCCCGGACCGGTCTCAGTCAGCGTGACCCGCAACACGCCGACCGGAAACACATGCAGCGATTCGTGCACGTTCACGGTCGTTGGGATTGACCTGGACATAGACAGCGACAATAGCGTTGGCCTGAAGCCGCCAGGCGGCGGCGTCGCCCAAGACGAGATCGAGGACGAAAAGGGCCTGCCCGGGAAGCTCATCGCCATCAACACCGGCGACCGCGACGGCGACAACGTTCCGGGCTTCGCGGATGGCTACGACCGCGATCCAGACTCGGAGCACGACGATGAGTCGGAGGAGGACCGCTTCGTTCCGATGACACTGCGCGTCTACGCGACGCCCGAACTCGAGAAGGCGACAATCGTGTTCGAATACGACGCCTGCCTGCCCGAAGATGTGACCCTCGTCACTCCGCTCTCCGGCGGCGCGAACACGTACTTCCCGGGGTCCGGACAGCTCCGACTCTGGTTGAAGGACGGCGGCGAGCCCCGGAACATGGCCGACGCGGCTCTCGGCGGCGACTTCATTGCGCCCGGTCAGTCCTACGCGCCGGAGGATCTGGGCCTGTCGCTGGACGGGGGCGAGCTCCTGCTGTGGGTTGAAGCAGTGCGGCCCAGCGCGGCCCTTGGCGACCGCCGCATTCAGGCCTCGATATCGGGGCTCGGGTCTGACGCCGTGCGCCTGACGGCGTACGGAATGCAAACCGTTAACGTCACTGCGGGCGGCTCGCCCGGGGGGGGAGCGGTCCGGCCGGAGCTTTCCTCGCCGTCGCCGACGATCGCGGTGTCACAGTTGGAGTTGACCAACGTGCGGGCAGGCGCCGATCCGAGGGTTCTGCTCGCGGACATCGCCGTCGCGGGAACGATCGATGATCGGCTCTCCGACCTTCTTCCCGGCGGAGCAGGCGTCATCGACGCT